>BTUC01000159.1:0-15116 GCA_045863575.1 Phycisphaerae bacterium
TCTCCCTGGCCGGCGTGGGCGTCGAGGGCACTAATATCGCCCTGTACGCCGAAGGCAAGAGCGACCGCCTTGGCCTGACGGCACGGGACTTCGGCCATGACAACACCGCCCGCAATCGAAGCGGTGTTCTCGATCAGACCAACTCGCAGCCCAACAAGTTGCTGTGGTGGGATGCCATGATCACTTTCCAGATCGATTATGGCTTCACCACTCCCGGAAAGTGGACCGCCTACGGCTACGTGCCGTTCCAGAACAACCTGGGCGGACCCGGCTGGTATGTGATGAGCAACGGCAACTACAACGTCCATCCGGACGGCTCGGCAGCCACGTTCCTGCAGCTGGGCGGCCGGTTTTCCTGGACGCAGGCGCAGTTTGACAACGTGAAGCTGTACTACGTTCCGGAGCCCGCGTCGCTGGGTCTGCTGGCTCTGGCGGCGTTGCCGATGCTGCGTCGACGGCGCACGGCCTGAAGGGCATGATGGTCTGTCACGATTTCATCCCCAGAGGGGCCCGGCCGTCCGACCGGGCCCCTTTCTGTGTTCATGGCCTGAAGGGGGGGGTAACTACCGGAATGCATCAGGCGCTGGGCCGGTCCTTTAAACGTTTCAGACGGCCGTATTCCCGCTTGACAGACCGTTTCGGCACCTGTTACTATTGCGATGGACACTTCGCGGAGCACGGCCATCCAGGTCCCCATGCCTCACCCCGCGGGAGGATGTGACGGCACCGTTCGCTTCCGACCTGAACCGTGAGCCCGGCGCGTCGATCGTTGCGGAGACTGATCAGTCCATTCACGCTCTGGAGGGCACTTGGATGCTCAAACAATCTTGTCTTGTGGCCGGATTGGCAGGTTTGGCGTGGTCGACCGGCGATTTAAAGGCCGCCCCTCGCAACTGGGAATACGTGGGCACCTCGGAGTTTGTCTACAACCACGTCGCCCCGACCTCTGGTGGCGGTCTCACCGATCGCCAACGGCTCAAGATTATGGGACTGGCGGCGGACGCCAGTGGAAACGTGTATGCCGCCTGCTCCAACGGCAATAACAACGGCCACAGCGGCGGCGTGACCATTTTCAAGCCCAACGGCACGCAGATTGACGTCGATCTCGACGCCCTCGATCTCAAAGGCGGCGTCACCAAGATGGTGAGAGCGGGTGATGGCAAGATCTACGGCGTTCAGAACTGGATGGAAGTCCACTGGGCCTACGCCTATGACGACACGCCTCCCAGCCGCATCCTCCGCTTCAACGCCGATGGCACGGTGGACGTGATCCAGGAGTACGCGCCGGTGAACCGCTCCGGCGACGATGAGTGGCGCAACCGCATCGGCGGCATCACCGTGGGCACGGACGGAAACGTCTACTGGTGGTTCGGCGGGCCGAGCTACGGCGATGGCTACTACAAAGCGCACGTGCTGTGGCGCTACAGGCTCGACACGCTCACGCCGGCCGTCGAGGAAGCGCCGATCAACGGCGCCAATCACGGCTGGGACGAGCAGACGCGCCTCCTGGCCTTCGAAGATGTCGGTCCGGGCCTGGACGGCAAGGACTACTTCGCGATCATGTCGAGTCTGGGCAATCACGACTGGCGCCCCGACGCCATCCAGTGGGACGAAGGTCGCTACACGGCGCTGGGCGGTCCGATCAGTTCCGGTTGGAACGGCGACCCCGACTGGTGCCTGGCTACGGCCTACGATCCGATCAACCGCAAGTTGTGGGCCGCCGGCAGGGCCGGCAGCACCAGCCAGGGCGCGGACGGCTATGGGACCAACATCATGTTCCGCTGGAACGGCAGCACTTCGAACCCGGGCCTGTTCACCGAGGTCAACCCGCTGGCGAACCAGGTCGGCGGCATCGTCAGCGCGAACGCCTGGCACGTCAACGGCAACGATCCCGCCGGGCAGGGAAATGGCGGCGAGTACTGGGTCAACACGCTGGTGATCAATCCCGAGGACGGCCGCTGCTGGATGGCCTGGGGTTCGGACAACAACTACAGCTGGAACGGCCCCTACGGCCCCGTGGGAGCGATCTACAGCGTCGGACCCGACGACATCGGCCCCTCCGAAAGTGAGGGCCGGCCTTATGCCGCAGCCACCTTCGCGGACGCTTTTCCTGACGACGTGAATAACAAGAACTTCGTCATGGGCATCGCCATTACCAACACCAGAGTCTACTGCCATACGGTCGATCTCAACAACGGCAAATTCCATCTGTTCAGCGCCAAGCTGGAGCTGTGTAACGATCCGTTTGCCGATTCCGATGCCGACGGCGACGTGGATCACGAGGACTTTGGCCGGTGGCAAGCCTGCTATACGGGTTTGGGCGATCCCAGTGCAGCCTACAACTCGGCCCAGTGCTTCTGCTTCGACCTCAACAAGGACAATGATGTCGACCAGGATGATTTTGCGGCGTTCGACGCCTGCTACAGCGGCCCCCGTATCGCGGCCAATCCCGACTGTGACTGAGCGAAGCCGGCAGCGTCCATGAGTCAGGAGGGCCGTCCACGAACCGGTGGCGGCCCTCTTTTCCATCGGCCGTGCAGAAAGACCGATCAGCCCAACGGATAAGCACTGATGACAAGATCAAGCCGGCATCCTCTTTGGCAGCATACCATCGCCATCGCACGGGCGCCGCTTCCAGTGACCCGACGCCGACCCGGCCGGTCCCCGTGCCGGCCGTTCACTGGGCCCAACGGCCGGCACGGAGGCCGGCCGCTACAGACATGCGGCAGCGTCCGACCGGACATGATACTCATCCACCCGCACATGATATTCCTCGTGGTGATCTGCCTGCTTGCCTGGCCTGTGGCTACCTTCGCCGCGGCCGAGCCGCCAGCCGCCGGCCAGCGGGTCGATCTCGCTGCTCATGCGAGCCCGCTATCCGACGAAAACAGCGTCGGTGTCGAATGGGAGAACCCCCGCGACGTTCACGAAATTCATGTGTTCCTGCCGGAGGGTAAGAACCTGCCAGCCGGTTCGCTCCGCGCCGAATGGTGGGGCAGCGTCTGGCCCGCCAACGGCAGCGGCGGCTGGATGCGATTGGGAGATGCGTGGAATGGCCAATGGGTTCCGCTGCCGACCCGGCCGCAACCGGTCGGCAAGCAGGGTACCTGGGTTTTCCAATGTCCCCCGCTCACCAAAGAGGAGTGGAAAGACGCCCTGGCGCCCGGCCAATACGCGGATAAGCAGGTTCCCACCTGGCGCAGGACGCTCAAAGTGCGCGTGCTGCGCGAGGATGCCCCCCTACCGGCCGGGACGGAACTGGCGGTTTACGGCGCGTCTACCTGGAGAGAGGGGACTTTCGAGTTACGCGTACGCCTGGCAGAGACGGGCAAATCGGCGGGCGGTGTCGAACTGCTCAACGGTCATCTCCTCTCGATAGCGAGTCTGCCTGCGACACCGACATTGACGCTGCACGATCAGGGGTGGACGGCCTCGGGCAATCCAGGCGATACGGCCGGCGCATCGTTGCGGCTGCTCTACGCCGAGAACCCCGACCGCAACGCGCACGATCTGACGCGGGTCACCATCCGGCTGGGCGGTGACCCACGAGCCAGCGGTTTTTCGTTTGTGCCTCAGGATGTTCCCGGAAGCGGCGCGATGGAGCTCCGCGACCTGGGCGCAAGCGTATCACGCGCCTCAAACTCATCCGCGGACCGCTCGCCGGAACCACGGTGCGACGGATGGGATCAGCCCGTCCGGCTGCGCGTAGCCGACCGGCCGGAGGCAACCTATGAGTCAGCCATGGCGGGAATGCCACGCTTGCAGCCGCTGCGCTGGGTGCCACTGGGCGTGCCCTCCGGCCGACAGGAGGTGGTGGTCTCGCCCAACGGCGACTGGTCGATGTGGCGGGGCAGCCTGCATACGCCCGGGCGCGATTCAACGCGCATCCCCTTCCGCTACGACAAGGCCAACTTCGACAAGGATCAGGGCGATCTGGACGCCCTGCTGGATACGCGGCCGGAGCCAAAGTTCGACGGTACTGACCGCGAAGCACCGCGCCGGTACCTCGAGCAGGGTCACCTCCCGCTCATCCACTGTGAGTGGAATACGGGCTCGATCCATTACCACCACGCCTTGATGGCCACCATTCTCCTCGGCGACATCGGTGACGACGACACGCGCCGAGGCGACGAAACGGTCGTGCTGCTGACGAAGCTTCAGATCACCAATAAGTCTGACCAGACCCAGCCGGCGTTCGTGCATCTCCGCTACGCGCACGACGCGCCGCTGGCCCTGCAGGACGATGGGCTGCTCACCATCCTCCCCCAGCAGGCAGACCAGATACCGGCAGGGATGACTGCGCTGCGCGGCATGGTATCCGTGGATGTGCCGACCGGCGGTTCCGTCAGCGATTGGCGATTGCTGCCGGCGGCCACGGAGCGGACTTCGGCTATCCTCGCGTGGACCAGCGATCTTAAACCTCACCAGACGCGAACGCTGTACTTCAAGGCTCCCTACGTGGATCTGCTGGAGAAGCCCGAGCTCGAACGACTGAAGACCATGTCGTTCGAGGAAGAACTGCCGCGCGTCCTCGGCTACTGGCGCGGGCGGTTGGCCGGCGGCATGCAAATAGAGGTCCCTGACGGCGCGCTCAACGAGCTTTACGCGGCCAATCTGTGGCACAACCTGATCACTACCGACCGCGATCCGGAAACCGGGCTGTACAACCAGGGCGTGGGAACTTTCCGATACCGGGTGTTTGCCAACGAGACGGTCATGATCGCACGCTCCATGGACATGCGCGGCGAACACCAGGAAGCCGAGCGGTTCATCGAGCCCATGCTCCATTATCAGGGGGACAAGCCGTTGACCGGCCGGTTCTCCACGAAAGAGCACGTCTTCCACAGCGCGGGCCCCTACACGCACGGTGAGTACGCGATGAACCACGGGTTCACCCTGTGGGGCATCGCCGATCACTATCTATTCACGCGCGACCGGACCTATATGCAGCGCGTTGCTCCGCAGGTCGTGAAAGCCTGTGACTTCCTGATCCGCGAGCGCAGGGCAACGCTCACACCGGCCGGTGAGTCGCGGCTCCCCTACCACGGACTCGCTCCCGCTTGCGCGCTCGAGGACGTGGTCGAGTATCAGTACTGGTTCGCCACCAACGGATACTTCTACTACGGGTTGAAAAAGGCGGCCGAGGCCCTGGCGGACATCGGCCACCCGGACGCCGCCCGCATTGCGGCCGAGGCAGAGAGCTATCGCCGCGACATCGAGATCGCTCTTCGCGAGGCCGTAACGCGGGCGGCCGCTGTCCGGCTGCGCGATGGCAGCTTCATTCCCTACGTGCCGTCGCGGGTCTACCAGTGGCGGCACCTCACCGAAGGCTGGATCCGTGAGGCACTCTACTGCGCGCTGCACCTGGCCACCACCGAGGTGCTCACGCCGGACGACCCGATCATCACCTGGATGCTCGATGATCTGGAGGACAATATCTTTTTCTCCTGGCAGTCGGGCTTCAACGTATCCGATTACCCGCAGACCTGGTTTGAGAAAGGGGCGGTCACCTTGCAGCCCTGCCTGCTGGACACGCCCACCGTGTATATGGCCCGAGGCGAGATCAAGGCGGCCCTGCGCTCGTTCTGGAACACGTATGCCTTATCCATTTATCCGGACGTGAACTGCTTTGCTGAATGGGCCCGGCGCATTGGCCAGGGCGGCGGGCCGGTTTACAAGACGTCCGACGAATGCCGTTTTCTCATGTGGCTGCGACAGATCCTCATCTGGGAGGATGGCCAGACGCTGCGTCTCGCTCATGGGACGCCGCGCGCCTGGCTCGAGGATGGGCGCACCGTACGCATCGAAAACGCAGTTACGCTCTACGGAACGGCCGGTCTGGTCATCCGCTCGGAGGCCGATCAGGGCCGGATCCTGGCGCGCGTGACGCTCCCGGCACGCAATCCCCCGCGCGAGGTGTGGCTGCGGCTGCGGCATCCCGGTCAGAAGGGACCCACGGCCGTCTACGTGAATGATCAGGCCCTCCCCGCCGAGCGCATCCTGGGGGAGGACATCCGCCTGTGGCCGGGAAGCGAAAGCGCGGGACAGATTCTGGAAGTCCGCGCGGAGTACAACTTGGCAGCGGGCAACGGGTGAAGCTGTAATCCGCGTTTAAAAGGATTTAGCGGATTGCTATAATCGTGTTGAGCGGAGATGAAGTCCCGGAATTCGGAGGGCGCTATGAATCGGCGGAACGCGGTGATCGGCTCGTTGTCTGCGGCCCTGCTCGTGCTGGGTGCCGCCGGTGCGGCCTCGGCCCAGTGGACCACGGCACAGATGCTGAACGATCCGTCCGAGAACTCGGGCGCCATCAAGGAGCCCGCCATCTGTCCGGCCGCTTCGGGCGGTTTCCATGTGACCTACCGATATTTCGCGCCCAATGGGGTCCGCCTGCAATATCGTCGCTACCTGAATGGGTCGCTGAGCGCTATCAAAAACCCGCCGCTGGCCACCGGCACAATTTTCGGCGGTGACATCTGCGAGGCGGGCAATGGCGACATCCACGTCGTCTTCGAAGACTGGAACGGGACTCTCTCCACCGGGTGGACCAAGTCCTCCGATGGCGGTCTGACCTGGCTGCCCTACCAGGAGATCACGGCCTTCGGCGATGTGGGCAAGATCCCGCAGATCGCCCACTTCGGTCCCAGCAATGGCGGCGAAGTGGTCATGAACGTAGGCAAACCCAACGGTAAAGACGTGTGGTATAACCACTATCGGCTGGTGAACGGGACATGGCAGTGGAATGGCTTCGGTGCGGACACAGGGCACAACTACGGTAGCGAGTACGAGCTGGGGCTCATGGCTCGCTCGCTCTTTGACGGCTCGGTCTACAGGCTGCTTGACGACGGCGACTGGGTGAGCTGGCAGCGCTACAACGGCACGAACTGGACCACGACGCACGTGGAACACACGGGGTTCTTCGCTCGCGCCTCGATCGCGGTGAACCCGGCCGGCCAGGTGATGGCCACATGGGAAAAGGACAATGCCTTCTCCTCGCGCGTGTACACGCCCGGCAGCGGCATGGGCCCTGTGCAGATGATTGCGGGTCCTGAGCATTCGAACGGCCACGGCGGCTACGGCATGGTCAGCGCCTTTCCAGACAACAACGACTTCTACGCCGTCTACGTGAAAGACACGAACCGGGTCCGCGGACGTCGCTGGTCCAACGGGAGTTGGCTTGCCGAGGAGGTGGTTTCGGTCGGCCAGACGCCCGAGTTCACCGTCAATGCCCAGGTTTGCACCGGCCCCGGCGGTTGGGTCTACGCCTGCTGGGAGTACTGGGGCAGCGGCGATGCCCGCGCGTGGTATTCGGTCCGAACGGGTGTCCCGCCGGCGCCCACGGGAACGGTGTCCGGTATCGTACGCGATCAGTATGGCGTAGTCGTGTCCGGAGCGGCAGTCAGCGCCGGGGTGGCCGCAACCGTCACCGGCGCCGGCGGCGCGTACTCATTGGCGCTCCCGGCCGGCAACTACAGCATTGGCGCATCCAAGGACTACTACACGGGCCAGACGGTGAATAGCGTCGCCGTTACGGCCGGGCAGACCACTCCCCTCGACCTGATGATCAGCGGCAATCCGCCCGCTCCCGTGAGCGAATTCGCGGCGTCAGGCGGCAACGAGTCGATTCAGCTCTCCTGGCGGAACGCCTCCAGCGCTCAGGCACAGGGGACGCTCATCCGCTACCGGACCGACGGCTATCCGGCCGGGCCGCAGGACGGCACGCTGCTGATCAACAAGTCCACCTCGCCGAACACGCTCGACTCAGTCGATCACAGCAACACGGTCAACGGGGTGACTTACTACTACCGGGCGTTCGCCTACTACACGGATGCAAGCGCCCATTATTCAGCGCCGGCCGCCGCCACAGGCGTCTCGGCCGTCCGCGCTGATTACGATCGGGACGGCGATGTGGACATCAGCGACTTCGGCCATTTCCAGATCTGTCTGACCGGTTCCTCGATCGCACAGCCGGACCCTGCCTGTCTGGACACCCGGTTGGACGCCGATGCAGATGTGGACCAGAACGATTTCGGCATTTTCCAGAACTGCATGAGCGGACCGAATGTTTATGCCGAGCCGTCGTGTGCGGATTAAACGCGAGGGCGGTGTGAGAACCGGTGTGCGTCGATGTGGAGTTCTGATACTGATGGCGGGCTTGAGCGCCGCCACGGCGTACGCCTGGACCACCCCTGTTGGGTTGTCAGACAACGGCTCGGGTTCGGAACCGTCAGTACCTCGAGTGATCGACGCTCCGGACGGAACGGTCCACGTGGTTTATCGCCAGAAGCCCGAGTGGCGCATCTACTATCGCGAACGATCCGCTTCGGGTCACTGGCAACCGATCCAGATCATCAGCAGCGTGTTTTCCGATCGGCCGGATATCCTCCTCGATGCGGACGGTTGTCCCCACGTGGTATATGCCGGACGGGGCGTGGATGATCAGTTCGATCTGTTCCAAGCCCGTCGTGAGAACGGCGTGTGGATCACGAACCCGGTCACTCAAACACCGCACAGTGAGGACGAGCCGCGGATGGCGTTGGACACAGCCGGCCGCATTCACCTGGTCTACACGCGTACCGACCATAACTCCGATCGCTCCGGCAGCGTCCTGCACCGCTCGTGGAACGGCGCGTGGTCCGCAGAAGCGACGCTGGGCAGCGTAGCCGACGCCTACTATCACCGCCCTGACATCTGCGCTGACCCTGACGGCACACTTCACGCTGTGTGGACGGCCAACGGCGGAACCCGGCACCGCGTCAAGTATGCGCGCCGAAGCGGCGGGTCCTGGAGTGGCGCCGAGGACATCGGCGGCAGCGACGCCTCGGGCAGCTTTGTGGCCTATCCTAAAATCGCCGCGGCCGCCGCCAGCGGTCTGGTGGCGGTCTGGCACGACAGCGGCGAAAGCGGCTCGCGCATCTGCTACACGAGCACCCTCAATGGAGGAACCGGCTGGTCGGCTGCGCAGACGCTGCTCCAGGGCCATTACCCCAGCCTCGACTCAGGCGAAGGCCATGCTCACCTGATCTGCGAGCGGCAACCGGACGGCAAGGCGCTCCTGTATGCCACGTGGAACGCTTCCGGATGGAGCGCAGCACAGACAGTCACCCCACCATCCAGCGAGTGGAAGGGCTGGCCGGACCTCGTCGAAGACAGCACCGGTGCCGTGCACGTGGTTTACGACGACGTTCTGGAAGCAAACTGGCACAGCATCTCCTACATCACCAGCGCCGCCGACCTGTTTCCGCCCGGCCCGGTCACCAGCCTGAAGGCGGTGGCCGGCAATACCACCGTCCACCTGACCTGGACCAACCCCGCGGATCAGGATTTCCACCGCACCGTGATTCGCACGTCGATGCACGGATACCCGGCGGGGCCGGAGGCCGGCTCGCTGGTATGCGACGTTCATGGTTTGCCGGCAAGTACGGCTGACTGCGATCACAGTCCTGTCCAGAACGGCCGTGTTTACTGGTACAGTGCGTTTGCCTACGATGCCGTCGGCAACGTGTCGGCGACCGCCGCTCATGCCACCGCGGTGCCGTTCGGGCCTGCGGACTTCGACCGCGACGGCGACGTGGATCTCAGCGATTTCGGCGCCTTCCAGGCGTGTTACAGCGGCCCGTCCGTGCCGCAGAATGATCCGGCCTGCCAGGACCAGAAGCTGGATGGCGATGCGGATGTTGATTTATCGGATTTCGGAATTTTTCAGAACTGCTTGAGTGGCCCCCATGTGCCTGCGGATCCGGATTGTAATCGGTGACCAAGCGAACCAGGCAGGAACGCAGAGACCGTCAGAATGCGGGACCGGAATCCTGCTGGTCAGCGGCGGGCCCGCTGCGCTCCCGCATTTCTGAGGGACTCCGCGGTTCTACATAGAAAGAGCAGAGACTGCATCTGATGAAGACACACCTCCGGACTCAGCTCGCCATGCTCCTGCCGATTCTGGCGGCGTTTGCTTCGAATGCGGTCGCCGCCCCGCCCCCGGGCTTTGTGACCATCCAGGGCGACCAGTTCGTCTGCAAGGGCGCCGTGTTCAAGCTCAAAGGCACCAACTATTACCCGCAGAACCACATGTGGGCGGACCTGTGGAATTCGTGGGACTGGCCGGAGATCACCGACGAGGTCCGGCTGATCCGCGACCTGGGCATGAACTGTGTGCGGATTCTCGTGCCCTACAGCCACGGCGGCTGGGACGGTGCCAACCCGCCCGCAAACCGCCTGAACAAGCTGGAGGCACTGGTCAACGAGTTCGGAGTCAACGGCGTTCGCTCTTGCGTCACGCTCTTTGACTGGGAGACCAGCTTCCCGGCCACGGGCACCTCGACGGAGGCCAACCACAAATCCTACGCCTCGGCAATCGTGAACCGCTTGAAAAACAACCCTTACGTCTTCCTGTGGGACGTCAAGAACGAGCCCGATCACCCCGCGAATCTGGGCAATAACCTGGACAACTGGGACACGTCGCCGAACAAGGCCAGAATCGTGAACTGGCTGGAGCGCATGTGCAACTTCATCCGCTCGCAGGATCCCCACCATCCCGTATCAGCCGGGCTGCGCTGGTGGGAAAACGTTGAGGATGTCATCCATTTTGAGGACGTGGCCATCTTCCATTCGTACTGGCCCAACATCAGCACCGAGCAGATTCCGGACGTGAAGGGCTACATGGGTGCCAATCAGAAGCCGATCCTGGTGGAGGAGTTCGGCTGGCCGTCTCATCCCACGCCCTGCAACCGCGACGGCCGGTTGATCTACGACTACAACGAGACGCAGCAACTGAGCGTCTACACGAACCATCTGACGGCTTTTGCCCATCACAACATCGCGGGCGGCATTCAGTGGATGACTTTCGATGCCAAGCCGTATACCCACAACCAGAACGACAGCTTCGAGCATTTCTTCGGTCTGTGGAAACACGGCTACACGCTCAAGCCGGCAGGCGTCTTCTACCGTGATCACTTTCCAGTGAACCGCTTTCCGATTGTCGGGGATGAGACGCCGCCCGGCCCCATCTCCGGATTCCAAGTATCACCCGAGAGCGCCGCGATTCGGCTCACGTGGACGAATCCGGCCGATGCCGATTTTGCCGGCACCGTGATCCGGCGCAGCGTACAGGGGCCGCCGGTGAGCCCAAGCGACGGGGCACTGGTTTGTGAGCGCAGCACACCGCCGGGGGCAACCGACGCGTTCGTTGATGCCCCCCCGCCGGGCGCCATGTATCACTACGCCGCGTTCACCCGCGATCTGGTCCCGAACTATTCACCTTCCAGCACAGCATCTGCATTCCTGCCAGTGACAGGCGACATGGACCACGATACCGACGTTGACCTCGAGGACTTCGGCCTGTTCCAGGCCTGCCTGAGCGGCTGGGCAGTGCCCCAGACGGATCCGAACTGCCGGGAAGCCCACATGGACGCTGATGCCGACGTGGACATGGATGATTTCGCACTCTTCCAGCGGTGCATGACGGGCGCCAACGTGCGGGCCGATCCAGACTGCACGGCCACCCCGGGCGGGTGAGAACCCCTCACGAGGCGCAGTCGCTCATGACCCTGGCCGGAGTGGAAGCAACGGAGGAATCCCGCGACCCGCAGCCGACAACGAACAGCACTGAGCTATCCGAGCCTTCAGGATTTCCTTCCCAGGTAGAGGACGTAGCTGTAACTGTCGCCGCACCGCTTCCAGAGCGCACCCGAACTCCACAACCCGTGCATCGGCCGGGAGGTCGGTGAGCAACGCCAGCGCCTGGCGCGTCGAGGTCGCGCTGGCCGGCCCTTCCGATGCAGACGCTCATAAAAGGAAACACCAGTTCCACGGGCGGCTCGGCTTGTTTCTCCATCTACGAGACCTCCAAGCGAGATGCGGTGTTCGGCTTGTACTCATTTCGAAGCAATCTGTTCGAGCAACTGGATAATCCGCTGATTCTGCTGCTCAACGCGCTGCATGTGTTCCTCGTTCCGTTCAATGTGCTGCTCGAGCCTGCTCCGATCGACCACCCCACCTCTGAGCTTGCGAAACAGGACGAACCAGATGAATAGGAACACAAGCAGCCACGGAACAAAGCTCACGAGCAGCTCCACCAGATTTGCGCTCTCTTGCTCGTCAGCGGCCCACGCAACCTGTTCCGCCGCTATCATCAGGACCGCAGGTGCCAACATCATGCGTTTCATCATGGTGCTCCTTGAATCCGGGATGGCCGGGCATCGACACGAGGCTAAGCACGCTTCCAGCACGTATGTCCTCAATGGTCGAAAAGTATAACAGGCCCTGAAGGGGCCAAAGTCAATAGCCGTGGGTGTAAGCCCACGGGAGCGTGAATTGCCTCGAGCGGCGCAGCCCTGAAAGGGCGACAGAACACACGACCGCGTAGTCACCCTAACAAGGTGCGGAAAACCCGCACAACCCCGGAAGCGAGCACCTTCCTACTAACACGACACGGCCTGGAACTGGTGGCCGCGAGAAGCCCGTCTGCCGCCCTTACAGGGCTCACCATATCCTCCTCGGTCCGCAAACCGTGGGCTCACGCTCCCCGGCTATCGGCTCACGCCCCTGCAGGGCCTTCCACGCCGCCGCTATCGCTGCGCTGACCCGGCTCACGTCGCAATGCCGACGTCGCCACTTTGCGGGAGCGTCCCGGCCCCCACCCATGGGTTTGCCAGCCACAGGCCGGAGCGTAGAATAGTGGGTGAGGTTTTGATCATGAGCACTGAGTACGTGAGACAGGATGAGCACGGCGTCCTTCGCGTGGCCGACACGCACGTGATGCTCGACTCGGTGGTGGCCGGATTCGAGCGGGGGCATTCCGCCGAGACCATCCAGAACCATTACCCCGCCCTCACCCTGGAACAAGTTTACGGCGCGATCGCCTGGTATCTCGGACACCCCCAGGAGGCCGAGGAATATCTCCGTCGGCAGGACGCGGTCTGGGACCAGGCGCGGCAACACAGCGTGGAGAATCCCAGCGCCGTCGTAGAGCGGCTGCGGGCCATGCGGCGGGTCGGAGCACGGGCACACCGCGCTTCTGCGGCGGCACTGAGGTAAACGAAACAGAGGGATTTCGACCCATGGCCATCAGCTTTCAGCTTCCCGAACTTGTCGAGCAGCGTCTTCGGGAGCAGTGTGCCGACGCTGACCAGGCGGCCAAGGAAGCCGCATTGGTCGAGTTCTACCGTCAGGGCCAGGTCACCCAGTTCGAGTTGGCGAACGCCCTGGGCCTCTCCCGCTACGAGACCGACGGCCTCCTCAAGCGTCACGGTGTCACCGAGGACCTGCTCACCAGCGAAGAGCACGAGGGGCAATTGGCCGGGCTGCGAGACCTTCTGAACAGATGATCGTCGTCTCCAACACCAGTCCACTGAACTACCTTGTGTCGATCGGGTGCGAACAGGTGCTCCCGTCGCTCTTTGGGCGTGTCGTTGCGCCGCCCGCCGTCGGCCCCGCCAGTTCCGAATACTCCAACTCGGAGGGAGGCGGGCCCTTCAGCAACGGCCCTGAAGGGGCCAAAGTCAATAGCCGTGGGTGTAAGCCCACGGTAGCGTGAAACGCCCCGAGCGGCGCAGCCCTGAAAGGGCGACAGAACACGTGGCCGCGACCGCCGCACAACGGTTCTGACAACCAGCACAACCCTGACACGAGGACCTTTGTAGCAACGCGACACTGCCTGGAACTGGTGGCCGCAAGAAGCCCCTCTGCCGCCCCTACAGGGCTCAGCCGCCACCTGGCCCGCTCGCAACCCGGGGGCTCACGCACCCCGGCTATTGACCCACGCCCCTTCAGGGCGTTCCCCAATTCCGAGGAGGCCGCGCCGAAGGGCTCCGCATTCGGCTACCTGATTCTCGAACTCTCGCTGGAGGCGCTCGCCCGGCATGAGCAGGCCGTCGTCGCGTACGCGGAGGCCAGGAGCATCAGCCCAGCGGACGCATACCTGAGGAGAATCCTGGAACAGTTGGAGCAGTCATCCACCCGGCAGGTACGCCCAGGCTCGCCTGCCGAATTCGTCGAGGCCCCTCCCCAGGCGTGGAGGCCCACAGTGGCACAGGATCTGGCTCTCGCATTGGGTTCCTGAGGCGGTGATGCCGCCCAAAGAATCAGTGACGCTGCTCCTTTTCGCCCCGACCAGCCGTCCGACCGAGTAAGAGCATTGATGAAGCAGCTTGAATCGAACATATCGTGACCACTTGCTGTCGACAGCTCCGCGTACTGAGTGATGTCCCCATTCCTGCAGAGGCTATCCCTCAGGATATGGTGGTCAGTGCCGCTAACACCCTCTCCCGGTCCCATTGAGGGTCAATGTATGGGCACAAATACGCAGGGCCCAAGTTCTGATACTCTGCGCTTTCGAAGAAGCTCCTCGCGGCTGAATGGAGATCCTCTGGGATAATGAGGAACGCGACATCTTTCTCGTCGAATTCAAATCGCCCGGAATAGCGCCACTCTCGCTCCCATTCAAACCGATACACTCCTGTCGGATATTCGCCCGGCGAATCGATAAACGGCGTTAACAGCCAGATTGGGTCGCCGGTGGGATCCGGGCTGCATAGAGCTCGGTTCATAAGTGCACGAACTGCTTCCACCGTCGGATTGCCTTTCTCAAGGTACCAGATGGGCTCTGCCCCGCGCGAGCGAGCCAGAGCCTTGGTGAACCCAATACCATATGGACCTCTGCGTTCTGCAAGCCTCTTAAGGTGATGCAGCGGGATCTCGCTGAAGCAGACTGCGAACTGCGAATTCGGATCCGGGGCGTGCTTTCTCCCGATTCCGAACGACCGTCCTGGTGCAAGCACCTGACTGCCATAGATGCTCATCATATTGTCGTATTCTGATTTGCCGTCAGTCTCGGTTGCCTTTGTGAAATGGACAACGTAATCCGACATATCCTCCCAGTCTGGGTTGTAGAACATGAATGGCCTCCTTATCTGACGTCAAGGATAGTACCATCGGCCGGTACAGACCTCCACAGGTCCATGGCTCCTTTTTACAACTCTGCGCATTCAGAACCTCAGCGATGCCAAGGAGAACTCCAACTCCGGCGGCTTTGCCGGGACCGCGACCCGAGGTGCTGCGCACGGGTTAGCCCAGGTTGCGCAGTTTGGACGAAATCGGGGCGATTTTTGAGCGATTTT
>BTUC01000160.1:0-15109 GCA_045863575.1 Phycisphaerae bacterium
TTCGCCGGGGGCTCGGCATTGCCGACTTCCTCGAGAGCCAGGGGCACACGCTCGATCCGGCCACCCTGCGCAAGGCCAAGATGGTCGAGTACCGGACGCTGGTCGAGACGTGTTGTGAGCCTATGCCGGGTGCCCTGGAACTGCTGGATCGGCTTCACGGCCGGAAAAACCTGGGGCTGGCCTCCTCCGCATACGCGGATGCGGTGCAGACGGTGCTGGCCAAGCTGGGCATTGCGGACTGCTTCAGTTGCATTGTCACCGGCGATCAGGTGCGTCGAATCAAGCCGTTCCCTGACATTTTCCTGGAAGCGGCACGTCGGCTGGGAGTCGGGCCGGAGGAGTGCGTGGTGATTGAAGACGCAGAGAAGGGCGTGCGCGCGGCGAAGTCGGCAGGGATGAAGTGCATCGCCGTTCCCAGCCCGCGCACGACGACCAATGATTTCTCGACCGCCGATCTGGTCCTGCCGTCGCTGGAGCGTGTCACGGTGGAGATGATCGAGAAGTTGTAAGGGTCTTGGGCAGGTGGTTGATCGAGACGCACGGGACAAGCTGGTCGGCATCATCCAGAACTACCTGGAAGAGAGGATCACTGCGTTCACGTTCGACGAAGGCATCCACGAGTTGGCCTTCAGGACAGAGGATGAAACGGTCAAGCACGTTGTGAGAATGCTCTGGTTCCACTACGACGACTGCAAAGACCACCGGGTCGTTCTCTGCAAGGAGCAATGGGATTACTTCCAGCGGTTGCTGCTCTTGCTCAGGTCCGACGCATCCGTTCACGTCGAGCGGCTCCGCATCTGGTCGTGGCACCAGGCCGCTGCTGCGCTACTGCTATCCTGCTTCGTGGCCGTGGCCATCGTGTTTGGTTGGGGCGTGCATCTGTTCCTCGTAAGTCTCCCCCTGGGCGTGGCTTCGATCATGCTGTCACGATCAAAAAGGGCGATGTTCCGCGATGAATGGGAAGAACGCACCCGCCTCACGCCTTTCACGTCCCTGGCCCAAGTCTCTGATGTGCGCCGTGGGGTGTTCGGATTCAAGAAGCGTCCATATCCGGCCACTCTGGCAAAGAGGGCGATTCGCAGCCCCGGCATGAGCATGGCTCTGAACCTGCAATTCTGGGCAGTCTGGTCGCTGTTCTCACCAGTGGCTTTGTGTATCCAAGTGTTCCCGATGAAGTACGAGCGCGTTAAGGTGAAGGCGTGAGACTGTGAACAGTTACTTTGATGATGCAGCGTCCACCTGGGATGGCGAGCCTCGCCGGATCGAGCTGATGAAAGCGGTGGGGGAGGCCATTCTGCGCGAAGCCCGCCCGAGCCACGACATGGACGTGCTCGACTACGGTTGCGGCACCGGCCTGGTGAGCCTCTTTCTCCTGCCGCACGTTCGCAGCGTGACGGGCGCGGACAGTTCGGCAGGGATGCTCGAGGTGCTGCGGAAGAAAATCGGTGAGGGCGGCATCCAGAACATGAGCGTGATGTCGCTTGACCTGGAACACGGGCCGGTTCCCCCGCAGTGCTTTCACATGGTGGTCGCGAGCATGACCCTCCACCACGTTATGGACATCGACCGGGTGCTGCGGGCTTTTTACGAGTTGTTGTTGCCGGGTGGGACGCTCTGTCTCGCCGACCTGGACACGGAGCCGGGGCTCTTCCACACGCCCGAGGCGGGCCGCGTGCATCACGGCTTTGATCGCGGGCAGTTGAAGAAGCAGCTTGCAGCGATCGGATTCAGCGAGGTCAGGGACGTGACGGCCCACACGATCCGAAAGCCGGTCGAAGACGGCCAGGAGCGGGAGTTTCCCGTGTTCCTGATCATCGGCAAGCGCTCAGGCTAATCTGACGACCTGACTTAGCGAGGAGGACACCATGCTCAGCGAAATCCTCACCCTGGCAGTCGCGACAACCCTGGCGGCGGGTCCGACGACGCGGCCCGAGTCGCCCGTCCGATGGAATGCCGTCGAGATGGGTGCCGTCGCCGATGGCGCCACCGACAACACGGCCGCGATCCAGAAGGCTCTCGACGCCGCCGGAAAAGCCGGTGGCGGGATCGTCGAAGTCCCTGCCGGCCGGTATCGGGTGAACGGCACGCTGTCGATCTCGGCCGGCGTGACCCTTCAGGGCACGTTCCGCGTGCCGCCCAATTCACCCAGAAGAAACGATAAGCCGGAGGGCACCACGCTCCTGGCCTATGCGGGGCGAGGCTCCCAGGAGGGACCCGCCTTCATCCGCCTGGCCGGGAACAATGCCTCGATCGCCGGGTTGGTGATCGTCTACCCCGAGTGGAAGCAGACCGACGTGCCGCCCGTGCCGTACCCTCCGTGTGTGCAGGCCCAGGACGTTGAGAATGTCGGCATTCAGGAATGCTGCTTCCTGAACCCCTATGAGGCCATCAAGCTGGTCCGCGCCGCTCGGCACCTGGTCCGCAACGTCACCGGCTACCCGAGCAAGCGCGGCATCTACGTGGACGAGTGCTACGACATCGGCCACATCGAAAATGTGCACCTGTGGCCGTTCGGCGTGCATTACAAGCCGGAAGACCCATACTGCAAGTGGGTCAATACGCAGGGGGTGGCCTTTGAGCTGGCCCGCACGGACTGGCATTACGTGTTCAATACGTTCTGCTTCGGCTACGGCGTGGGCTACAAATTCAGCCAGTCCAAGGCGGGTGCCACCAACGGCAACTTCCTGGGGCTGGGTGCCGACTCCTGCCGCCGGGCCGTCCTCGTCGAGCAGGCCCAGCCCTACGGCCTGCTCATCACCAACGGCGAGTTCGTCGGCCGGTGGGGTAGCACGGACTCTGTCACCATTGAGATCGGCGAGAATGCCGAGGGTAAGGTCAGCCTGGTCAACTGTTCGTTCTGGGGGCCGATTGATCGCTGCGTCTGGATGCGCAGCCCGGTCGGGCAGTTCACGGCCAACGCCTGCCACTTTGTGCACTGGGACAACCACCACCAGGGCAGCCCGGCCATCCAACTCGACGCGGGGAAAGCCATCGTGCAGTCGTGCACCTTTGCCCAGGAGGGCTTGAACGTGCAGGTCGGCGAAAAGGTGCGGTCGGCCATCCTCTCGTCGAACCAGGCATCGGGCGGATTCCGGGTCGAGAACAAGGCCGGCAAGCGCGTACAGATGCTCGCCAACGAGGAAGACATCTTCCAGGCTGTACCCGAGGCACGGCTGCAGTATCAGTTCGACATCGGTGGGATGGGCGATGGCCATTTCGTGAAAGGATGGCATGGCCGTGAGCGGATGGGCCAGGGACCGGCGGCCCGGCGAATGCGCTGGTCCATGCCGGGTTCGAAGCTGGATCTGCCGGTGGAACCCGGCAAGGAATACGAGATCTCGATGGACCTGAACGTGCCCGCAGCGGCGGTCTCGCCGGAAGCGGGCCTGTACCTGGCTGGCAAACGGATCGCGCCCTTTGAAGCTGACACGATATCCGTCCGTGCTCAGCTTCCGCCCTCGACCTCCGACAGGATCACGCTCGAGTTGCGGTGTCGCGGATGGGTGCCGAGGGACACCGTGCCGGGATCGAAGGATGACCGGACGCTGGGAGTCAGTGCTTTCGCCGTGGTGATGCGGTCCAAGGACGCAGGTGCGCGGGTGTTTGACGCGAACACAGGCGACTGGCAGCACGCGACCGCCCGGTGAGCCCGTTGAGGAGCCAGAGATCGTTTACCTGACGGCTTCGCTTATCTGCTCGCGGCCGCTATCAGCGGTCACATGCGCCGCGCACGCTTTTTTCGGATATAATGGTAGTGAATGGTGGCGGTCATTGGACCAGCCGCCAAGGGGGTGTTCGTGAGGCGGCTTCTGTGGCAACTCTCCCCAGTCTTGCGACGCTCGCGCCGACGAATTGCCCGTCGTAAGCTGCTTTTCAACCCACCGGATGAGATTGAAGAGCGGGCGAAGGGCGTTCTTCTTGTCTGGCGGGATCTTCCCTACTGGATGGTGGTTGACCGGGAGTTCCACGAATTTCTGTGCTCGTTTGATGGAAAGCGGGAAGCGGAGCATCTTGTCGGGGGTCAGACTGGGCATCGCCGGGAAACCGTTACCTTGTTTTGCCAGATTGAGGAGCTCACCAGGGTTGGAGTGCTTTCGGCTTCCGATCCGGATTCGGCGCTTGATGCGCGAAGGCGGGCCCTGTCTCCTCGGATCGAGAACGTGTCCGTCAACCTGACCTCACGATGCAACCTGCGGTGTCGGTTCTGCTATAACCTCATGTCCGCGCCACTTCGTAGCGAGGACGAGCTGACGGCCGATGAGATCATCGGCTTTCTGGATACGCTGCAAGGTTTTCTGGGCCCCAGGCCGTCTCTCTTTCTGCTGGGAGGTGAGCCGCTGCTGTGTGCGGACAAGGTATTGGTCGTTGGGCGATTTGCGGTCGCTGCGGGATTCGATGTGATCGTCTCGACCAATGGCACATTCCTGACCGACGAGTTCGCGACAGCCGCCCACCAGGCGGGCATTCAGGTGCAGGTGTCGCTCGACGGGCCGGTTGAGGCGATCCATGACGCCCTGCGCGGTTCAGGGAGTTACAGACGGGCCCTGGCAAGTCTGAAGACATTGGTACGAAACCGGGCCTACACGATTGCCAGCATGGTGTGCCTCGAAGAAAACCTGCCCCACATCGAGGCATTCTATGCGCTGGCTGCATCGGTGGGGGTGAACGAGGCGCGGGTCATTCCGTTGAAGCGCATTGGCGGAGCGTCCCAGAACGGAACTGCACCGGTTCCTCTTTCGCGCCTGATCTTCGCCATGATTTCACTGCTGGAGCGGCATCCTGAGTACGCGGCACTGATGGGGCGGGATTGCCTGTCGATTCTGGCCGGGCAGTGTCAGATGGCGTTTCCTCGAAAGTCCTGCGGGACGGGCGTGCAGACCGTTTTGCTGGATGCTGATGGCACGCTGTACCCCTGCCTGAACACGAATCGGACCGAGTTCGCCTTTGGGAACCTGCGGGAGAGCAGCTTCAATTTCGGTGCTGCGTGGCGGACCTCTCCGGTGCTGGAGCGGGTTCGCCGGGAGACGTCGGTTGAGACAAGGGACAACGCCTGTGCCGATTGCCTGGTGAAGTATTGGTGCCTGGGTGGATGTCACGGTGAGAACTACGCGGTGAATGGATCGCTCAGCAGCCGCTCGCCGGATTGTGTTGAGCTGCGTCGCGCGGTCACGGAGATGATGTGGACATTGTCCACCGGGCCCGGATGGGCGCAGAAGTTGCGTTCGCGTATCTGCTGAAGGGTGCAACATGAAGATTCTGGCTCAAAGCACGGTGCCGTCGAACCCGTGGTACCTGCATCTGGGGTATTTGGCGGCCGGGACGACCTACACGGACCGGCCGTTGGCAGGTGTCGCTGTGGGCATGATGGTGCTGGGTCTTCTGGCCATGGCCAGCTTGCGGGCTATCCGGACGGCCGGCCGCTTGGACTTCCGGCCGATGCTGCGCAGCCGCCCGGTCTGGGTGGCGGGCCTGCTCGTGATGGCTGCCGGTGCCGGAGTGCTATGGTTTGGACCATCCACCGAACGCCGCCATCCGGAGGAGTACACGCGCTACATAATGAAGTTCGAGGCGCGCTTTAGAGTGGAGGGCGAGCATGAGAGCGGAGCACTAGCCTCGCTTTCGGAGGATGCCTTCGCGCAGAGGTTTGCCGACCTTGAGGACGGCTGGTATCGCAAACTCCGCGTTGTGCGATTGAACCCCGAGCCTGCCACCTACGAGGTACGCAGCGCCGGACCGGATGGCCGGTTCGAGACAGCCGACGACGTGGTGCAGCAGCTGACGCCTGCAGGAAAACAGGCTGGGCCGCCGGTCTGAAGGCGGCAGGTATCTGCGGGTTCGACTCCTCTCGTCCGCATTGTCGACGTGGTCCCATCGAGGCAAGACTCTGCTTGACAGTTCGGCAAGGTGTGTTATACTTTCTGCACCATGATGAAGGTTTTCGGCTATTACCGGCTGCTGCTTGGTTCCCTTTCACGAGGGGCCACATAGGCTGCGCCGGTAACAGCAAGTTGGTACGGCGAAGTCCCGGTGGCCCTGGAAGCAGGGCTACCGGGACTTCTCTTTTTGGGACTGGTTGGTTTGCTCGTGCGGGGTCGCGTTGAGCGGCCGGCACGGGCGCGAAGAGATTCTGTGCCATGCGGCGGTAACCCAACGGGCATTGAGGTGTCCGCTTCAGGAGCGCGGTGTGTCAAGAGCCTCTTTCATCGGCCCCGTGTGGCACACGTTTGCAGCCTGTGTACACCGGTTGGAAACCGGTGCCACACCCTGCCGGGATAGGCTCTAAGGGTTCGACTTCCCCCAAGCGCATGACCCGAGCGAGCGCCAGCGTTGGAGAGCTGGGCGGGACTGTAAATCCCGAGCCTTCGGGCTCAGCAGGTTCGAATCCTGCCTCGCTCATTCGGGCCCCCGTGGCGCATTGCTATTCACCACAGAGGCCCAGAGAAGAAATGGTTCGAAGCATTATCCGTGCTATCCGCGAAATCCGTGGTCAAAAACCTATCAACCACTGATGACGCGGATAGCACTGATCAGACGGATGGGAGGCGGGCGCTGCTTTACTATAGAGGCGCTGAAGCACTGAGAGGAACTCATTGGAGCGATCCATATGGATTCTCTGTGTCTCTGGTGCGTCAGGATATCAGTCCGTGAAGGGCGCTCTCCCGGCAGGCATCGGAATCGAGCGCCAGGATGCGCTCCATGACCGAGAGGCACTGGGCATCAAGCTCCGCGCGATCGGGATCGTTTGGTTGACCGTAGATCGGGAGGACGTCCCACCAGATGTAGCAGACCGGATTCAGCTGGCCGGAACCGGGCTCATCCAAGTGACTCAAATGTGGCGAGCAGCGGCGGGCCAGGCACTTCTCGAAGAGGGGGTAGAACGACCGGATGACCCGCAGTCGAAGTAGCAATGGCACCGTCTGGTTGGTGAGGACGAACATGTGGTCTGAGCAGGAGGGACTGATCAGATAGTTGAGCCCCTGGTTCACCTGTGCATCCGAGAAACCGCGCAGCCAGGCATCTGCATCTTCAAAGCACCTGGCGAGGTATTCAGCGGTGAGGGGGGCCGAACCTGCCCACCAGTCCTGGTCGCTTTCGAAGTACCATGCCGGATCGGTTACGGCGTGCTGAAACACGTACTGCACCCATTCGTGAAACGGCAGATCAGTCCGTGCTTCTCCCATCTGCGCTCTCATTTGCTCAATCCACGTGAATCCGGTACACGCTCCCCGGCTCGAGTTTTACTGCGATGGGCTTGCCCAACGGGTCCTGGTCGTCCTCGGAAAAGATCTGCAGCCGGACCTCAGCAGGTTTGCCCTGAAGCTGGACGATCTGCCGGTCGGGCCCGAGAGCTCCCAGAACCCGAAGCTCATTTCCAGCCGTATCGGTGAAGACCAGTTTCTTCTGGAGCCAACGCGCGAAGATGCGATTGCGGTTGAGTTCGGGGACCGCCCCCGCACCGTAGAGGAAGCCCAGAAGCTGCTGATCGCGCACGACCCAGCCGACGGCCACGATGTATTTGTCCTCCGCCCCCAGGTTGCCGGCCAGTTCCCGTTCCGGCCCGAACTTCATTCCGTCTTGAGATAAGGCGTACCAGAGCCGGTCTCGGTTGGCGTGAAGAGCCATGAGGTACCAGGCGCGATCCTGTCGGATGAACTTCTTGACGTCGTTGACCATGTGCGGTGCGTCGAGGCAGGTGCCCTCGTACTGGAAGCGTTTGCCGTCCGGGCTGGAGGCTCGGTAAACGTGGCCAAAGGCGCGGAAGTCTCCGAAGTAGAGGCGATACACACCATTCTCGAACAGCATGACGTTCATGCCGTTCATATCGGCGCGGACCCAGTTGGCGTAGCCCTCCATGGTGATGAGGTCAGCGGGGGAGGCGCTGTGGGGTTTTCCGGCGTCGGCCGGACGAACGAAGAACGCCGGCTTATTGACCTTCTCGTCTACAGGATAGGCCGTGCAGAACATGGGGAACTCGCCGTTGGGCGAGCGAATCGCGGCCACGTTGCAGACGTGAACGAACGTGCCGTGCTCGATTTCGATGCGGCGGTCGTCAAAGTCGAGGAAGTCGCGGGTCTGAATGCTGTATATCCGGTCGTTGGATGTGTGCACGCCGTCCCAGGCCCCGTAGAAGACGCGCCAGCCGTCCGGAATCACCACGATCGACGGCGCGTAGATGTTGCGCCACGTGCCCGACAGGCGGGGTTGAAGCAGCGGCGAACGCACGTCCGACACGAAGTGCAGCGTGCCGGCCTCCCATGCGGAAGGGTCGAACGCCCCGGCGGCCACGCCGTGGACTTCGACCGTGGTCAGCTCGGCCTGGCCGGGGATCTTTTCGACCCGCACTTCGGCCGCAAGCGGGACTGACCGCGACAAAACCACAGCAACGATCCAGACGCGCGAGCGCAATGGGGTCATGAGGGTATCTCCTGCTCACAGGATACAAGACCCGGGATGATGGCGACAGCAACTTGACTTGTAGATCTCCCGCGGGAGCCGTTGGGCGGTGCGTGTTGTGGATCAACGCCGGCGATGCGTTGGTGGTGCTCATAGGCGGCGATGTAGCCGCAGGTCGCGATACCCGCCTCCTTGAACAAGAGACTCACCAGGAGCATCGCCGGTGCGATGAAAGCTCCCGCCCGCCAACCGGCACGTCGCCAGCGATCGTGGGCCAGCAGCGTGAACACTCCGAATACCAGCGCCGGCAGATCGCTGCGGTTGGCCAGGAATCCGACCACCGGGCCGTGCGTATCCTCGACTGCATAAAGCGGATGAGCCAGATAACCGCTCGCCCGCGCCAGCAGACCTCCGCGTGCATTTCCAGGCAGGGCCGGCTCAGCCACGAAGGATCCTCAGGGCCTCTCTTCGCTTTATTGCTCGCAGACCCCACCGTCCTGACAAAGTTGTCGCGTTCGTCCGGCCTCCCGGCCGCGGGCGACGCGGGTCAACGACTGGCCGGGGCCGTCCGCGCCCTGGCCGGGATCCGGTGCGTGGCGACCTTCATGAGAAACGCGTCGTCGAGGCCCTGGTTGGCGATGCCCCCCAGCTTGCCCGTGCTGGCGCCGGCCAGGAAGGCAACGCCATTGCCGCCCAGAGCCACGCCTCGGGCCCAGTCATTACCCTCCGTGCCGGACTGCTGTGTCCACCGCCGGGCGCCGTCCCGATCGTATTTGCTGAGGAACAGGTCCAACCCGCCGGCGTGTTGGCTTCCGTGCAGCGAAGCGCCCGTTTCCCCCGTGACGTAAGCGTTCCCCTCGGCATCTGTGGCCAGGCCCCAGGCCTGGTCGTGTTCGGCAGTGCCGGTCTGTCTTCCCCAGAGGAGCTTCCCCGAGGGATCGAACTTGGCCAGAAAAATGTCGCGATTGCCGTTTCGGGGGCCGTACAACTCACCGGTGGTGTAGCCGGACGCATAGACATTCCCGGTCCGGTCACAGGCCAGGGCGTAGCCGGTTTCCTTGTTCTCG
Source organism: Phycisphaerae bacterium (assembly GCA_045863575.1). Classification (GTDB taxonomy): domain Bacteria; phylum Planctomycetota; class Phycisphaerae; order UBA1845; family PWPN01; genus JAAXZI01. The sequence goes on from BTUC01000160.1 coordinate 9,462, forward strand.
GTTCCCCATTGTTTCAGCCATTGTCTTTTACCATGGGTGTCGTACTTGACCAGGAAAGCGTCTCCATTGCCGCCGTAGGGATGATCTTCGATGCTTCCGCCACACCACCCGGTCACAAAGACATTCTCTGAACTGTCACACGCGATTCCAAAGGCCTCATCAACCTCGGAAGAGCCCCACAGCGCGGTCCACAACCGGGCACCGGCCGAGTTGTACTTGCAGACGAAGGCATCTGCTGAACCCGTACGTTTGACCGTGTGCAAGTTGCCCCGCACGACTCCGGCGACATAAACGTTCCCTGACGAATCCGTGGTCACCGCGCGGCCCTCATCATCCCGGTTGGACCCTTCCTGCCGGGTCCACAGCCACTTGCCCGCCGGATCGAATTTCATCAGGAAGATATCCCACATGCCCAGGGGCTTGTTTTCGTCGAGACGATCGCCCGTGTATCCCGTGACGTAAATGTGGCCGTCGGCATCGGTGGCGACGCCATAGGCAAACTCGCGCTGATCGCTGCCGCGCTGGTTCAGCCACAGCCGCTTTCCCGCGGAGTCGTACTTGGCCACGAAGAGGTCGTATCGCCCGGCATTCTCGCCGGACATGGAACTGCGCGTCGCTCCTGCGATGATGCTGTTGCCGTGATTGTCTGCCGCCACGGCGAAGCCAAAATCATAGCTGCTGCCGCCGGCGAGTTGGATCCATTCAATGGCCTCGGCCTGGGCGTGAACCTGGCTCGCACCGACCAGCAAAACACTCAGAATGGTCAGTGCTTTCATGGTGTGCTCCTTCTTCTGGTTTCATCGCCGGCCGCGACGTGCCGCGCGTTTCACGGCGCACACCCCGTCGGGTAAACCGCATCGAACAGGATGTCGGGGCCGGTGATGCACGCCTCGAAAGCAAGCACGTCATCCTGATCGATATCGCCATCGCCGGCGCCGCTGTGGTCGCGATCAAAGCAGCCGCAGTCGCGGTTGGGAACGCCGCCGCCGCGTCCGGTGATGCACGCCTGGAGCACGGCGAAATCCTCCTGATCCACATCATCGTCGCGGTCGGCATCGGCGAAGGGGACGGCGCAGAAGCGGTAGCAGTCCACATCCTCGCAACTCTGGAACAGATGGAATTCCCCGCCGGCGCCCGAACACGCAGACTCGGTTTCCGTGGTGACACAGATCCCGGTTTCGCGATCGCAGCAAGCGCCCGATGGCTGCATGCTGGTGGTGAATACGCCGCCGTTCAACTGCACGGTATCCAGATAGAGTGGATAACTGGGTTGGAGGCAGGCGCGATTCCCGAGGTAGAGAGTTTTGAAAGGTCCGCGGTAGTGCCTGGGCACGGTCGCCACCCAGAGCACCTCGAGTTGCTTGGATGCCCAGGTGACGCGAAGGTAGTCCGTCCAAACGTCGATCCGTACGTGGCAGAACCGCTTGGTTGTCCATGGGTCCGTCATCGCGGGACGAAGGCCGGCGGGAAGGGCCGCATTTCGAGACAGGTAACCCGAGAAGAACCCTTCCGCCAGGCTGGCCCCGGCGGGAGGATCAGCCGGGACGCCGGCGGGTACGTGAACGAGATCCATTGGAATCCAGTTCCGGCCGTCGTACAGGGCGGGCACGCGCGCGAATGGGACGCCGGGGCTGCCCGGGCCGCGCGGATCGGTGTCGCACGGATTCTGGTCGAGAACGGCCACCATGCCGAACGCGATGGCATTATGGTCTGCGTTGTCGGTCAGCGCGGCCTGGGGCCGGGGCAGGCTGCCGTCCCCACAGTCCACTGACGTGATCGACAGAGGCACGCGGTCGGTGCCATCGGTGAGCTCCACGTACGTGTTCACCTGGTGAGCAGCCTCTGACAGAGCGCCATCCTCTCCTCCCATCGCCGGGAAGTCGTACATCCAGTAAACCGAGAAGGGCTGTTCGTCAGTGCCCGCGACCGCGATCTCCTCCGGATCACCCTTGCTCTGGATCAGTGTCGACAGGTTCCATTGGTAGCTCATGCCGCCGTAGGCCGGCGTGATTGAGCCGTCGGTCTGCCACAACTCCCGGCCGTGAGTCCCGTCATCCGCCGTGAAGACCAGCGTGCCGTCAAAGTAGGTCAGCGTGCCCGGATCTGATCCGGCCGCGCCGGGGTTGATGTCCTTCACGAGGCTTGTGGGGAAGACGGTCAGATCCGAGTTGGCGGTGGACTTCCACAGCTCCCGGCCGTGGGTGATGTCGTCGGCCGTGAAGTACAGCACGTTGCTGCCGCCGGCCGTCAGGTTGGCCGGCGAAGAACTGGCCGGACCGGGGTTGAGATCCTTGATCAGGGTGGTATTGGCAAGGGCGCCGTTGCTCATCCACAGCTCAACCCCCTTGCCGCTGCCGTCGTCCGCCGTGAAGTAGAATCTGTTGCCCACCGCGACGAAGCTCTCGGGAGCGGAAGCGAAGGTCTTGATCGGAAGAGTGCCGCCGGCCGTGCCGTCCGTCTTCCACAGCGTGTTGCCGATGGTGAAGAAGCCTTTGTACAGCGTGCCAGCGGTGATCAAATTCGCAGGGCTGCCGGCCGAGTGGGGGTTGTACAGCATCACCGTGTCCGAACCGTCCGCCGCGCCGCCCGTCTTCCAGAGCTCCCTGCCGTCCACACCGTCGCTGTTCACCGTGAACAGTACGGCGGGGTACAACTTGGAGCTGACATACATCTTCACCGGCAGCAGATTGGTCGGCTGAGACCCGTCCGGTCCGGGCACGATGTCCTTGAGCAGCACGGTTCCGTCCGGCGTGCCGTCCGTCCTCCATAATTCGCGGCCGTGAACCCCGTCATCGGCGGTAAAGTACACGTTGGCATCGCAGTAGCCATTGAAGTTCCAGGTGATGATGAACGTTTTCAGGAATTCAGGGTCGGAGGAAGCGCCCGCAACGGAGGAGTTGATGTCCTTCAGCAGGGTAGTGGTTGTGCCGTCGGTGAACCAGAGTTCGCGGCCGTGGGTGGCATCGGTGGCGGCAAAGACGACGCCTTTCAACGCGTCGCCGCTTCCGACGACCGCGAACCCTCCCGGATGCGAGCTTCCGGGCCCGGCATGGATATCCTTCAGCAGGGCGGTCGTGGTGGCCAGCCCCGTGCTCGTGTAGCTCAACCAGGGCTCGCGGCCGTGCGTGCCGTCATCGGCGCTGAAAAAGACGTTGCCTTGTCCGCCGGGGTCCTGCCGGAAGAGATCGCTGGGATTCGAACCGTCAGGACCGGGGCGGATGTCCCGTTCCAGCGTGGTGACCGGGTAGAGGGGCGACTGAACCCGGTAAAGCTCCTGCCCGGTGTTCTCCGATCCGTCGTCGGCGGCGACCCAGAGGCGCAGAACCTCGTCGATGCCGCTGGTGGCCATCCCGGTGGCGTTTGAGCTGTCCGGTCCGGGATTGAGATCCCTGATCATGCGGGTGCCGACGGCCACCGGGAGCAGGCTCTTGAGGCACTTGGAGGGGCCATCCCCGCGCTTTCCATCATTGAAGACTGTTGCCGGTGAACACCCGTTATCCACACTCCAATGGGCCACCGGACGTGGAGGCACCGCGAAAAGCGTATTAATCGTGCCGTCGAACGTCTGCGCCTCGTTGAACTGGCCTGGCAGTTTCTGAGCCGCAAAGAGCACCACCGGTATGGCGACGTAGCATCGGAGAAAGCGACAGTAGTCTCGCTGCCCCACGTTCATGCCAGTTCTCCCCGTCAGCGGTCAGTCACACGTGGGATCGGCGGGTATCTCAGGCCCGCTGGCGCAGGCCTGGAAGGCCTCCAGATCGTCCGTGTCCACGTCGCCGTCGCCGAGACCCCCGTTGTCGCGGTCGAAGCACCGGCACACGCCCGGTGTAGGGGCCGGACCGGGCCCGGTGAAGCAGGCCTGGAGCTTGCCGAAGTCGGTCTGGTCGACATCGAGGTCCGCGTCCGCATCGGCGAACAACGCGGGGCATGGGCATTGGGTGGTCGCACAATCAGTACCCAGGCCCGCGAATGCACCGTCGCAGACGTCGAAGCGGGTTTCAGTGCACTCGCCGGTGGGCAGGCAGCAGGCTCCCTTGCACGTCGATTCCCCGCAGGTGCTGAATGCGCCGGCGAAGTGCCCGCCGGCGGCTTCGCACGCCAGGGGGAGCATCTCAAAGCAATCATCGCCTTCCAGGCAGCACGCCCCCGGCGTGGCGTCGGGCGCGCCGCCGGTCAATGACAGGTTATCGAAGGACAGCCAACGGGCGCCCCACTCGGGTTTGCCGGTGTTGTTGCAGGTGTCGTAGCCAGTCGCGAGGCATGACCGGTTGCCCACGCAGGCGCCGCTGCTGTTCATCCGGCAGCCGATCGATGCACCTCCGTGCAGCTTGTTGAAGGCCCCCACATACATTCGCGAAACACCGGTTACGCGGCTTTGAACCCACTGCCATTGACCGTCGATCTTGATCCTCGTTCGGTGATGGATTTCTACGGTGGTGGCTTTGATCATCAGGGTGATCTCGTTGGTCTTCTGTCCGAGGACGAAGTAATCTTTGCTGGTGGGGCTGGGGTGGTCCGTCCACCAGGTCAGTGTTTCGCCGCCCGGCCCGGGATGATCGGGATTGATGATCCGCCACTTCAACCCGTCATAGAAGGACAGATGCCGGTTGGTGGGCACCGCCTGGACCGGATTGGGTGTGGAGGGGTCCTGGCAATGACACGGATCGTTATCCAGCAGGGCATTGGCGCCGATGGCGATGGCCGTCCGGATATTGGTCTGCGGCGGAGGACACGCCGGCGCTGCTGTCCGAGGCTCATAAGACTGGCAGACGTGGGGCCAGGGGTTGTGCAGATTGGTCCAGCCTGCCGGGCACGTTTTGTAGCAACTGACGCAGCCAGGGTTGCTGACCGGGTCCTCCTCGATCCCGACCAGGATGTAATCCATGGGTGACCGGTTGGCATTGGGGACCCCGGTATCCAGGAACAGCTCCATCACGCCGATGTCCCATTGCACGTGCACGTTGGTGGTGCTGGGTGGTTGGGCGGTCTCATCGGTGCCCCCGCACATGTCGAAACGCAACACCAGCGGAACGGTGTCGGTGCCGATCACGGTGTCGTGTCCCGCACCCCACTTGGCCGCGATGTCATCTCTGAGATCCACCGTCGCCTGGCCGAGTTGCCCCTTGGGGAAGCGCGTGGCCAAGGGTGGAGAGCTGACCCAGTCATCTCCGTCCTCGCCCTTGAACTCCACGCCGCAGAGGCTTCCCGTATCGTTGATTCGGGAGGTGCGGGGGAACGCCTGGCGGATCAGGGCCCAACTCCAGCCCTGGTCCTCGGTGCACGGTTCGGGCGGCGCGGGCGGGCAGGCCGGTGCCCCATTGCAGATCCGGTCCAGGTCCTCGCACCAGATCGCCGAGCAGCGGCAGGCCGGCGGATCAGTCGGATAGGCACTGCTGCACCACGTCTCGGCGATGGTATGGAGGGGAAAGGCCACGACACACAGTGCGAGGATTAGAAGTGTTCGCTGGTTCATGTTGATGGCTCCTCAAGAAGCAACCACGCCAGCCCCCCCTCCTGGAGAATTCCCGAAACCGAGCCTCGCCGTCAGGCGAAAGCGCACCACAAGCTCGCGCTTTCAGGCGAATCTGCCTGCGCCCATTTCGATCCGCGTGCGTTGCGGCAAGCTGTCATCGGCCGGGCGCAACGCC
>BTUC01000161.1:0-15064 GCA_045863575.1 Phycisphaerae bacterium
CTCATTAGTATGTAATCGGAAAAGACACGTAAGTCAAGTGCACAAAAAGGCTTAGATAAAGAAAAGGTTATACTCGCGCGGCACTCCATTAGCAACAGCTTATGCTTGCATAAGCCGGGGGCCGGGAAATACCCTGGAATCAATTCAGGGAGCAACAACATCGCTTTCACTGAACATGAGTCATGCGCGCATAAATCGCTTTCAGGTGCATACCTCGAGCATAAGCTTTGTTATCGGGGCACACACGACAGCCATCCATCTGGCTTGATGGCAGGGCGCTGGCCCAGGATGGACGTTGAGATGTTGTTCAGATGGACTACTGTCGCACGGCCCCCCCGGCCAACGATCGCAACTCTGGAGTGGCCCAAGCACGACCTGCTGCTGGTGAAGCTGGAAACACCCCGGCTCACCGCTGCGGGCTTCGGTGAACTGGTCATGGAATCTGTCGCCGGACATACCGACAAACCACCGCGGGTTCTTTTCGACTTCAGTGCTGTGGATGAATTGCTCAGACCGTGGACCATCCATTTTGCCATCCTGATCCACCTGGCCCGCATGATGAGGCGCCGTGTCCGCGTCCGCGGGCTCCATGGTCAGCCCCTGGAAGTAGCTCGTCTTTACTGGCATCACGATGAGGTGCGCGACTTATGCGAGGAATCAGTCTAACCTGAGGCGTGTCGTATACGTGGACAGACGGTGGAAGCCGCAGGGGTTATGAAGTCCGAGCCTGCTCCGGAACGATCTCGACGCGCACGCGGTTGATTTTTCGCTCCTCGGCATCCAGGATCTGAAAACGCACGTTGTTGTACCGGTACTCTTCACCGGCGGCCGGGATCTTGCCCATGCTGCTGAAAAAAAAGCCGCCGAGGGTGTAATAATCGGTCGTCTCAGGCAGCTCGATCTCCAGCTCAGCCGCCAGGTAATCGACGTGGACGCGCGCGTCCACCTCGAGGGTATGGTCATCGATGCGCCGCATCGGCTCGGGCTCGGGGGCCTCGTACTCATCGGCGATCTCACCGATGATCTCTTCGACGATGTCTTCGATGGTCACCAGTCCGGAGGTTCCGCCGTACTCGTCCAGCACGATGGCCAGGTGGACTTTCCGTTCGCGCAGTTCGCGGAGCAGGTCAGCCACGCGCTTGGACTCGGGCACGAAGGGCACCTTGCGCATGATCTCGGTGGGGTCGAACGACTCGTCCTCGTCGAGGCGCAGCAGATCTTTGGCGTAGAGCACGCCTTTGATATCGTCAATGTTCTCGCTGAAGATGGGGATTCGCGAGTGGCCTTCGCGGGCGATGACCTCCTTGACCTCGTACAGGGTGGCGGTGGCCGGAATGGCGACGATTTCCGTCCGCGGGGTCATGATCTCCCCGACCTGCTTGTCGCGGAACTCGATGACCGACTCGATCATCTCCGCGTCTTCCTCGTGGACCGCTCCGGCCTCCTCGGCCTCGCTGATGGCCCCGAGGATCTCCCGCTCGATCAGGTCCGCCTCGGCCTCGCCTTCATCAGTCCTGGGCACCCCGGCAAGACGGCGAACCAGGTCGTCAAACAACCGCAGAAACACGACCAGTGGATAAAGCAATACGCGCAGCCCCAGCAGCAGAGGCAGCGCCCTGACGATGAAAGCGTCCCCGGCATATCGCGCCCAGGCGTTGGGCACGGCCACGCCCATGATCATCACCAGCAACAAGGACAGCGTGAAAACGGCCGCGTAGGTGCGCATGCGGCCGTAGACCGGCTGAGTGCCGAACACGTCCACGATGAGCAGGACCAGCGCGAGGATGGAGCTGACGCGCACAGCGGAGGTGCTCAGCAGGAGATCCGGACGGTGGGCCACCAGCCGATCCACGAGCCCACTCTTGCCCCGACGCTCCAGTTCCTCGGAGAGCCGGACGCGCGAGATATGCCGGATGGCCAGATTGGCGGTCGTCGACAGAACGATCAGCGCCAACAGCAGCAACCCGACCCATAGTTCCGCGCTAAGAAACACGAGCGCTCGTCCTCCCCGCCCGGGCCCGGCGACCCCTGGCCGGCTCCTGCAGCATCTTCAAAACCCGGTTCTCCTCACGTCGCATGCGCGCCCGGCCGGAGGGCGTGTGATCATCATAACCTAACAGGTGTAGCACGCCGTGCACAACATATCGTAGGATTTCCGACCGCGCATCCGTGCGGAACCGCCGGGCCTGGCGCCGGGCGGTCTCGACGGATACGGCGATATCGCCTTCCAGCTCCGGAATCTTCGGACCCTCGCGCAGATCAAAGGTCAGGACGTCGGTAGGCGAAGGGTCGCCCATGAACTGCTCATGCAGACCCGCGATCTGCTCGTCGTTCATCAGGCCTATGGCGATCGATTTGATGGGACGTTCGCCGGCCGCCAGCCGAACCGCCCGAGCCGTGAGAGCGGCCGTAACCTCCCGGGCCGGAGAGAGGCGCTGGACCACCACACCGCGCTGCGTCCCCCCTCCACCGAGTTCTCCGGACTTCACTTTCACGCCTGTCGCACGACCTCCGGTGTCTCTGCCGTAACGTCTTGCAGGGCTGGCTCCTCTTCGCCGTTGCCACTGCGCCCGGCCGCCCCGGCCATTGCCGGCCGGGCACTGGTCGGCGGACCCTTGGGGTACTTGATACGGCCATGGTGAATTGCACAAAGGCTCTTGACCAGCGAGCGTTCAACCATGTTCAGCTCGCGCAACGTGATCTCGCAATCATCGAACTGCCCGTCATTGAGCCGGTCCATCACGACTTCGTGAACGGCCGACTCGATGCGCCCGGGCGTAGGCTCGGAGAGCGCCCGCACCGCCCCCTCGCAACCGTCGCAGAGCATCAGAATCGCCGACTCCTTCGAGCGCGGTTTGGGGCCATGGTAGCGAAATTCGCTTTCCGGCACGTCGCGGTCGCAGAAGCGCTTCGTGCGCGCGGTGGCCTCCGCCTCACAAGCCGCCCGGTGGAAATAGCGGACGACGGTCGTGCCGTGATGCTCCGCGATAAACTGGTGCAGTACCCGAGGCAGACCGTACGCCTTGGCCATCTCGACGCCATCCTTGACGTGGCCGACGATGATCAGGAGGCTCATGGTGGGCGAGAGCCGGTCATGCCGGTTGATCCGCGCCTCCTGGTTTTCGACGAAGTAATCAGCCTTCTGCGTCTTGCCGATGTCGTGATAGAGGGCGCCGACCCGGGTCAACAGGCCGTTGGCCCCGATCGAGGAAGCGGCCTCCTCGGCCATCTGGCTGAGCACCAGGGAGTGGCTGTAGGTGCCGGGAGCCTGCTGAGCCAGACGGCGCAGCAACGGCCGGCTGGCGTCGCACCACTCCAGCAGCGTCATGCTGGTGGCCACGCCGAAGATCCGCTCGAAGTTGGGCAGGATGCCCTGCACGATGAAGCCGCCCATGAGAGCAGACGCGCCCGCGACGACGGCGTGAGTGACCACGTACTTGACCTCGCCGCCGGAGACGAAGCCGGTGGCGGCCGAGGTGACCATGGCGGCCAGGCCGGCCAGAGCGCCGACGGCCACGATTTTGCTTCGCGTCCGCACCTCGCGCAGGGAGAACACGGTCACGCCCATGGCTGCCATCAGCGTGAGGAACAGGCCGAAGTCTCCCCGCGAGGCCAATGTCATCAGCGCCGCCAGGGCACCCGCGCCGCCGAAGGCAAACCGCTGGTTGTAAGCGATGGTGAGCAGGGAAGCAGCAATAACCAGCAAGCCAACCGAGAATTCGACGGCCAGATCGGCGGGGTACTCCGCCAGTTCGATGAGCCTGGCCAGCCCCAGCATCAACAGCATCAGGGCCGCCTGCCCCAGGGCCCGGGCCGGCCGCTGAAACACGCGGTCCTCGTAAAGCGCGGTGTACGCCGCCAGCCCCACCGTCACGATCAGCACCAGCACCGCAACGCCGGACTCGTACAGCAGTTTTCGCTGCCACAGCTCCGGATCGATCTGTTCGGCCCGCTGGTATTCCTCGTGCTCGCGTTTGAGCAGATCCAGTTCGCGCTCCGACAGAACCGTGCCCACGGGGACCAGCTTGTCGCCGACCTTCACGGTGATGGTCACCGGCTCGACCGCCTCAGCGGCGGCACGCACCGCTTCCATGGTGGCGGCGGAGTCGTATCTCCAGAGAGCCACCGGCGATTTGCCGTCCGGGCCGGCCAGGGTCCGTGCGATCATGTCCGCCACCACCGGCTGAAGCGGCTCGGCGAACACGGCCGACGCCACTGCGTCGGATGTTTTCCTGATGACCTCGCGCGCTTTCTCGGGAACCGAGGCGGGAAGCACCAGCAGGCTGGCCGTCTCCACACGCAACACCGGCCCATCGAGCGGGCTGAGCAGTGACTGCTTCGGGCGGTCGGGGCGATTCGGCTCGTTCACCTCTTCTACGAGATACTCGGCCTCCAGCCGATCGGCGAGGCGCGTCATCCGGCTGTCGTAATCCTTCTGATCGGCGACCAGCTCGAGCAGCGCGGCCGCGGCTGCCGGCGATAACGTCCGACCCTTCTCCTTGGCCAGGGCGATCAGGGCGTCCGCATCGCCCTGGGCGGCCACGGCCAGATCCGCAAGTTCCTTGAGCTGACGACGCACCGCGTTGACCGGCTCATCGTTGGCCACGTAACGGTCAGGAACCTCCGCCCGAGCCCGTTGCCGGGCCTGCTGCGTCTGGACGGCGTCCTCGAGCGTGAATTCCACGCGCGCGGTGATATCGCGGTCGACCCTCTGAAGCAGCCGCCAGGGCATGGACTCGTTCCCGGCGAGCAGAATAAGGGCCACGGCCAGGAAGAAGGCGGTCCAGACCAGCAGCACGCGCGGATGAATCCGCCGCGAGATGTTCTGCCAGAGCGTACCCCGCGCCTCGCTCCGCTGGCGCCGCACTTCCTGGCGGCGTAGATCGGATCTAGGTGCCGATTTTCCCATAGGTCAAAATATCATCGTCAAGTCGCGGCCGCCCCGCCATTCGAGCCGGCTTACGTCCGATAAGATCAGCTCCGGGTGTTACCATATGCGGTCACGATATTCTGGACCAACCGGTGCCGCACGATGTCCTGCTGCTCCAGACGGATGATCCCGATGCCGGGGATGTTCTTGAGCCGTCGAAGGGCGTCCGTTATTCCGCTCGTCTCCGGACGCTCCAGATCCACCTGGCTGTCGTCACCGGTCACGATCATCTTGCTGTGATGCCCCAAGCGGGTCAGAAACATCATCATCTGCGACACGGTCGTGTTCTGGGCCTCGTCGAGGATAACCGCGCTGTTATTCAGGGTCCGTCCGCGCATGAAGGCCAGCGGCGCGACCTCGATCACATCGTTAGCAATAAATCGCTTGATCTGGTCGTAGTTCATCATGTCATGCATGGCATCGAACAGCGGGCGCAGGTACGGGTTTACCTTAGCCTGCATGTCGCCGGGAAGAAAGCCCAGCTTCTCACCGGCTTCGACCGCCGGCCGCACCAGCACGATACGGGAAATACTTCCCGCCTTGAGCATGGCCACGGCCATGGCCACGGCCAGGTAAGTTTTTCCGCTGCCGGCGGGCCCGACACAGAAGACCAGGTCGTTGTTCTGAACCGCATCAATGTAGGCGGCCTGCCCGGGAGTCTTGGGGCGAACGATCGCGTGACGGGCGTAGACGTCGATCACGCCCAGAGATACGGCGCCATTCCCGCCACCGTTGCCACCGCTCTCCGCGGAAACATGGGAGGACGCGGCAATGGCCTCCTCGACCTGTTCTTCCGTGAGTTCCTCCCGGTGTTGCAGCAGTCTTTGCAGTTCCTCGAGAACGGTGGCGGCCTGCCCCACCGCCTGGGCGTTGCCCGAGAGCTTGATCGTGGATTCCCGGGCGCTGATCTGCACACCCAAGGCGCTGCGGATCATTCGGAGGTTCCGATCGCCCGATCCAAACAGCGAAGCCCGCTTGCCCGACTCGTCCAGCGTGATGGTGAGTTCCAACTTCTTGCTTTTCTCCTGCGCGAACAAAAAATAATGGCCGGCACCCTCTGATGGGGCCGGCCCGACGCAGCTATTTTAGCGTGTCGGCAGCCAAATAGTGAGCAACCACCAGGCAATCGGGGCAGCAAAAAGTGGTGAGTCCAGGATGTCCAGCAGCCCCCCGAAAGCAGGGACCACGCGACCGGAATCCTTGATACCCACATCCCGCTTAAAGGCTGACTCGGTCAGATCACCCAGATGCCCTGCGACAGCCATAACCGCACCAAATATAAGAGCTTGCATCAGCGTGACAGGCGGCGGCCCCCAAACAGCAAAGCGGCTCCACAGGACGACCCCCACCCCAGCCACCAGGGTGGCGTAGACGAGGGCCCCGACGGCCCCCTCAACGGTCTTGCCCGGGCTCAGCCAGGGAACCAGTTTGTGGCGCCCAAACATCAGCCCGGTGAAGTACGCGCCGATATCCCCGGCCTTGACGGTCAGGATGAAGTACACGATTAGGAGGGCCCCGGCCGGACCCGGCCAAAGGCAGCGAATCCGCACCGCAAAAGACCCCAGCAAGCCCAAATACAGCACCAGGAACAGGCTCATGGCCATGTTGCCCAAGGCCCGCTCGGTCGTCTTCCTCAGCAGCACCGCCAGGCAAGTGCCCAGCAGCCCGCAGGCCAGCCACCACAACTCCAGGGGCAGATCGAGCTCGAACAGCGGCGACATGGCACTGCTGAGCCGCCGTTGCATCTCCAGCCAGGGCAGAAACGCCAGACCACCTGAAACCAGAGCCACCCAGTTGACCGCCGGGCGATACCCTCCCGCCACGCAGAGCTGATTCATTTCGTACGTGGCCAGCACCGCCAGGAAGACGACCAGCAGCGCCATGGGCAGCGCGCAGCCCAGAACGGCCGTCCCGCCCGTGGCTTGTGCGCTGAGCCCGCGCTGCGAGAGCCAGGCGTCGAGGCTCACGATGCCCACGATGCCCGCGATCATCAGCGCGCCGAAAAGGAGTCTCTGGTGCAGCATGGCATTCCCGCTTGGAATTTGTCGGTCCCGGGCACTGCTCACAGAGCTTGCTGTTGCCCACATCTTCTGTCTCAGCATTCGGCAGAAGTGCCGTATTCCTCCCCGCAGGGGCGGTAGTCACATAGCCAAGGTGCGTAAGCCCTCGGTTCGCGGTCGGGCCGATGGCGCGCTGAGCCCTGAAAGGGCGGCAGAAGCTCGCGCCCATGTGTCGCCCCTGCGGGGCTCTCGCCGCTCTAAGTGCCACGCTCCCCAGGGCTTACGCCCTGGGCTATTGACCGGCGCCCCTTCGGGGCGGAGGATACGCCGCCGCCGACTTGTGGGTAACAGCAAGCTCACAGAGCAGTGGCACACGCCCTGCGGAACAGGCTGTCACCCGGCCGATGTCACTCGGCCGATGTCACCCGGCCGATGTCACCCGGTCGCCTCTTCACAGAACTGCTCCCACAGGTCGACGATCGCCTGCGGCTCCGGCCAGTCCCCTTCGATCATCTCCATCCCGCGCACGCGGGGCATGAAGATGAGCGTGTTGGTCGCCCCGGTCAGGCAGTGCGCGGCGCGGCGCAGGTACGCATCGGCCGGCTCCTCGGGCTCGCGCACCGGGCCGCCGTAACAGAACGTGTCCGCGGCCGCGAAGCGCGGCAGGATCTTCTCGAAGCGATAGTACTGCGGCTCGCCGAAATTGACACCCTTGATCTCCGGTGCGTGCAGGTAGAAGTCGAGCTGATGTGCGATGTTGCCGCAACTGTGCACCCAGCCGCCGGAGAAGGCGGCCAGGCAACGGCGCATGTAGGGCAGAGAAAACTCTTCATACTGCGCCGGCGAAAGCATGATGCTCACGTCGTCAACGACCCGCACGCCGCCGGCGGCCATGTACATGGCCCCGTGATAGCCGTTGCCGGGCTCCTCACCGAGCTCGTCTTTGAGGCGCCGGGTCAGCCGGATGAATACTTCGCACACCACCTCCATGAAACGATGGTACCAGTCCGGCTCGTCCACCATGTCGAAGAACACATCCTGATGACGCAGGAGGAACGCGATGTTCATGGGCCCCTGGAGGTCGGGCATGAACACGCGGATCTGCGGGAAGTCGCGCAGGGCAGCCCGGGCGAAGCGGATGAACTCAATGACCCGCGGAATCAGGCCGCGCTCTTCCAGCCCGTCGAACTGCACGTCCAGCAGGCTCTCGCGAGCGGGTCGCTCGGTGACCCAGGGCATGTCGTTCTCGGGACAATGGATCGAGCAACCGAACACGCTGGCGATGGTTCCTACGCCGAAGTTCGGTCGCAGCGAGAGCTGCGCGTCACCCGGCGAGCGGGCCCAGCCGATGATGTCCCACAGGGACTCCACCAGCATCTTCTCGGGATCGTGGAATTGCTCGTACAGGGTGTAGTGGTCGAAATCGTGGTACTCGGGAACGGGGCAGCCACCGCGAAGCTGATGCTCGCAGAGGCGCAGGTGTTGCGGCCCCACCCGACCCGCCGACTGGAGTGATTCGCTGCGTCCGAGCAGGATCGGCGGGCGGTCTGGAACCTGCCGCTGCCACACGGCCGCCTGACGGCGCCGCCCCGCCTCGATGCGCTGCTCGTCCACCTCCAGCAGATCGAGCATCTGGGTCAGTTCGGGATACATCGTGCGCTCACTTTCGTGTGCGGGTCAGCCACGGCCAGCGGTCAACCGCCTCATTGGGGTGGTCGTCACAAGGCGTACCGATGGCATTATCGCACCCTGCTGGCACGTACCGCGGCCATTTCGGCCCTCTAGCATCACCGACCGGGATGAAAATGCAATGGGGTCAGTCTCCCCGACGCCGCGCCGTTCGGCTCCCGGGGGAATGGAGCACGCCCCAGGCACGCGGCACATACCCGGACGAAGCGCCGGATGGGGGTATTCCTGGAACCCTGCGGACCGGGCCGTTTGCCTCCGGGGAGCACTACATTGTAAGTAGGGTAATGACGAATTGCACGATCTGGGCCCCTGCGGTTCGATGCCCCCAGTGATGCAAAGAAGGCGGAGAGACGGCTCATGGTTTCCACAGCGACTCACCGCGGAAAACAGAACCATACGGGAGAGGAGCCGATCAGCACCAACGGTTGCATGCCCGGCCGGCCCAAACGCGTTCGCACCGTTCACCTCTCGGACGCGGAAATCGATGAACTGTTGGACCGCATGGATAGCCGTGAGCACGATGGACCCGAGCGGAGGTCGGCGCCGCGGTTTCGCTATCGGGCCAAGGCAGTGCCCCTGCACATACATCAGGCCGGCACCACCAGTTCGATCGTGTATCTCGTACCCACCCGCAACATCAGTGCGGAGGGGATGGCCTTTCTGCATGGCGGCTTCATCTACACCGGCACACCTTGCGTGCTTCAGTTGATTACCACCTGTGGATCCTGGAACAATGTTCTGGGCAGCGTGATTTCCTGCCGTCACGTTTCAGCGAACATTCACGAGGTGGGGCTCAAGTTCCAGCGTCCCATTGATCCCGCCCACTACTGCCGGGCCGCCCGCAACACCCGGGCGCTGCTGGCAGAGGACAGCGCGCTCATGCGGAAGCTGGGGGTGACCTGTCTGCACCAGATGGGTGTCAAAGTCGACGAGGCTGAAGACGGGCAAAAAGCCCTCGAACTGGCCGCGACGCGTGAATACGAAGTCGTCTTTCTGGACATGGAGATGCCGCTGCTCGACGGCTTTGGGGTGGCCCGCGAGCTCCGCCAACGGGGATACACCGGCCGGATCGTCGCGGTCACCGCGCTGGTAAGCATGGTTGACCGCCAGCGCTGCCTCGAAGCCGGTTGTGATCAGCACCTCGGAAAACCGTACACCCGTAAGCAGCTCACGGACATCGTCGAATCCCTCCATGAGGAACCGCTGGTCAGCACGTTGGCATCCGATCCGGTGCTGGGCGAACTCATCCCCGCGTTTGTCGCCGGCTTACCGACCATCAGCCGGACACTCGAACAGGCCTTCCTGAAGGAAGATCGTGACGCGATGCTCGATCTGTGCAAGACGCTGCGCGGCGAGAGTGGTTCGTTCGGGTTTGAGATCATCTCCGAGGCGGCCGCCATCGTCGAAGAGAGTTTGCAGAATTCCGCGGCCTTCTCCGAGGCGCGCGTGCACTTCAACAAATTGCTTCGACTCTGTTCGATGGCAGCCCTGGGCATGCGTGGCAAAGCTTCATGAGCGGCACGCGCGCCTTGGCCGGACTCGCGCTCACTCCCTCCCGCGGCCGCCCTGCTTGACGATCAGACGTTCCCCTTCTCCCCGGCATCGGTTATAGTCCTGACCGCGCCGTAATTTGTACGCCGACCCCGGAACCAGAGAGCTCCCATGCCAGAGCTGAAAGCCTTCCCCAAGGTGACGCAGTACAAGACCGCTGAAGCCCTCCGACAGGCGTGGGCCCAACTGGGCTGGCACATCCCCTGCGACGATCGGATCCTCACCGCGGACCAGGATTCTCCTCTGGCCGAGCCCATCGAAGTCTTCGGGCGTTCGCTCAGTAACCGCTGGTGCATCCATCCCATGGAAGGATGGGACGGGACGCCGGACGGACAGCCTTCGGACTGGACCCGCCGCCGCTGGCGTCACTTCGGCCTGAGCGGGGCCAAGCTGATCTGGGGCGGCGAGGCCGTTGCCGTCCGCCATGAAGGACGGGCCAACCCGAATCAGCTCTGGATCAACCCGAAGACGCAGCGCAGCATCGCCGAGCTACGTGAGTTGCTTCTGAGCGCCCATCGCCAGCAGACCGGCGCGCCGGACGATCCGCTCGTCGGGCTGCAATTGACGCACTCCGGCCGGTTCTGCCGGCCGAACGACAACACCCGTCCCGAACCGCGGATCGCGTACCACCATCCGGTACTCGATGCCCGCGTCGGCATCCAGATGGACGATGACAGCGCCGTCATGACTGACGACGAGCTCTATCGGTTGATGGACGACTTCGTGGCCGCGGCCCGGATGGTCCACGCCGCCGGGTTCGACTTCGTGGACCTCAAGTGCTGTCATGGGTATCTGGGCCATGAACTGCTCAGCGCCTTCACGCGGCCGGGGCCGTTCGGAGGCTCCTTCGAGAACCGGACGCGGTTCATTCGCGAGTTGATACAACGCGTGCGGGATGCGGTACCCGGCCTGCACATCGGTGTGCGGCTCAGCGCGTTCGACTTCGTGCCGTTCGAGGACGACCCTTCGACGCGGGTCGGCCGTAAGAAAGGCGCCGGCATCCCGGTCCGCTTCGAGCACCTCCTGCCGTGGCAGTATGGCTTTGGCGTTTGCGCGGCGAATCCGCTGGAGTACGACCTCGCGGAACCGGTACTCTTCCTCGAGTTGCTGCGGTCGCTGGGCGTCACCGCGGTGAACGTCAGTTGTGGCAGCCCTTACTACAACCCGCACATCCAGCGGCCGGCCATGTATCCACCGTCGGACGGCTATCAGCCGCCTGAAGACCCGCTGGTCGGTGTCGCCAGGCAGATCGATGCGGTCCGACAACTGAAAGCGGCCGTCCCCGGGCTGGTCATCGTCGGAACGGGGTACACCTATTTGCAGGAGTGGCTCCCGCCCGTCGCGCAGGCCGTGGTGCGGGCGCGTTGGACCGATTTGGTGGGCATTGGCCGGATGGTGCTCAGTTACCCCCAAATGCCCTTCGATTCGCTGGTTTACGGCCACCTGGAAGCCCGCCGTATCTGCCGCACCTTCAGCGATTGCACCACCGGCCCGCGCAAGGGTCTCATCAGTGGTTGCTACCCATTGGACGACGAGTATAAGAGCTCCCCTCCGGGTCAGACGCTCCGCGAGCTCAAGCGAACGGAATCCTAATGGGCGGGTACTGCAAAACTCGCATCAAAGCGACACCCGAATTATCGGACGTTCTATCCAAGTCGATAAATGGCAATGATTTGGGCGCAGCCCGGCTATCGATCAGTTTGTAGCAGAGTGCATCTTGACGCAACCACGTCACCTGGCCACAATGAGTCTAACCTCGGTACGGCAGCCCGGTTCCTCTCCTTGACCGGGTCGGTCTCCCCCCAGCGAGTGCCGAGGTTCCTGATCAACGCCTGGATTGCGCCCATCGCGCGACCTGGTCTTCCTGCAACCGGCAGTAGGAGGCAGACAAGTGCCATCTCCGACGATCAGCCACACGCCTGCCAGCAGCGAGCCCGTGCTGAGCCTGAGCTACAAATACCAGCGCGTCCGGGAGCGGCTGCGCAAAGCGATCCAGGATGGAGAACTGATCGGCCGACTCCCCGGGGAGCGGGAGCTGGCTCGGCGGTACAACGCCAATGCCAAGACGATCAACAAGGCATTGACTGACCTGGCCACCGAGGGCCTGCTGATCCGGCATGTCGGACGCGGCACGTTTGTCTCGGGGGCCTTGGCCAATGGCTCCTCCGAGCCGGCCATCGTCAAGCCGCTCACCTTCGGATTCCTCCTGCCCCGCGAGACCGCTCCGGGTTACGCCACGAGTCTTTGTAGCGCTATTGCCGACGTGCTCCGGGAGAAGGGTCATGAGCTGAGGACGGTGCCCCTTCCGCTCGAGGATTCGGGGGCCCTTTCGGGCCGCGATCTGCGCGCCGATATGCTTCGCGACTGGTCTGGCGCGGTAGTCTGCGCGGCCCGTCCGTCTGACGAGCTGCTGTCCTGCCTGAATCGCCGCCACCTGCCCATGGTGATGGTGAACAACTACCACGAACGGTTGAAGACGCCCACCGTGTTGATCGACTATGGACACGGCGCCTTCGAGATCTGTCAGTATCTCATCCAGTTGGGCCATACCCGGATCGAACTACAGGCCGATCAGGGGCTACTTCCCGCGGCGCGCTCCGCAGACATCGGTTATCGTGCGGCCATGCAACGCTACAACCTCAGAGCTCAGCCGATGCGGGTGGGTGATCCGAACGCGGCGACGAGTCCGAGTCTCACGGATCCGACCAAACGGCCCACCGCGCTGATCTGCGTCGGCGCGTCGCTCGCGGTGCAGGCCGTTCAGGCCGCACGCGAACCGCGACCGTCCGATTCTGCCCCGCCGAGTGTGGCCGCGATCGCCGAGCCGGGGGATGATCGGCTGGCACGAGAGGCGGTCACGGCTTACGAGGTACTACCGGAACGGATCGTTTGCTGGGTGGCGGAGCTGCTCAGCTCGGCATCCGCCGGGCGTCCGCCCCGCACGATCATCGTGCCCGGCCAAGTTCACGAGCGCGGTTCCGCCACGCCGCCCGCCCATCCGGCCACCTTGGCAGACTCACGCGAGGTCAGCACGGTATAGCTAAGGATCAGCGGCCGTTGCAGGCACAGCAGGGGCACACACAGGGGTTACTCGGCAAGCACTGCTGACACAGCAGTGGCACACTTGGCTAGCGCTGCGGACACAGAAGTGGCACACGCGTGGGCTGCTCGGCAGTGGGACAGGCTAGGACAGGCTTTAAGACTTGAGTGCCGATCGGCTTTTGCCGCCCATCCATCGACCCGCCAACGGCCAGACGTAGGGGCGCAAGGTAAGCCACGCGGCGCAGTAGCCCACCATCGCTCCCGCGAGACAATCGCTGGCCCAATGCACGCCGTTTACGAAGCGAGACGCCGCGCACCCCGCGGCGAGTGCAAACACGAGCCACCTGAGGCGCGGATAGAACCACGCCAGGACGGTGGCGAATACGAACGCCCCCGCCGAGTGGCCGGACGGGAAGGACTCGTACCGAGTGGCCCGATTGCGCGGCTGGCCGAAGAGCCAGGTCTGTTCTGGCCGCCGTGCACCGAACAGCTCCGCATACTCCGGGCCATACAGTGCCTCGTCTCCAGCCTCCGCGCCGAGATCTTCATCTGTTGTTCCGGAGCGCGCCACCTCGGCGATGAACGCCGGCGGCCGATAGCGCGGCACGTACCACTTGACAGGGTTGTAGACCACGGCCGCGGCCAACTGGGCCACGATGAGCATGGCCACAAAGAGCCAGCGGCGCCGGTCCACGAGCAGGATCGCGATGGAAACGATGATCATCGGCGGCGGCTGACCGAAGTCGCGGAGGGTCTGGATCCACCGCCGGAACTCGCCCGTGGGCTCCTCCGAAAGCCAGAGGCACCGCCATTGCATCAAGGTCAGGTCGTAGCGCAACAGCAGCAGGAGCGCGACCGCCAGCCCGACCCAGATCACCACCCCGCGGATCAGCCGTCCGGTTGTCAGCGGCCGTGGTGCGGGTAGACACGCGGACCAGTTTCGCATCGAGACGTCATCCGCCTTCATCAGTGGTGAGCTCAACACCAGTACCCTCAATCCTCAGCGCCATCTGAGGCCACCAGAAAAGGCGTTACCGGTCATGCACTGCGCGCAGAGCAATGGCACACGTTCTACCGGGACAAGCCCTAGGGCGACCCTCTCAAGCCGGCCATTGTCTTCGGATTGATGACCGAATCCAGAAGTTAGCCGGACCCGACTCGTTTCTGCTATGCTGACCGAACGGCTTCACCCGGCTCCGCCTTCAGGAACGGGGTTGTCGGGCGGATGACTTCTTCTCAGGCTGCGAGGTGCCCGATGTCCCAGACGTCCCGGCGTGATTTTCTCATCCAGACGGCCGGCATGGCCGGTGCTCTCTGCTGGAATTCATCCATGAAAGCCCAGGACCTGCCCACCGCCCGAATTGCCCGCATTGAGACGTTCCCGGTCAGCTATCCCACTGTCGGGCGCTTCAAGTTTTTCGAGGATGCGCAGGGACGGCCGACCGGGCGCCAAACGGTCGTCGTCAAGATCACCACAGAGGATGGGGCGGTCGGCTGGGGCCAGAGCGTCCCCACGCACCGCTGGAGCTACGAGACGCTGGAGACGGTCCACACCACCATCGACCGCTACCTGGCCCCGGTGCTGCTGGGGAAGAACGCATTTGATGTGGACGCGATCCATACGGAGATGAACCGCATGATCGCGCCCTCGTTTTCCACCGGCCAGCCGATCTGCAAGGCCGGCATCGACCTGGCCCTGTTCGATCTGACCGGGCGCATTCTCCAGGAGACGGCCGCACAGCGGTGGAAGCGCACTGGCAAGAAGAAGGTCACATTGAGCTGGACGCTCAACCCCAAGACGCTGGATGACATCCCCGGGCTTATCGAGGAAGGCCGGGCCCACGGCTACCGC
>BTUC01000162.1:0-15063 GCA_045863575.1 Phycisphaerae bacterium
CCACTGGGGTGAACAACCGCTGCGCAATCCGTTCATGCTGGTCAGCGAAGTCCTGTTTGCGCGCGACGCCCTGCTGGCGGTCGGAGGGTACCGCGACGACCTGAATTACCATGAAGACAGCGACCTGTGCCAGCGGCTGCGCGACGGGGGTTATGCGCTGGACTACGAGCCGGGGGCCGTGGCCGTACATCAGCGCAGCGATACCCTCCTCGGGCTGCTGAATCTGCGATGGAAGTATTCAGAACATCGACAGAAGCATCTCCTGGAGCGATACGCGGGGCTGCAAACGAAGCTGCACATCAACCGCGAGTACACACTGGGGACGATGGCGCGCTGCCTGGCCCGGGGACGCGAAGACCTGACCTACATTTCCTTCCTGCTCTACCTGCACCATCTCCTGATGGATCATGGCGCGCTGCTGGCGCGGCGCCCACTGCTTGCGGACTCAGCGAGAGGGCAGCTCCAGCAGCAGTTGCTTGACGCAGGGCTGGACGTCGTCCGCGGCTTCCAGCCCGCCCTGGCGGTTCTGGCGGAGGAAGACCTCCGGCCAGTGGCGCCTTTCACGCCGCCTGTCCCGGCCGACGGGTTGCCCACCTGGGGCGCTCATCTGGCGGCCGTTCGGGAGGCTACGCGCCGACTATGCCAGGAACTGACGCCCAGCGTGCTGGACCTCACCGCTGCCTCCGGCGCGTATTGCCATGGGCGTCTGAGTTTGTCCGCCGTGCCGGGCTGTGAGCCGCCTTGCCGCGCCGACCTGTGGGAACAACTGGAGACCATGGGCCTGACCGAATGCGTGGATGCCGGATTCATGGAGGCGTTGCAGAAGCAGTGGCCCGACAGCACCTCGCTGCTGGTGCTCGGCCGGCTGGGCGAGCACGAGCTCAAGCTCGTCCGGAAGACAACCTGGCACGCCCGTTCAGGCGCGGCGAGCATCGCACTGATGGCCCACCTGGAATCACGGGCCGAACCGCTGGCATTCTTCTCCGAGGTCAGCGCCAAGCTTTCACGTCTGGCGGTCTGCTTCCGACCTCCCGACAGGTTTATCCCCGGCCTCGACGTGCCGGCCCCGGGCGATCTGGCCTGCGCCGCGGCGAGGGCCGGCTGGACCATCGAGCGGTTTGAAACGCTGGTCGGACGCGTGCAGCTTCTGCTTTCCCGTGCATCGGGCGGCACGGCGTCGCAGCCTGACCAGACCCGCCCCGCCGCCACGTCGGCCCACCGCCTTCTATAATCACCGGTAACGGATGGCAGCCGAAGCGGTCCGCGCGGCGAACCGGTCAACCATGAGGTGCACGCACATGGCCAGATTCCTGATGTGCCGGCCGACGTACTACAACATCGAGTACGAGATCAATCCGTGGATGTCACGCTCCCGGGCGGCAGAGCCGAACCTCGCTCGCGCCCAATGGGATAACCTCTATACCACACTCAAAGATTACACAGGTACACGGATCGAGCTGGTCGAGCCGGTTGAGGGACTGCCCGACCTGGTGTTCACGGCGAATGCCGGCCTGGTCGACAGCCACCGGGTCATCCTCAGCCGCTTCCGGTTTCCGGTCCGCAGTGGCGAGGAACCGGTGTTCCGGCGCTGGTTCCACTCGGATGGCTTCAATGTGCACGAGCTTCCCGAGGGCATCCATTTCGAGGGCGCTGGCGATGCGCTGCGCTGCGGCGAGCACCTGTTCGCCGGCTATCACTTCCGCAGCGAAATTCAGTCCCATGCGATGGTGGGCGAGATCCTCGGTGAGCGCGTGCTTTCACTGCAACTGATTGACCCGCGCTACTACCACCTGGACACGTGCTTCTGCCCATTGACCGGGGGTGAGCTGGTCTACTATCCGGGCGCGTTTGACGAATATGCCCTGCGGGTCATCGAAGAGAACGTGGCCGATCGCATCGAGGTGACCGCGGCTGACGCTGCGCGGTTCGGGTGTAATGCCGTCTGCGTGGATCGGCACGTCGTGCTCTCGACGGGATGCACTTCGCTCATCCACGCACTCAGTGACCGGGGCTACCAGGTGCACCCGGTCAACTTGAGCGAGTATCTCAAGAGTGGCGGGTCGGCGAAGTGCCTGACGCTGCGGCTCGATTGAGCTCGGTGCAGCACGAGTGCCCCTGCCGGGTCGCAGTTCCATGGCGGCCGCGCCCGAAAGCGCGGCCGTTCCATTCCGACGGGCTCTCAACGGAACTTCAGCAGAAACTCGGTCTCACGTTCCTGCGTCCGAAACGCTGAGCGACGGGAAGGCTTTCTCCTCTTCTTCCTGCTGGATGATGATCTTCGGCTTGAGCAGGATCAGCAGGACGCGTTCGTCTTTGACGCGCTGCCGGTTAGTGAAGGCGCGTTTGAGACCCGGGATCTTGCTGAGCACGGGCACGCCGGCTTCGACCTCGACCTCGCCCGCCTGCTTGAGGCCACCGACCAGGAGGGTACCGCCATCGGGGACCGTGCCGTAGGTCCGGATTTCCGTGATGTCGAACTCGGGCAACTGGATACTGCCGTTGGCCACAGGGAAGGGAGTGGTCCGGGTATCGGTGACTCTCGGTCGAACCTCCAGCGTCACGTATTTGCGGTCGGGTGAGACGTTGGGAGTCACCGTCAGGGTACGGCCGCGCGAGAGTGTACCGATGATGGGATCACGTCCGGCCGCAGCCTGCCCGCCCACACCGCTGCCCGCCGCCGGGACGGAGCCTGGCGAGGTCACGAACGAAACCAGCGTCTCCACACGAATGAACGCTGAACGGCCATTGAAGGCCACGAGCCGGGGAGCGTCCACGATGGTGCTGTGGGCATCCATCTGCGTCGCACGCAGCAGGAAATCTACCTGGATGTTGTCCAGGAAGCTGCCGAAGATCGAGAAGGCCGGTGCATTGCCACCACCCAGGGTACCAGGTACGCCGGTCGAGCGCCGGGCCATCTCGCCTTGCACCAGCCCCAGCGAATTGTTCACCAGCGGCAGCGGTGTTGTGTGCCGGCTCACCCAACTGCCCGGGGAACCCTGCGGCACCAGCGCGACGTTCTGATACGGCTGAATGAGGGCCGCCGTCTGGCCCAGCGGTTGGCCGAACGCCACCGGAGCGGGAGCGAAGCCCAGCTCAGTAAACTGGCGAGGTTGTAGCAGCGTGGCCCCGGTGAAGGGGTCGCGCACAAAGGCCGGGCCGCCCTGCCCCTGGACCAGGGCATTGTCCAGACCCGCATTGCCCTGATTCAGGATCACGTCCAGGTCAACCCCGATCTCTTCCAGAAAGTTGCTCTGCAAGGTGATGATGCGGGTCTCCACCGCGACCTGCAAGTCCTTCTGAACGCGAAGCTGGCGGAAAAGATCCACCAACTGGCGATGCACACTGGCGGTGTGCCGAACGATCATGCGGTCGTTCCACACGTCCAGGGACCCAAGCGTGCCTTCAGGCGCCCAGGTGCCTGGATCAATGTTGTTCATGATGAGGTCTTCGAGCTCATCGATGACCTCCTGGCGCTCTTCTTCGCTTGAATCGTCGTCGTCATCTGACCCACTACCAAAACCCCCACCCCCACCCCCGCCGAAGCCGCCACCCCCAAAGCCGCCACCCATGCCACCCATGCCACCCATGCCGCCCATCATCCCCATGCCGCCCATGCCGCCCATGCCGCCCATCATCCCCATGCCACCCATGCCACCCATCATGCCGCCGAAGCCGCTCTGTTCGGTAGGGGCACGGAAGCTGCGGATACGGACGAGAAGATCGCTGACGTCGTACACGCGAGTGAACGTGCGGGTATTGAGATCGTCCTGCGTGGAGACGCGAACCACGCCGTCGATGACGTCATAGCCCAAGCGGGTCAGCCCGCCGGTGACATTGGAGACATTGTCCAGGAGGATCTGGAGCGCGGTTTCGATACGCACGTCGCGCAGATTGAGCCCGCCGACGTCCGTGGCTCGCTCAATGCCCACCAGGTTCAGGGCCGGCCAGTTCACATCGATGGAGATTCTACCGGCGGTGCGCAGGAATTCGATGACTTCTTCGAAGTTCGTGCCCTCAGGGAACTCCACCACCGGAATCACCGTGGACAGTCGCTGGCGGGTACCTCGATCCGCCTCCGTTTCGCCACTGATGCCGGCTCCGAACGGGTCGCGGCGGGCGATAATCCGCCACTCCTCCTCATCCGGATAGCCGACGTTGTCCGGTGCCCCGATCACGTCGGGCGTCAGATTCTTATCCAGCTCGACCTCAACCTCCTGCATTCTGTCGCGGCGAGTCTGCACCGCTTTCTTCTGGATATCAATCAGGTTGGCATCCTGAATAAACGCCAACAAGTCCGCGGCGCGCTGGTACGTGGGGTCGATCGCGAGGACCTCGCGGGCCACGTCGGCCGCCTGGCCCCACTGCCGCTGCTTCTGATGCACAACCGCCTGCTCCATGAGCTGGGCGATGCGCTCGTCCCGCTCCGCGATGTCGCGCCGCCACCGCTCGGCCTCGCGATCGCGGGTGTCCCGCCGTTGCTGCGCCGCCTGCTCCCGCTCAAATGCCACGCGCTGCGCTTCGGTGAACCGCCCCAGTTCGTTGAACTGGCCGCGCCAGTAGGTGTACCGGTCGGCCGGGGCATCGCGTCGGGCCGCTTCCAGCGTACGGGTCAGCTCGGCGACCCGATCGACGGCCCGCGTGTACTCGGCTTCGTTGATCAGTGAACGAACCTCACGCTCGCCCGACTGAAGCAGGACCTCGGTGCGCTGCCAGCGGACCATGGCACGGTGCTGCACGTCTTCGATCAGATTCGGCCGGCCCTCCACGGCACGATGCTGGCGGATCATCTCCAGCCCTTCCAGCGCCGGCGGATAACCGGGAACGAGCCGCAGGGCGCTCTGGTACTTGCTCTCGGCCAGATCGTATTGCGCCTGGTCCACGGCCACGTCGCCCTCGCGAACGAGATCGGCAGCCGCGATGCGATTCCGCTGGGCGCGGGCGTTCCCCGCTTCGGCAGCGCCGTCGGCGGGCCGGGTCGCTGCCGGCCGTGCCGGACCGGCAGGCTGGGTGGCGGGCGGTTGCGCTTCCAGCGCCGCTTTCAACTCGCGCTGGCGATCGATGACCGCCAGGCCCTCCCGGGCGCGCTGCTGCTGGGCAGCTTGGGCGTACGAGTTCTCCTGAACGCCTCTGAACAGGCGCGCGGCAGCGTCCAGCCGCCCCTCCTTCAGAGCCCGATCCGCGTCCTCCAGATTCTGCCGGGCGCGGTTGGACTGGTTGATGGCTGTCTCTACTTCGTCCGCGAGCTCGTCACGCTTCTGCCTCTGCTCGGCGCTGAGCGCGTCCCGATCCACAGCCAGGAGGATTTCCTTGGCTTCCTGGTACTTGTGCTGCTGGAACAGGGTGTTGGCCTTGTCGAGTTGCTCGGCGGAATCGGCAGCCCAGGCGCCAACGGCCGAACAAATGGCCCAGACGCAGACTGCTGTCCATCGCGCCACATGCTGAGCGTTTATCACGAAGGACCTCCTTTGCGCTTCGGCCGCGTCATACGGTGAAGGCAGGATGCCGCCGGCCACAGGTGGGACGTTGACCGGCCTTCTTCTCATCAACCGCACTGTTCTCTCACCGGTGCGCCGGTGAATGTCCGCATCATCAACCGCCGCGCCGGCCGGCCCTCCCGACGCCCGGAGCGGCATGGATCCGTCGGTATCCCGCGATGATACCGCGTGTCCCGACCGTTCACGACTGCCCCATGAACAGTCCGCGGCTTAGCTTACCGCAGGTTTCGCGTGAATGCCAGTCCCTTTTTTGGACCGGCATTCCAGGTCCCGGGGGCCTGACCCGGCAACGCCGTTGCCGCCGCCCGGGGGATCTCGCCTGATCCCTCCGGGGACCGGGGCTCATGACCGGATAGGGCCGCCGCCGCCGCCACCGCCGCGATGGGGGGGGACGGGCCTGGCCGGCTCGGGTCGCCCGCGTTGGGGGTTCACAGGCCGGCCCGGGTTGATCTGCGGGCCAGCCGGATTCAGGGCCCAATCCTTCACGATCTTGTCGTACTGCTTCTTGTAATCCCGCACCTCGCGCATCTCGGCCATATCCGCCAACTGGTAGCGTTCCTGGACCTCGCCACTCGAGTTCACCAGCACGAGCACGTCACTGCTCTTCTCCTCGTAGCTGATCTTCCCGCTACGATCGACCGTGCGCAGGCGGTATTGTCGGCCGGTTTGCAGGTCGGCGACGACCCCGTCGTACCGGTACTCCTTGCGGCCCCGGCTCACCGACGCGGGGTCGCCCAGGGTCAATTCGCCGCGTGCCTCTTCCCACTTGCCGTCGGCAAACTGCCAGATCTCGACGCGCGCCGTCTTCGTCTCCGGTTTGGCTTCCGTGAAGAACAGGTACGTGCTGGGTCGCACGGTAATCGGATCGGACCACTCGGACCACCGCCCCGCGCGCACCAGCAGACCGGCATCCTGCGGGTCCTTGAGCAGGGTCGGAGCCCCGGCGTACTGGTTCAAAGTCAGGAGGCGAGCGCGATATCGATAGGTGCGACCCGGTTCGATGTCCAGATCGGTCAGCCACAGCGGCTGCACGTCTTCGCCCAGATCGACCAGGCCTACAGCCTCACGCACCCGTGCCCTCTGGCTGGCCTCATTGAGCGCGATCTCGACCTGGGTGAGGATCTCGCCGCGCAGTTTGCGGGCTTCTTCCTGATCACTCGACTTGGCATACGGATCATCGGCCACCTGGGCGAGCATGTCGTCCGCCTCGATGTAGTTCTTCTTGGCGATCTCCTCCTTGGCCGAGCCCAGCAGCGCCGTGGCCTGTTTCTGCGCGGCGAGGTTAATGCCTCCCGCAGGTGGAGCAGCACCGGGGCGCGGAGCCGCAGGTGCTGCTTCGAAACGGCGGGGCAAACCGCCGCCCAGGGGGGGGCGTGGATTTCTGCCTGCCGGTGGCCGCCGGACCGCGGCCGTCGGTGCCTGAATCCCGCCCTCTTCATAGAAGACCACGTTGTATTCAGCGAGCTTGACGGTTGAGTCGAAGGCCTCCAGCGTCTTGGCCGGCTCCCACAGCACCGGAACGTTGAGAAGCGCCTGGAAGGGAGGCCGCAGCACCTCGTCCTGATCATCGAACGAGTAGAACTCGTCCTTCACCCGGGTGATGTACGTCTTGTCCTCTTCGCGAACAAAGGGGCGACCTTCCTCAATAAGGACCGGCACCCGCTCGACCACCCGGCGGATGGTTGGGGCATACGACTCGACGACGACCGGTTCTCCCCAACGGCCATCCGGCTGGAGCATCTGACGTTCGGCCTGAACGCGGGTCACGATCAGAGCGCGCCGGCCCACGTCGTACTCGGCCTGCTCATAGGCGAGTCGCTGGGCCTCGCGGTTGATGGCCGCGGTCAGAACGACCCAACAGTGGTCGCTGGTAATGGGCATCGGCAGATTGGCGTTATTGCCGACGTCGCCGCCGGCCGCATCCACGATCACCGGCCGCGGCAGCCGCGCCTGCGCCCGCCCCTGGCCCAGGACCGGTTTGCTGGGCGGAAGCACCTCCGCGAGCACGATATTCCCGCGCGTGGGGTCACCCACGTCGGGAACGACCGGATTCAGCGGTGCGAACGCGACGGGAAACGCCGGCTTCAGTCCATCCGTGTAGGGGCTCAGATCTCCCCGCGTCGGGGGTAGCTCGGGAGTTGAGGAATCGAGTTCCGCCGTCGCGCTGCGCATCCGCCCCAAGGCCTGCTCGGCATCGTTCTTGAGCCGCGCGTAGAATTTCTCGGGGGTCAGAGGCTCCCCCGAAACCTCCGCCTTGTTGGGCGTATCGATGCCGTAAAGCACCACCATGGCGAGGAACACCGCACCGGCTACCCCTACCACGATCTTCTCAACATGCCGCTCAATGAACGTGACGTTCTGCTTGGCCATGTTCGACTCTCCTCACACTGCCAGATAGACCGCGCGGACTCCAGGCTTCGACCGTTATGAACGGATGGGCATATCGCCCCCCTGGCGGGTCGGACGTGTCCGCTCCTGACGGCCGCCGGGAACGGACGGGCCTGTTCCCCCGCCCCGAGCGGCCTCGCCGGAATCGATCGCGGCGTCGACGCTGGGCGGCATCCACTTCTCGTACTTGCTGCGGGGGAAGGCCGCCTCCCACAACATCGAGACCCAGATCGTGGGCTGAGGCCCGTAAATGTAGTCAACCAGCTGGAGATTGGGCTGCTCCAGTCGGTACGAGATCTGCAGGAGCGTGTAGAAGCCACGGCTCGAGACGTGGTCGATCACGGCCGGAAGGCTGTTCGCCTCGATCACCAGCTCCATGGTGAACTGGAGCACGTCCATGGCGTCGGTGCTGCCACGCTTGGTCATCACCGCGGAGGCACTCATGGGAGCCGCCAGGCCGTCTCCTCCGCTCGGTGCGGGGCCGCCGCGTGGGGCCGGTGCGGCGAACGATCCGCCCGCGTCAGCATTCGAAGCCCCCAGGGCAGGTGGAACGTACCCGCCGACCCGAAGGGACTTGAGATGCTTGACCGGCAGGTAGCCCACCCAGCGCTTCTGATCCGGCAGAGTCTTGGCCACGCTCTCGTTCAGTTCAGCCAGCCCACCGATGACATCCTCTTGCAACCACAAAGAGGCTTGGGCATACCACATGTCCTCCAGCTTGGGGCGCTGCACCTGCGGATCGGTAATCTCCGGGCGCGGATCCAGACTCTGGAGGTTCGCGTAGCAGTAGAAAGTGCGGGCATGCTGAACACTGGCGCGCGCGTGTGGATCTTCCTGGACCCGCTCTTCGGGGGTCAGAGCCGCAAGCTCCTTCAGGTCGTTTCCCTGCTGCCGGCCCCTCAAACCGCCGAAGACGGGCGCCGGCCCCAGGCGCCGGGGATTGAGCCTGGTGGCGTCGCCCCCGCCCTGATCGAATTCCTGCTGCTGCTTGATTCGGTCAATGGAATCGGCGGTGTCCTCGATCATCTCTTCGCTGGGGCGGTCCTTGGCGTTGAGCATCGCCAGCAGTTCCTGCTGCTTCTGCTTGAACCGGCGCTTGAATTCGAACGGGGCATCCTGATTGCGGGAGTCCAGTTGTGGGAAGATTTCAGTCATGATCGGGCTGCGCTCAGGAATACCCTCAGCCACCTGCTGCAATCGCTGGTGCAACTCCCTTCGCTCGTCGAGCATGGCCTTGCGCGTGTCGTCGATTACCCGCTTGTTGGCCCCGGCAGCGGAGCTCAACTGGCTGAAGACGGACTGGTCTTCCTGCATGGCGCTGGCCACATCCACGAAAAACATGCCGAAGACGATCAGGCCCACGGCCACCAGGCTGACCGAGCCGGCGATGACCACGGCCAAGTGCGCTTTGATCCACTGCATGGCATTTCACTCCGCTGGCTGGAATCCAGCCTGTCAGAAACCGCCGTCGTTATCACCCATCGGCGCTGCCGCCGGCTGATTCTGGGCCGGCGGCTCTCCCACTACCACGGCCAGAATGATCTGGAAAACGATATCTTCCTGCATCGATTCTCCAGTCACCGGATCTTTGCTCGTATCGATCTCGCCGGTGGCAAAGCCGGTCCCGAATCCTCCGTCGCCTGCCCGCGGCCGGATCAGGCCGCCGAAATTCGTGCCCAGGGGACTCTCTTGCCTGGCGGATCGGCACCGCCCCAGGTACACGCGATCGGGGTCGATATAAATGCCCTTCAAAGCGGGGCTGGGGTCCGGCCGGCGCAGATTGGTAATGAACGTGTTGTTCACAAAACCGCAGCCCTCGGCGCTGGTGGTTCGTCCGTCGATGGTCACGAGAAAACCGGTCAGCGGCAGTCCGGGGGATGAGCCCCCTCCAAACCCCATATCCGCCCCGCCGGTCAGGGCGCCGGCGCGACCTGGCTGGTCGGCGCCGCCCACGGCCGCCTGGTAATCAGCGCCCAGATCGGTCGAATACTGGGACTGCATCTGCTCGATGAAGATCTGCCGGCGCTTCGGTCGGGCATAGCGATCGGGATTACTCGCGACCAGCGTCTTGAGTGCCTCCGGGCCGGCGGCAAACGCGGCGGCGAGTTCCGGCTCCATGGGCGGCAGCGAGGAGTGGATCCGGTGAAGGATCTTGGGCCAGATGGGCTTGAACGACTGCAACTTGAGCGCCTCCTCGACTCGCTGACGCTGCTCGTCATTCAGATTCTTGAGCTGCTGAACCACCTGCCCAAGATGGGAGCTGGCGGCGGTCACGGCATTGGCGTAACCGAGGGGCTCGGATTGAGAGGGCCCCTGCTCGACAACCTGGTAGGCCTCCGGGCTGGGCACGGGGATCTCGACGCCGTCCACCTGTTCGGTCTGCGCGGAGAAATGGATGTTCGTCTGGTTTTCGCCGCGGTTCTTGGCGATCTCGCCGGCGTCCACCATATTGCGCGACCAGACCAGGCCGGCCGACAACAGCAGGCAGGCGGCCGCTCCGTAGAACCACGGGGTCTTCTTCCGCCACACGACCTGCTGAGCGATCTCCGGTGGCAGCAAATTACTGGTAATTTGCGCCTTACCCAGCCCTTGCAGGGCCAGGCCGTAAGCCACTCCGAAGCTCAGGAACTGCTTGAGCAGGTCGGGAGCGTTGGGAACCTGGCTGGCGTTGAGCTTGCTGAAGGCGGTCGGCCGGACCACCTCCATGCCCAGGTTCTGCTGCACGAACTTCACCATGCCGGGCAACTGGAAGGCATTGCCCATGGCGATGACCTTCCCCAGCTTGACGCCCCGACGTGACGAGGTGAAGAAGCCGATCGATCGCTGCACCTCGGCGACCAGGTCTGCGAAGACCGGCCTCATGGCCTGGAAGATCTGCCGGGCATACTTGCTGCTGGCGGCCGTCCGCTTGAGGTTCTCCGCCTTGTTGAACGAGAGCTTGAAGGTCTTGAGCAGGGCTTCGGTGAAGTTGTTTCCCCCAATGGGGATGTTCCGCGTCCAGAGCGTTTCGCCGTCGGCGATAATCAGATCGCTGTTCTGCGCACCGATGTCGAGGATGACCGCCGCCTCCGAGCCGATCAGGCCGTCGAAGCGCATCGCGTTGTACAGCGCCAGCGGGTTGGACTGGACGCCGGCGGGCTCCAGGTTGAGGCTGGACAGGAAGCTCAGGTGATCTCTGAGCAGTTCGCGGCGCATCGCGAAAATGCCCACCTCGGTTTCCGTACCGCCGCCGCTCTGGAAGACCTGGTAGTCCCAGATCACCTCCTCCATGTCGAAGGGGATCTGCTGCTGGGCCTCATACTTGACGATCTCGGGTATCTTCTTCTTGTCCACCGGGGGCAGCTTGGTGAACCGGGCAAGAGTGTGTTGACCGGGGACGCCGACAAACAGGACTTCCTTGGACAGGTTGTGCGCCTCGACGAACTTCTTGACCGTTTCCGTGATCAGGGCCTGCCGGTTCGCATCCGGCTGGGAGAGAATCCGGCCGTGCTCTATGTAGGCGTAATCCACGGCCTCCACCCCGTCGCCGGCCACGCGAAGCCGAATGGCTTTCAGTGCAGACTGCCCCAGATCGATACCCCAGACCGGTCTATTCGCCGCCATAGGCCACTGCCTTTCTTGAGCTTGACCGAATCCGGCACCCCAGGCCGGGTCGGCAATCACCGTCTACTGGATTTACGATGCAGGCCGCGCAATCGTTTGGGGGGTGGCTCCTGATTGTCGAAGGTCGCGAAATACCAGCAGTTCATGAGGCCATACAAGGAATGAATGAGTCAGCGTGCGCCCCACGATCCGCCGAGGACCGCGAGAGCGGGAATGCCCCGCTACTCAAGTATTAGGTGATGGCCGCCCTTTTGTCAAGCTCCAAAGCAAGACGCAGGTGCGCTGGCGGCACACCTGCGTCGGCTTGAAGTTTGCGGGATCCGGGCAGCCGGCCGATCAACCGCCGACGCGATTGGACCCGGTGTTGTTACCGTAGATCAAGTACGCCTCGCCGGCATCGACCCGTCGCTGGTTGGGCTCCAGCGGGTAGACGAAGTCGGCCTGACTGACACCGACGATGATGTCGTCGAAGCCATCGCCGTTTACGTCACCCGCGGGCCCGACCCAGTCGATCGGCGCCTCTTCAGCCGAGCCCGCCGCGTACGGACTGATAAACACCACGCCGGGAAGCTGTGCGGAGCCCACCTGGCTGAGGTTAAACGACCCGTTGCTCAGGTGCGGGCCTCCGAACAGGATGTAAGCCACACCCCGTCTGGCCTGGCCGTTCAGCGTGCGGATTTCTCCAGGGGCACAGATGATCATGTCGTCCGTGCCGTCACCGTTGAAATCGCCGATATTGTTCAGAGTGGCGCCTGCCCGTCCGTTGGGCTGCGTGCCGTAAATCTTGCAGCCGGGCAACTGCGGGGTGCCAACCTGATTCACGGTGAAGATATTCTCCCCGGTCAGGCGACGGCCGCCGAAGACAATCCCGATGAATCCGGAATCGACGCCCCCGGGCCCGTCAGCAACCTGCGACGCGAACCCGATGTCGGGCAAGCCGTCCTGGTTGAGATCACCCACAATGGTCTGTTCCCCGCCAAACCCGTCGCCGTTGTTGGCCCCGTGAATCTCAACTCGCGGCGGATTCATCGTGCTGAGATCGATCGAGCCGAAATCCAGGCGGCCGTAGACGATGTAGACAATGCCATTGTCAACGAAGCCGGCCCGATCAGCCCCCGGTGCGCCGCAGAGGATATCGGTGCTGCCGTCGAGATTGAAATCCCCTGCTGAGCGGGCATAACCCAGCCGGTCGCCAATGGCACTTCCCACGATGGTGCGATCGATCGGGAAGAGTCCTCCGTTCCTGGACTGAGGAATGGAGCTGACGTCCCCGTCGCCATAGCTTCCGGGGTTCTGGTAATCCTGTCCAAAGATGATATTCACCACTCCCCGGCCATCAAATGAGTTCGGGGCGGAGATGAGCAGTTCCTCGCGGCCGTCCTTGTTCGGGAACACCCCAGGGTTGCCCATGTCGGGCATCGAGGCGACCGTGCGCCCGAATTCATTGTCGGGCACGATCGCATATGGACGGACCGTCTGCGTGAAATCCAGATCGCTCGGGATGCGCGGATACCAGCCCCCGCGGAAACGAGCGCCGTTCGGGTTCGAACCCCCTCCATACAACAGCAGCTCATCATTCAGGACCAGACCGGGATCGTGCTGGCCGACCATAGGCAAGTCAACAAAGTTGCCATCGAATTCGTTGTCGCTGCGCACGTAAATGACGTACCCCTGGTCGATGGGCGTCTTGGCATCAAGATCGAGGTCATTCGAGCAGATGATGGCGGGCTCGTCGTCGTCGCCCCCGATCAAACCTTCCTGGTGATCGAATCCCAGCATGTCGTCGTTGCCACCCCCGGTCGACAAGGGATTCGGCATCCCATCGTTGTAGCACAATTCATCATCATCAGCCGGGTCGTCGTCGAAGTAATCGGCCATCTCTTCAACATAGGGCAGGCCGAAGAAAAACTCGGGGCGGTTATCGCCGTTGAGATCGGCGATCTTGGCCATGGTCGTGATACCCTCAGTGCGGCCCAGACCCTGCCCCGCGGTACCGGCGCCCATCATGAAGCCGGCCCCTCGATAGACCGTCCCGACACTGTTGAGATTGATCTCGCTGGCAAACTTCTGGCCTGGCAGTCCATATACAAGGAAGGCGGTGCCGATGTTACCCCGCTGCATCGGACGGCCGTAACGGCAGACGATAATGACATCATCCGCGCCGTCGTTGTCGAAGTCGCCCAGATCCAGGCTGGTGAAACCTGCGCGGGCGCCGGAGTCCCACCCGAGGAAGCGGGTGCCGCTGACGGTTCGCCCCACGTTGACCAGATCGATGGTGCCGGAACCCAGGGCGGTGATACTGATACTGCCGGGGGCGTAGCTGTGAACCGGCGGGTTGCTGTGATCCCACATCGTCGCCCGGACCCGGTAAGGCTGGCCGTCGGCACGCGGGGGAATCTGGCTGACGTCCACATCGAGCGTGAACTGCGTGGCGTTGGCGGCCACGGCGCAGTCGTCATCCTGGAAGCAGCCCAGTACGATGGCGCCCTCGATCGCCCGGGGGAAACCGCCTCCGCCGCAGATCTGCGAAAGCGCCGCCTCCGCACCGGAGCCGGTCAGCATCAGATCGTTTCGCGGGTTGTCGTCCAGATCCAGCATCAGCACCACATCGGGCACCTGACCGTTGGCTCCGTCGTCGATGTCGCTGCCGCACCAGGCGATCTGCACCTGTTCGTTCTGTGATACACCGACATTGGTGGCGGGCTCGGTCACCACCAGCCGCGGCGACCGGTTGCCCGGCAGCAGACCCGCCCCGAACAGCAGCAGGCGCCCCTGGGCCACCACGATCAGCTCCGGGTTGATTCCGTCATTCACGCGGGCCACGATCCGGTACGTCGCAGGCTCCAGCGAGGACGTATCCAGGTCGAAAGTGGTGACATTGCTGTCTTCGCGCACCAGCGGCAGAATGATGATCTCATCGCCGTCGCCGTAAACGTTGTCCGGGTCCAGCAAGAGCGTGATGGCCGCATTGTTGTCCGGGTCGATGGCGCTCCAGACCAGCGTGATCACCTCACCTACCTCTGCCGAGACGTCGGCCAAGGGAGAGGAGAAGCTGAAGGTTGGTGAAGTATTTCCAGTACCACCGGGCGTGGGCGAGCCCGCCGGCTGCTGGGAAACGTCCGGAAGAACGGGAATGGATTGCGGGCAACCCTGCCCCACCAGGAAAGGCAGGCTGGTGAGCATGACCAGGGCTGCCGCCGTGCCGAATGCGAGGCTGCGACGATTGCGTGCCATCAGGTTTGTAATCCTTGTATCGTAGGCTGTCTGCCGCTTGGTCGTAAGCGCTGGTAACCGCGAGCGTAAAGGCTGGCAGTCGCTCCGCTTGGGGCGCCCCACCCTGGGGGCTCGCCTGCTGTGCAAGGCCAGCGGTATTCTAGGTGAGAGGAGAAAGTCTGGTCAAGGCAGGGGGCAGGCAGTGGCCCGCCGGCGTACCGGCGGTGCGTGACAGCTTGAGCGATGGGGCCCTTCAGAGCCCTGAGCGCCAGCGAGGGGCCGAATGGCCCAGGTCCCCGCAGCAACCGATCCCCCCTCGCTTGCGCTTCCATGAGCGTGCCCGTGTCAAGGGCGGGTGCGATAA
>BTUC01000163.1:0-14995 GCA_045863575.1 Phycisphaerae bacterium
GGATGAGCCGGTCCTGTACTGGTATATGCTGTACACGGTCGAGAATCCGACCGACGAAGAGGTCCAGTTCTACCCCCAGTTCACGCTGGTTACGGATACGCTGAAGGTCGTCCCCAGCGAGATCCGGGTCAGCCCGGAGGCCTTCCGGGCCATCCAGCGGCGAGCCAAAAACCCGCTGCTGGTCACGCCCGACCGGATGCTCGGGACGCTCCGCCGCGGAGCCGACCACCGGCGTCACGGCGTAGCCATCTTCCGGGACTTCGACCCGAAGGCGAAGGAGTTCACGGTCTACGTGAGCGGACTGTCGGGCGAGATGAGACGGATCAAGAACCCGGCCTTCGACGAGGAGCAGCCGGAAAGCGATAAGAACAAGCGCTATATTCTTCTGCGCAAGACGCTGGCCATCCCCTACAAATTCCCAGGCGGGGAAAGCCTGCGGAACCGGGCGGTTCCGGAGCGGATGGTCGATGGCCAGAAGTGGGTCATGAGATAGCCAGCAATCAGCTTTATGGGAGCATACGTCAGTGGCTCATAAAAAGGGACAAGGCTCAACTCGAAACGGGCGCGACAGCAACCCGCAGTACCTGGGCGTCAAGCTGTACGGTGGGGAGCAGGCCAAGGTGGGCTCGATTATCGTGCGGCAGCGCGGCACGCCCTTCATACCCGGGCGGTTTGTCGGTCGCGGCCGGGACGACACGTTGTTCGCCCTCGTGGACGGCAAGGTGGTCTTCAAGGGCCGCCGCGTGGAGATCGATCCGACGCCGGCGGCGACGAGCTGACCGGCCAGGCGGCCCCCTGCTCCCGCCCGTCATGAGTCTGTGCCATGTTCATTGATCGGGCTGAAATCTTTGTGCGGGGGGGAAAAGGCGGGCCGGGCTGCGTCAGCTTCCGACGCGAGAAGTTCATCCCCAAGGGCGGACCCGACGGCGGTGATGGCGGCCACGGCGGGAACGTCTTCATCGAGGCGGACGAGTCCGTCACCACTCTTCTGGATTTTACCGGACGTCACCACTGGATTGCCCAGAACGGCCAGCACGGTCAGGGCCGCAACATGAGCGGCCGCGGCGGTCATGACCTGGTCATCCGCGTTCCCCCGGGTACGCTGATCTACGACCGCGACCACGGCCGTCTGCTCAAGGACCTCAACGGGCCCGCCCAGCGCGTGCTCATCGCCAAGGGCGGCCGTGGCGGCAAAGGCAACAAGCACTTCACCAGTTCGCGCTACCAGGCGCCGCGCTTTGCCCAGCCCGGCGAGGAACCGGAGGAGCGCTGGCTGCGCCTGGAACTCAAGCTCATCGCCGACGTGGGGCTCGTCGGCCTGCCCAATGCGGGCAAGAGCACACTGCTTTCACGTCTGAGTCGGGCCCGGCCGAAGATTGCGGATTACCCCTTCACGACGCTCGAACCGCAATTGGGCATTGTCGAGTTGTCCGGTTACCGGCGGTTCGTCATGGCCGATATTCCCGGTTTGATCGAGGGCGCGCATGAGGGCGTGGGCCTGGGTGACGAGTTCCTCCGCCACATCGAACGGACGCGCATCCTGGTGCACCTGGTTGATGTCCACCCGCTGGAGGGGCAGCCCCCGCCGGCTGAGGCCTACGAGGTCGTACGGAACGAATTGCGCAAGTACTCAGAGAAGCTGGCCGCCAAGCCTGAGCTTCTGGTGGCCAATAAAACTGACCTGGCAGCCGATCTGGAAGCGGTCGAGCAACTCTCTGATGAGCTCGGTCGCGAGGTGCTGGCCATCAGCGGAGTGACCGGCGCCGGGCTGGAGACGCTTTCGGACCGGCTGTGGGAGATGGTCGAGGCAGCACGGCGCGCCCCGCAGGAACCCATCTGGGTCGCCGAGTTCGATGACCCGTTCCGGCGGAGCGAGGATGGCACGGCTGCACTGGCGGCGCGTGAGCCCGGTAACTCGACTGGCATCGGACTGAACGACCATGACGGCCCGGACGCGTCCGGGCAGGAGCCGACGGGAGGCTCTGAATGATCGCACCTGATGGCGGCAGGCAGGCAGACGGTGCGGCGGGCACGCTCGTCGTGATCGGCGTGGGCAACTCG
This sequence comes from Phycisphaerae bacterium, assembly GCA_045863575.1. GTDB lineage: Bacteria > Planctomycetota > Phycisphaerae > UBA1845 > PWPN01 > JAAXZI01. Next base: position 2,062 of record BTUC01000163.1, read on the forward strand.
CGGGTGAGCATGGCCACGTACCGGGAAGGCGTTCGGCACGCCGCCCGGCACCTGCCCAACGAGCCCTTCCAAGCCATCCTCGATGAACTCGATCGCCGATGGCAGGAGCTGCCCGCGGCCACCTCTCGGGCAGTTGTTGTCTGCTCCGTGTGCCCTCCCCTGCTGGATAAGCTGCGCTCCGGCGCCGCGGCGCGGAGCATCTCGCCCTTGCTCGTGCTGGGCGAGGATATTGAGCCTCCCATCGATGCGGATCTTCCCGAGCCGGAGCGGATCGGAATGGATCGGCTCTGCGTGGCCGCGGCAGCGTATGCGGGCTTCAAGAGTGCCTGCGCGGTCGCCGACTTTGGAACGGCGTTGACCGTGGATCTCGTGGGTGACGATGGGGTGTTCCTGGGCGGCACGATCGCACCCGGCATGGCCCTGTGCGCGCGGGCCTTGCACGAACATACTGCCCTGCTGCCGCTCGTGAGCATGGAAGCGCCGGGCAATGAGATCCTCGGGAAGGACACCACCAGTGCCATTCGCAACGGGATCCACGCCATGATGATCGGCGCTCTCCGGGAGATCACCGAGCGTTACGCCACCGATATCGGCAAGTGGCCGCCCCTGGTGATCGCCGGCGGAGATGCGGAAATGATCGGCCGTCACTGCGACTTCGTCGATCGGGTGGTCCCGGATCTGTGCCTCGATGGCGTCGTACTGGCCTATCAACAACATGTCAGCCGAAGCTCCAACAGGTGAATCGCCACTGACCGCCTGCTTGACCGCTCCTGCAGCCGGAGGCGTGGCCTTCGTGCAGGTGGCCGGCCCCGGATCCTTCGAACTGGTCAAAGGATGTCTACGCGCCCGCGGCGGCATCGATCTGGCATGCCTGGGCGCGGGTGAACTGCGACTCTGCCGCATCGTGGACGATGAGGAGGTACTCGACCAGATCCTGGTGGCCGCGCGGGTCACTGAAGACGGGACGCCGGTCGTTGATCTGAGCCTGCACGGCGGACCGCGCATCGTGCAGCGCGTGCTTCTCCTGCTCCAGCGTCGGGGCGCATCGATTGTGACGGCTGACGCGCTGCTGAACCGAGCCTCCCCGGCCCGCACCCTCATCGAAGCGGAGGCACTGGCCGCATTGCCCCGTGCCGCGACCCGGGCGGTAGCTTTGTGGTTGGCGCGTGTGCCCGTTCTGCTCGAGAACGAGGTGGTGGAACTCGAGCAGGCGCTCCAGGCCGGTCGATGCGATGCTGTCTTGGCCCGGCTACGGAAGTTGCTGGCCAGTTTCAAAGAGAGCCGCTACCTGCTGGAAGGCGCGCGGATCGTGCTGACAGGCGCACCCAACTCCGGCAAATCGACGTTGGCCAATGCCCTCGCTGGCGCAGAGCACTCGATCGTCAGCGACGTTCCCGGAACCACGCGTGACTGGGTGGAACACCGTACGGCCGTGGACGGCATACCACTGACGCTTGTAGACACGGCCGGCATCCGCGAGACGCTCGACGCCATCGAGCAGGAGGCGATCCACCGCAGTACCCGGCAGGCTCAGCACGCGGACCTGACGCTCTCTGTCGTGGATGCCTCGGCGGCGCCTTCACCCTCAGATCGGCAGCGGAACCTGTACGTCATGGGAGAAAATTCTTCAACCCTATCAATGTCGATGCTGGTCTGGAACAAATCCGACCTCCCGCGACACCCCGGCCATGGGCCGCTGACGCCCAGCAGCACCGCCGATGGCATCAGCATCAGCGCCCGCACGGGTGACGGCTTGGCGGCACTTCGGGCCGCCATCAAGAGCCGTCTGGGAATGGAGGGCTGGGCAGACCGGCCGGTCCGTCTATTTACGGGACGTCAGGCCGCGCAGGTCTCCCAGGCGATGTCGGCGATGGCCGATGAGGCGGCCGATTCGCAGAAGACCCTGCGGTGCATTCGCGCGTTGACTCGACTGAGCGGCATATAATCGGTTAAAGAGATTCGCGGATAGACTGCAGGTGGTTCGCCGGGCGGGTATTGCACCTGAGGTACTCCAGCCGTACGATTACCGGTCCTGGCGATCCAAATCCAAGTCCAGCTCTGCAAAGTGGATGATTCGTGTGCGCCCCGGAGTGATCTGATGGCGGATGGATTCAGCGAGACACAGGTTGGCCGCGTGGCCGTTGAACGCAAGCTCATCACTCCGGAAGAGTTGCGTGCGTGCATCGACGAGCAACGCAAGTTGGCGACGGAAGGCAAGCGACTGACTCTCTCCGAGATCATGATCCGCTCGGGATACATCACCCGATCACAACTACAACGGCTCGGCGGCGACATGGAGGACTCCATCTCCACGCGCGCCCAGCAGATCCCCGGCTTTCAGATTCTGGGGAAGCTCGGATCAGGGGCCATGGCCACGGTATTCAAGGCGCGGCAGTTGAGCCTGGACCGGGTGGTGGCGGTCAAGGTGCTGCCCAAGAAGCTCGGTGAGAACCCCGAGTTTGTCGAGCGATTCTATCGCGAGGGCCGGGCGGCCGCCCGGCTGAATCACAACAACATCGTGCAGGCCATCGACGTCGGCGAGGCGGGCGGTTACCACTACTTCGTGATGGAATATATTGACGGCAAGACGGTGTTCGACGACCTGGCAGCCAACCGGGTCTACCCCGAGAAGGAAGCGCTCGAGATCATCATCCAGGTCGCCCGGGCGCTCGAGCACGCGGCGGAACGCGGGTTCGTCCACCGGGACGTCAAGCCCAAGAACATTATGCTCACCAACCAGCAAGTGGCCAAGCTGGCGGATATGGGTCTGGCCCGCGAGACATCCGATCTCAAGGCGGCAATGGCCGAGGCCGGCCGCGCCTACGGGACGCCCTACTACATCAGTCCGGAGCAGATCCGAGGCGAGGTGAACATCGACTTCCGTGCGGACGTCTATTCGCTGGGGGCCACGTTTTATCACATGGTAACCGGCAAGGTTCCCTTCGAAGGGGCCACACCTGCGGCCGTCATGCACAAACATCTCAAGGAAAGCCTGATCCCGCCGGACCACATCGTACCCTCCCTGTCCACAGGACTCGGTGAGGTCATCGAACGGATGATGGCCAAGAACCGGGAGGAGCGCTACGCAACCATGAGCGATCTGATCTCAGACCTGGAGGCGGTTTCGCGCGGCGAACCGCCGCTGCATGCGCGAAAGCAGTACGACGCCAACCTTCTGCAGGGTCTGGCCGACAGCGGTGAAACCATCGAGATTGAATCCCCCGTCCGGGAGGAGTACGCGTCTCCGGCCATGCGCTCCCTGGTGTGGGTATTCGTTCTGGCGGGCCTGCTGGGGATTTCTGTGATCGTCAACATCCTGCTGCTGGTCAGCCGCGGCAACTCGTGATCCGCCGGTGGGCGACTGCCTCTGGGTGGTAGCACATATACCATTTGAAGACAGGTATATTCCCCTTTTAAGACCACTGAGGACCGATAAAACCGTTGTGCGGCATCGGAAAAAGGGTGACGGAAAAGCGCCTGCAAATTTTCGCGCCTCATCTATTGACATTTATCGGGCGTGTGAGGTAAGTTCTACTCAGCGATAGACGGTCCTCATGTCTTTGCCGCTCCGAACACGGTCTTCAGGTAAGACCGCAGGCGCGGCGGTCGGAGCGAGGGCGCAAATCTTGGACCGTTCTTGACGCGGTGGGATCCACGGAAGGACTCCACGGTATTTCCTGGCACGGAGGCACCTTTCCACGCCGGGACATTCCGTGACTATCAGGGCTCGCTTGCGAAACGGTTTCTCGCAGGCGCTTGTCGTGCGGATTCAGACCCGTTCGCTCGACAAGTAAGCATGTTCGCTCCCGAATCGCCGGGCGCTTTCAGCGGTGCGTCGGGAGTGGGGTTGTACAGTCTCGGAGGTCCCCATGAAACCGGACAAGGATGTCCAGGCGCTATGGAAGAAGTTTCTCAGGACGCACGAGGACGAGTACCGGAACGCTCTGGTGGAGCATTATGCCCCGCTGGTTCACATCCAGGCCGCGCGGCTCTCGCGGAAGCTGCCGGCGCAGATCGGCTATGACGAGATCTGCAGCGCCGGCTACGATGGCCTGATCGAGGCCGTCGAGAGTTACGACCCCACCAAGAAGGCCAAGTTCGAGACGTTCTGCCAGCAGCGCATCATCGGTGCGGTGATGGACTGGCTGCGGAGCCTCGATCCGCAGTCGCGCACGGTCCGCACGTTCGAGAAGAAGCGGATGAACGTCCGCGAGATGCTCGACGCCGAGCTGGGCCGGCCGCCCATGCACGACGAGATTGCCCGTCAGATGGGCATCACCCAGGACCGTTATGATCAGCTCTCGCGGATCTCGCAGCTCGGACGCGAGGTACATTTCTCGGCCATGGATCCGCGCAACGGGTCCGATTCGCGCGGGCGATCCGGCGAGCGGGCCTGGGACGTGGGCGATCCGAACCAGACCGATCCCTGCGCCAAGTTGAGCCGCACCATGCTCACCGAATTCATCACCCGCGGGCTGAGCCGCGAGGAGCGCCTGGTGCTGGTGCTCTATTACTTCGAGGATCTGACCATGGCCGAAATCGGCGTGGTCCTGGACCTGTCCGAGTCGCGCGTCAGCCAGATTCACAAGGACGTGATCTCGCGGCTGCGCGGCCGGTTCAAGGGCAAGCTGGAAAGCGAGCTGGTCGCCTAATAGAATGCCCCCATGGACCGGAACGTCCGGTTGTTGCTGGCCTACGACGGGACGGACTTCCACGGGTGGCAGCGCCAGCCTGGCATGCGGACGGTGCAGGAATCGGTTGAGCAGGCCGTCCGCCGGGTCGCGCGGCACCAGGTGACCGTCGTCGGATCAGGTCGCACAGACGCGGGCGTACACGCTCTCGGGCAGGTGGCGAACTTCGAGACCTGTTGCCCCATGCCGTGCGAGAGTCTGCGCAAGGCGATTGGCAGCCGGCTCCCCAAGGACATTTCGATCCTCGACGCTTGCGACGCGCCCCCGAATTTCCGCTCCTCACGCGACGCCATTTCCAAGCTGTACCGCTACACCATTCACAACGAGAGCGCCCGGCCCGTCGAGCTGTTGCGCCAGCGGTACGTCTATCACTACTGGCATCCCCTGGACATCGGACGGATGCAGGACGCGGCCGATGTGCTCGTCGGGGAACACGATTTCGCCGCCTTCGCGACCACCGGACACCAGCGGGAGAGCACGGTGCGCACGGTGCTGGACGTTCATGTACAGCGATCCTATGCCCAGGTGCGGATTGACGTGGAAGGCACCGGTTTCCTGTACAACCAGGTCCGCAACATGGTGGGGACGCTGCTGGAGGTCGGTCGCGGCCGCTGGACCGCTGACGATGTGAGGGCGATCCTCCAGAGCCGGGACCGAACAAATGCGGGGCCCACGGCTCCGGCCCGAGGCCTGTGCCTGCAATGGGTCCGGTATGACATGACGCGCAGCTATGAGCCGGATCCGTGGAAACAGCCGCGGGAATGGGCGCACGTGGAAGACGACGCCCCAAACGCCGAGCAGAGCCTTGAGGAAGCGGATGAGTGCGAGTGAACTGAACGTCTGCCACATCATCACGCGCCTGATCATCGGGGGGGCGCAGGAGAACACACTGCTCTCTTGCGAAGGGCTGCACGGCCGGGGGCATGACGTGACGCTCATCACCGGCCCGGACGCCGGACCCGAGGGCAGCCTGCTGGAGCGCGCTCGCGGCGGCGGCTACCGGGTGGAGGTGGTCGGATCGCTGCGGCGCGCCGTACGCCCGCTGGAGGATTGGCGCGCCCGCCGGGATCTGTACCGACTGCTGCGGTCGAACCGCCCGGATGTGGTCCATACGCACAGCAGCAAGGCCGGCGTCCTTGGCCGGATGGCGGCCCGCGACGCCGGCATACCGGCCATCGTCCACACCATTCACGGCATGAGCTTCAACCGTACGCAGCCGGGGCCCGTACGAGGGTTGTACCGGAACCTGGAGCGATTCTGCGCCCGCTTCACCGGCCGGATCATCAGCGTGGCAGATGCCATGACGGCCCAGGCCGTTGCCGCTGGGATTGCCCCTGCGGAGAAGTTCACCACGGTATACTCCGGCATGCGTACGGATTTGTTCTCGCCGGAGTTGTATGACCGCCAGGCCGTGCGCGCCGCCTGGGGCGTGCTCGATGACGAGGTGGTGATCGGCACGGTCGCGCGGCTGTTCGCCAACAAAGGCTATGAACAGCTCATTCCGGCGATGGCCGAGGCGGTGAAGGCTTGTCCAAAGTTGCGCTTCGTCTGGGTTGGTGACGGCGCTGGGCGGGAGGCCTACGAGCGGCGGCTGGAGGCCGAGGGCGTCCGCGAACGTGTCCACCTGACCGGCCTGATTCCACCGGATGAAGTCCCCCGCGTGCTCTCCGGGTTTGACGTGCTGGCCCACGCCTCACAATGGGAGGGTCTGCCGCGAGCGGCGGTCCAGGCGCTGCTGATGCGCGTCCCGGTGATCAGTTTCGCCATTGACGGCGCTCCGGAGGTCGTCCTCCCGGGGCAGACGGGCGAGCTCGTGCCGCTCAACGACATCGGCGGGCTGGCCGACGCCATGATCAGGCTCGGGGCAAACGCTGACACCCGCACCCGCCTGGGGACGGCCGGACGGATGCTGTGCCTGGAACGCTTTGACCATCGGAACATGGTTTCGCAGCTCGAGCAGATCTACAGGGAACTGCTCGCGCCGTGAGGGCAGGGAATCACCGGCTTGCAGCAGCCGTTGACTTCTCCGGCAACATGGCCACCAGCTTGTCGAAAGCCGCCTCGTCGTGGATGGCGATTTCGCTGAGCATCTTGCGATCGAGGGCAATGGACAGCCGGCGCAGCCCGTTGATGAAACGCGAATAGCTCACGCCGCGGGCGCGGCAGGCGGCCGTAATGCGGGTAATCCACAGCGCCCGGTATTCTCGCTTCTTGTTGCGGCGATCACGGTAGGCATAACGCCCTGACTTGAGCAGGGCCATCTTCATGATGCGGGTCAGCTTGCTTCGACCGCCGAAGTATCCTTTGGTGGCCGCTCGGAGTCGCCGCTTTTTCCGGGCGGTCGCCGCTCCACTGGTTGCACGGGGCATCTCAAATCTCCCATCGTCTCCCGGCCGTCAGTTTCGCGGTTCCGGGCATGCTCGTTCGTTTCAAAGCTGCTCTACTGACCCAGAGCCCGCAACGTCCGCTTGATGTCAGCCGGCATCATCACCGTCTTCTGGTGCAGGCGACGCAGCCGCTTACTGGACCGGCTGCTGAGCAGGTGGCCGGTGAACGATTTCGAGCGGGTCACCTTCTTGTTGCCGGTGACGGTCACTCGCTTCTTTAAACCCTTGTGTGTCTTGGTCTTGGGCATAGCCGCCTCGTAGCTGTCGCATCTGTCAAACGTCAAAGAATCGCAGACTATAGCATCTGAGCGTCTCGGAAGCAAGGGGCCGACGTTGAGCTTTAAAACCGTAAAACCGGCGTGCAACCGCCAACGCCACGGGTAGTTCCGAGCCACCCCGGCGTGTGCCCTCTTCCCAACCATCCGCGAGTGTGCCACTGCTGTGTCAGTGTCAGCAGTGGTTGGAGACCATGGACGCTCCCTTACTTCCCGCACTGCTCACAAAGCAGTGGCACACACGATCAGATCGGGCCTCAATGTCGGACGCCGAAGCCGTCGAATTCGCCGCTGGCGGGTCCCGGGATCACCTCTCGGCCGCGAATGTAGCCGCCCATCCGGTCCTGGATGGCATCGACAAACCGCTGGAGTTCGTCCTCGCGCCCCTCGGCCACCAGTTCCACCCGGCCATCCCGCATGTTCCGGACATAGCCGGTCACCTGGAAGCCGCGGGCGCAGCTCCGGCTCGTGTATCGGAACCCTACCCCCTGGACGGTGCCTTCAAAGAGCACCGTCCAGCGCATCGCATCGGCGGCCGAAGACGGCATCGATCGAACTCCGTCAGCCGGGGAATCCGGCCGGAGCGGCTCCGAACCCGGCCGGCTCCTCGGCGGCATCCGCGGTCTTGGGCTTGTCGGTCTTTTCGAAGTCCACCAGCTTCTGCTCGAACTTCTTAGCCTGGTCTTCCTTCAACAGGAAGACTTTCTTGGAACCAGCGGCCACCGCGTAGCGGCTCTTGTCGGGATCGTTCTCGGGGCCGCTGTTGGAGAGCACGATCTCCGTACGCTGGCCGTTGTCCAGTCCGACGATCAGCTTCCAGACGTTGCCGGCGAGCCCGTACTTGCCCAGATCCTCCGCCGCGTAGGTCACGTAGCGGTGAGTCTTGATTTCGCGAAGGGCGTTCAGGACATCGGTGACCTTCTGCTTGTCCAGCGGCACGAGCGGATCGGGCAGATACTTCCACTCCTCGCCCGTCTTGCGCAGTGCGACCACGGCATGCTCGGGTGATTCGAAGGTCAGATCCACGACGTTGGCAATCTCGAACTTGGTGACCTGCCGGTCGTGCATCTCGGCCGTAGCGTCCTCATACACGCGGTCGTCGAGTTCCCAGACCATCTGGCCGTTGTCGAGATTCGCGTAGACCTTGCCGTCGCGGCGACTCATGTGCAGATGATGAATCGTCGGCTGGGGGGCGGGCTCGGCCGCCGGCGTTGCATCGGCTGTCACGGTCGGCTGAGTGGTTGCCCTTTCCGCCACACCCGGCTGCGTGGCCGCCTGGGCTCTCAATTCGTCCAGCTTCTCCTGAACCATCTGGGTGGCCATCTTGTTCTCGGTCTCGGGATGCTCACGCTGGTATTGCAGAAGGCTCTCGAGCTTCTCGATTTCCTTGGCCAGATCGACCGGCCTGGTTGTCGTGCCGGCCGGCTGAGTCGTGGTCGCCGGCTGTGTCGTCTGGCCGACCACTTTCGCATTCGGCAGTGCGGTCACGGGCTGCACCCAGACCGCCAGGGTGACGTCCGGTTTGCCCAGCCCGAACTTCTCCTTGCTGCCCAGGCCGGCGACGCGCTTCGCCTGCAGCGTCGCCAGATCCGTGAGTACATTGCGGACGGCATCCGCGTCGGCATCGGCGCTCACCGGCTCGGCCATCGACCACTTGTTGTTGGCCTTGGTCAGGACGACCTTGGGCTGGTCCTGCCGCGTGATCTCCATCCGGTCCACGCGATCGCGGGCGACGTTGAGCACCTGCCGATCGCGGTACGAGACCGGCGGCAGAAGCAGCGGCACCACGGCCTCCTCGGGTACGGCCGCAACAGGCTCCTCGGCCTGGTTGCGGACGTAAACCATGCGGCCACTCGCGCTGGCGCTGCCGACCAGCAGCGTGACGGGCTCGAGCTGGCCCTCCTGCGTGATGGCGATTTTTGAGCGTGGTTTGTTCCAGTCCTGGGGGATGAGTTGTTCGCGTGCATCGGCGAATGCGGTAGCCTGGAGCCCTTTGACCGCATTGAGCAGATCATCGACGGCGGCGGTGTCGGCCGGCGTGTTGTCGGCGAATGCCCACTCACCCTTTTCATTCCGGGTCAGGACCATGTTGCCGCCAGGCGTTTGGGCCTCGATTTTCTTGACCTTCGCCGGCTCAATCTTGGCCAGCGTCTTGTCCTGGAGCTCGGGCAGAGGCGGAGCGATCTGCTTGACCGTGTGCTCGGAAATGGAGAACACGGCCGGGGACGATTGCAGCTTCGCGAAATAACTGGCCCCGGAAGTCTCTGTCGGCCCGCCCACGAGCAGCACGTAAGTTTTGTCTTCCATGGACGGCTGCGTGTCCGTCGGCTGGGTGTGGGGCTCTCCCGGCGCGACCTTCGGCGGAACCTCCCGCCTGGTCTCCACCGTCACCTTCACGCGGGCGGGATCGAGGCCGAACGGCTTGAGCGAACTGGGCTCGTCGTCCTTCCACTCCTGGGCGCTCAGGTAGGTCAGCGGGCTGATGATGCCGTCAGCCTTGCTCTTGTCCGCACGGCCGCGGATGGGCGACTCGATAAGCCAGTTGTCTCCGCTCTTGACCAGGACGAAGTTCTGCTGGCCCTCGACCGTAACGCGCTGCACGTCTTTGGTCTCGAATTTGAGCACGCGCGAATCGCGCAGCGCGCTGAGGCGCTTGTTATACACCGAGCTCAAGTCGCTCTCCGACTCGTAGATGCTGTCAGTGCCGGCCAGACGGACGTACTGGCCTTTGCCAGTGGGCAAGCGCGAGCCGATGGCCAGCTCCGCCTGGAGCTTGTCCTTGCTGAACAGCTTGACCGTCGCGTTGGGTTCGGTGAGTCCGGAGATCTTGTCACCCGGACGGGCCTTATCGTCCTTGGCGTAGATCTTGTCATACTTCAGATCGCTCACATCACGCACGATCTGGTCGACCTGCCACTTGTTGGCCATCGCCTCCACGGGCTGAGTCATGCGCCAGTCTTCGCCTTCCTTGACGAAGGTCCGCTGCTCACCGCCCTTGAGGACCATCTCGACGCGATCGACGTCCTTGGGCTTCGAATCATCGGCGAAGAGCGGCTTGACCGCCTTCTCTTGTTCCTTCGGCGTCGTCGCCTCCCAAGGCTTCGCGAGATACAGGCCCACGAACGCCACCAGGGCAACCACCACGATAATCAGCGTTGATTTTGTATTCATGGCTCTCTTGCTGTGCTTGAGGTCAGGATTACTTTCGACGAACCATCATGACGCCAAGGCCCGCGATCAGCATGGCGAACGCCCAGCCCATGGTGAGCAGCCAGAGCGACTGCGGATTCTGGTTCACTGCGGCGGTGACCACCGGCACTTCCGCCGGTCCGGCCGCGATCAGCTCCTCCTTGGCGGCCAGCCAGTAGAGCGAATTGCTGAACAGGTCCACGTTCTCCAGCGGCGGTGGGTCGGTAACAAGCCGAGCCTGCGGCCCCTCGAAGCGGGTGACGCGACGCGTCAGGTAATCTTCGAGGAAGCTGGCCCCGGTGCCCATGACCACGATCTTACCGTTGGTCTTCTTGTTTTCGGCAGCCACGATCACGGAGAAGGGCGGATTCCACGCCTCTTCGCTCTTGGTGAAGGTGCTGTCCTTGGTTCCTTCGCGGAGGGCGTTGATGATTCGCATCAGATCCGATTCGGCCCAGGTGTCCGCGCTGCCGGCGGGCACCTCGAGGACCGGCGTCACCGTGACATCTTCGGGCACCTTCTCCGCCTTGACCACGGGGCACACGTTGAGCATGTACATCCGCCGGGCCCTTAAAGGCTTGCCGATGACGTGGTCCGTGAAGCTGCTGAGCTGGGTGTAGAAAAACTGCACGATGCCGATGCCATAATGGCCGGGTTCCTTGGTGGAGGGAATGGCCCGGGTCACCCGATGGTCGGTGGCCACCTTCACGCCCCACTCATCCTGCAACAGCCTGTCGTACCCGTAGGTCGCGGGCGGCATAAAAGGCGGCCGTGGCCCGTCGAACAGGGCCAGGAAAATCGCCCGGGCGCCTTCGCCGAGGACCTTGCGCACCTCCGCGAGCTCCTTTTCGCCGAAGCTCTTCTGCGGCTGCTGCTGCATCATCATCGGGTTCATGGGCGGCGTCTCGGCCGGCGGGAGGAACACGTAGATGGGCTCGGTTCCCTCTTGCGGTTCCGGGGGTTTGGCGGCGTCGGCCTCCGCGCCCAGGTTCCACTCCTTGACTACGAAGTTGGCCCGTTTGAGCTTTTCCTTGAGCGTATTGAAACCTTCCATGGGCAGCGGGCCGGTGCTGGGCCGCTGGAACTGCCGCATCTGCGGCGGCGGCTGATTCTCGTAGCCGACGAAGATGACGGTGGCGAAGGGCTTCTCCTGCTCCATTTGCAGGACGGCTGCGGAGATGGCGCTGTCGCCGTCGAATACGCGCCGCTGCGGCTTGCTGTCCCCGGCGCCCATCTGGGCGGCCATGGGGTCGGCCACCGGCCAGACCTCGTCAAATGAGACCACCCGGACCTCACTGTCGTTCTCGACCACCACGATGTTGTCTTCCTGGAGCTTGGTGGCCACTTCGTCCATCTTGAGCTCGGGAAGGTCTTTGATCTTGGTGCCCAGATCGTTGAGCTTGGCCAGTGGCTCCTTGAACAGTTCGCCGGAGCTGCCCTGCGCGAGGAACTGCCGGCTGGCCGGGTCGATCGACTGGGCCTCCTTGAAGACGGCGACCGAGTTGGTCATCCATCGCTGCAGGTCGCTGGCCCACCGGGCGGTAAACTCGCGAAGCTGTCGAACGATGTTCTGAAGCTGGTCCTTGGGCACATCCTGCTGCAGATAGTTGCGAAGCTGCTGGGCGTTCTGCGAGAGTGCTTCGGCCGTGTCCGCCAGCAACACGTGGATGGGCACGTTCTGGACGAAGATGGCCTCGCGGATCTGGACCTGCCACTTGGGATGCGCACGCAACGCGGGATAGTCTTTCAGGAAGGCTTCCACGCGCGCCGCTTCCTCGAGCAGCCAGTTGGCCATCACACCGGCGTTGCGTCCGAACTCCTGGAGAATCGGCTTCACGTCGTCGGGAATGTTGGGGTCCTTGGGATCGCCGACGACCTGTTGGAGGCGGGCGATGAACCCGACCAGCTCCTGGTTCTTCTCAATGGTCTTGGTCAGGAACTCGTCGTCCGGCTTCGAGAGAACCTGAGCCAGCTTATCCATCTCCTTGGCCCAAGTCTGGAGGCTCTCCAGGTGGCGCTTGAGCTCGTCGTTGGCCGTGGTGATCTTGGTGTTGGCCTCGGTGTACCTCGGCAACCCCTCACCGGAGACCAGGTCATCCACCTCTTTGCGCGTCTCCTGGATGTTCACCAGGTCCTTTTTGATGGCACTGGCCTGGTTGGCGAGCATGGGGAACGAGGCCAGCCAACTGTCACCGGCCAGCAACCCATTGATGGTCTGCTGCTGGGGACCGAGTTGACCTTCAAGCTGATCCCATGCCGCGCGCGCCTCGCGGACGACAGCATCGTACTGCTCGGCGGCCTTGCCGAACTTCTTGCCCACGCGGTCGCGGAGTTCGGCCCGCTCCTCGCCACTGTAAATATGCCGGACGTTCACCCCGTCGGTATACGAGCG
>BTUC01000164.1:0-14911 GCA_045863575.1 Phycisphaerae bacterium
TCATCGGTGATTCGGGCGGTGATGGGCAGTACGGCCCTGGGCGTGACCTGTTTGTCGCTGGACGGGCTGACCCGCTCGATGCGCGGGTAGGTGTTGTCGATCATCTCAATTCGATAAACAACCGGATCGTCGTTATGAAAACCCAGTTCATCCGTCAGATGGATCCGATAGGACCGACTCGCTTCGACGCCGAAGAGGGCCTCCACGGCCGTGGGACCGGTCTTCTGGAGGGCGATGCGCTCGCCCTCTTCCCACGCGATCGCGGCTTTTGATAGTGGCTTGGTGGCCGTCACACTCAGCTTGATCCGCGAACCGTAAACCGCCTGGATGTTGCCATCCTTCAAATGAGCGGGGCGCAGCCGCGTGTACTCGGGGAAAACACACTCCGCTTCGATCGCCGCGATATCGGGCGGCGGAACCATTTCGACCTTGAGCCGCGTCGAGGATGCGTCGCCGACCTCGACCCGGACCAGCAGGTCCACGGTCACCGGCCGATAGCGGACGGTGAACGCGCCATCAGGCTGAATGTCGAAGTAAGCGCGGTCCACTGTGCCCGGGCCGGCCTCGACCCAGAGTGTTCCCGTCGAAGGCACAAGCCCGCCCACTCGACCCTCCAGTACCAGTGTGCCGCCACGCACGACGCGAATCGGCCCGGAAACCGATGGCACCAGCTCAATCCGGGTGCGCCGGGGCCACTCCAACTCGCTCCACGGCATGAACAACCGCCGGACTCCGGTACTCGCGGTCGCCGGATGGAGGGCAGCGCCGGATGCGATCAGGGCGATGACCAGGAGGCTGAGGGCCGTGCGGCGAAGCTGAAGCGTTCCCGGAAGAATCCGCCTGACATCCAGCGAACCGGCTGATTCTTCGGCTGACGCACGCACCGCGTTGTAGAGGTTTTCGGAGGTTCCGGCGCGCCCGCGCGCCTGCGGCGAAGCAAGCTGTACGGCCGTGACCAGGCGCCCGCCGAGGTGGGGCGATTGCTGCTCGATCAGCAGGGCGGCCCGGTCATCGGTCAGCCGCTTCCACAGCGGAGCGATCCATCTGAACAAGACGAAGCCTACGCTGATGATGAAGATGGCGAGCAGCCCGGTGCGGGCCATCCGGCCACCACGGAGATACCAGTCCAAGCCGATGAGCGGCAGGCCGCCCAGCAATGCGCACGCCAGCAGCAGAGTCGTCGCCGCGGACCGGTGCAGCAGCGACCACCGCCGCTGAAGTTCAGTGATGCGGCTCGTGCACCGCGGCGGACCTTCCACCAGCATCGCACTCTGCCCTGAATCCATATTATGCAGCGTCGTGCGTGTCATCTTCGCTCGTTACGGCAACTGCCAGAGCCTCCGCAGAATCCATTCAACTCCCAGCAGGCTCACGAATAATCCCACCAGCACCGGCAGATCCCAGAGTTCCACGGTCCGGCGCTCCTGCACCGTCCGGGGCGACAGATCCATCTCCCCCAGGAGTCGGTCGAACTCTTCCGGCCGGGCAAAGCGCCCACCGGTGCCTTCCGCGATCTGCCGCATCAACTCGGCGTTCGCCGCCGGTTCCTGTAACTCGAGCCGGGCCGTCTCTACCTCGAAGGTTGTGGATGCCTCCAAAAGGTGTCGATCCACCCACAGCTTGTATGTGCCGGGTGCGTTCAAAGGCATCCGGGTTTCAAACAGCCGCTGCGCGCCCGGCGACGGTGAGAGCGTCAGGCGGGTCTGCGTCCCGTCGGGCCCTTCGGCCACCACCGGTGGGAGGTCGCCGACGGTCATCTCCTCCGCCCGCACGGAGATCAGCGCGGTCTCGCCCTGGCCGTAAATCAACCGGTCGGTCCGGATGGTCATCCCGCTCTGGGATCCGGACATGTGCGGAGAGCCCAGGTACTGGAGCACCTGGCTCCACAGGCGGTAGAAGATGCGGTCGCCGCGTTTGAGGCGCCAGCGCCATGTTTCGTCAATGCCGCAGTAGAAGCTGCGGCCTTTGCCGAACTGTTGAACGGCCAGCACCGGCAGCGACTCGGCGGACGAACCGGCTGCCATCTCCCGCGGGTGCACGGCCAGCACGGAGGCTCCGGGGCGGGCCTTCTTCACCGGCGCGCTCCAGAACACGGTGGCCAGCGATTCCCATATTTCCGCGTTCTGCACGGCATCGTCGCCCAGTTGGATGGACGGATGTGTCCGGCCGACCGGCGTCAGTTGAGGCAGAAAGCGATCTTCTTCGGTGGCGCGAGGCCGTTGGGCCGGGCTGCCTGGCCCTTCAGCGCTCTCAACGGGGAACAGCTCGGCCAGGGGCAGATCCATATAGGCACGCGGATTGGCGGTGGGACCGGCCAGCAGCAGCAACCCCACGCCATCGTCGCGGACGACTTCGCGAATCCATTCCATCTGCTCGGTGGTCATGACGGAAGGATCGACGTCCCCCAGAATGATCACGTCACAGGATTCATAGGCGCTCTTGCTCGTCGGAGGGGCGGCGATCATCGGCGGAGCCGGGTCGGGCACCGGCTCGCCGCCGGCCAGAAGCGCCTGCAAGGCCACCCGGCGATCCCGGGCCATGGCGTCGCGGAGGAATCGGTACTGCCAGCGCGGCGTTCCCTCCAGGTAGAGCACCCGGATCTTGTCGGCGGTCACGCGGGCGACGAACGACTTCTGGTTGTTCTGTTCGACGGCCTCGTCCGGTTGCGGCGGGCATTCCACACGGAAGGTCTGCTCGCCGGCCTTCGGCGGCTTGAAAGTGAGGGGAACGTTGATCTCGACCTGCTGCGCGTCCAACTCGACTTCCGCGCGGGCCAGGAGGTCTTCGCCCTGCTTGAGAAGCAGCGGGAGCTTGCGCTGGCCGTAGCCGCGGTGTCTCAGCCGGGCGATGATCGTGGACGGTTCACCGACAAAAAGCAGGTCGTCCGCGAGCACCTGGCGGAGCTCGATGTCTTTAGGGTCCGGATCGCCGACGGCCACGGTATGGACGGGCACACCGGCCGTCTTCCATCGTTCGCAGCCGGTCAGGGGCGAGCCGCCCGCGTTGTTGGCTCCGTCGCTGAGCAGCAGGATCCCTCCCGCCGGTTGGCCGCGGAGACGATCCACAATCTCGTCGATGCCGCCGACCAGCGATGTGTATTGGCCATCGGCCTGGATGGATTCAATGGCCGCCACGGGGGTTGCCGCCTCGACCGGCTGAGCCGAACGATCCAGCGAGAAGACGCGTAATTCCGCATGCGCGAGCCGGTCCAGCCGTTCGCCGCTGGTGAGCATCCGGCGGGCCAGATCGATCCGGGCCAGGCGAGAATCGTCCTCCGGCCGCGTGGTTGCTGTGCCGATGGCCGCAGCCAGATGCCTCTTTTGCTCCTTGCTGACGTAGCGATCCGCCAGGGACATACTCTGGGATGCGTCGATGGCGACGGCCAGAACCGGCTGTACGCGGCGTCGCAGCTCGAGGTGCAGCGAGAGATCCAGCAGAGCGGGCACGAGGCAGGCTACCGCGGCCAGGCGCAGCACCAGGAGTACGCTTCGCCTGGACCGACGGGTGGTGGCTGCGCTGCGGTGATAGACCCACAACACGGCCAAGACGAGAGCGCCGATCAGCGAGAGCGTGCCGGCCGTGCCCAGCAGGGGATATGTGCGCCAAACCGCTTCCGTCACGTCGCCGTCCAGGCGATGTGGCCAGAGCAGTCCGTCGAGTATCCCGTTGGTCAGCCTCATGTCGTCCCTGGCATCCTCACGTATCCATGGCGTGCCGCAGCAGCGCCTGTGCATCCACGGGTCGTGGCGTAAAGATGCGGATCAGCATCAACTCGGTCAGCAGCAGCGCGGCCAGCAGCAACAATCCAGGCCCCGAGAGTTCGGCACGGCCGCGCGCGGAGCGAAGTGCGTCGCGCGGTGATTCATCCGGCTGGATGACGCGGGCACTCTTCAGCGCCGGAGCCTCACGCAGGGCCATGGCGTCCAACGTGGTCGTGTTCGACTCTTCCGCCGGAACTGCTACCGCTTTGAGCAGGCGTTCTCGTTGACCATCCTTCCTGGTGTGCTGAAGCGCATAGATTCCGGCCCGATCTGCCGCCGGCAGCAGCACACGACTTCGATTGGTGTCGCGATCTTCCACCACGCGCAAGTCGGCCGGCTCGCTGGTGCCGTCCGGTGAGACAATCGCACCACCCACCGCCTGGGTCGGCCAACTCAATGGCTGGCCGGCAACGATTTCGGCCGTCTGCACGTCGCGGAGCAGGTAGAAAGCCAGTTGCTGGAAGAAGGGCACAAAGGCGGGCGACAATGGGAAATCGCTGCCGCGCCGATCGGCGGTCGCACCGAAGTAGATCACCAGTCCATTGCCGTACCGGTTGGCCACCAGTGCCGCACCGCCACGAGTGAAGTGGGCCCACGTCTGCAGGTTTTCACCTTGTCCACCGCTCACCGGACGTACAATCCGCCAGCCCACTCGGGAGAGTTCGGAAGTGAGCGTGGGATCTTCGAATCCGGCCAGCGCCGGCACGAGCGGAGTGCTCAGCGTCAGCCCCACGGGTTGGGCGTCCTCGGGCAGGTCGATCGCGGCGGCCGGTTCGATCGGCAGCGGCCCCTGGCCGTTGTCGGCGAGCATGGCCGTCAGGCTGGCGCCGGTGACCTGCGGCCCCGCGATCACCAGCAGGCCGGCCCCCGCGCGAACCGCAGATTTGATCTGGCCCAGAAGGTGCCCGGGCAGCGCCGCCACGTCCGCCATGACCATGAGCGGGAAGCGGCTCACATCCACCGAATCCAGGGCCGCTGCGGGCGTGACCTGAACGTCGAACAGACTCTGCGCCCCGGCGTCATCGGGCGCAATCGGCCAGAGAGCCACGCGCAGAAAACCGGTGGCCGATTCGAACGGCTCCATGGCCGGCCGGCCGTCGATCATGAGTACCGGGATGCGCTCGTGGACGGTTGCAACCATGGAGCGCGCGTCATCACGGTCGAACAGGTCCGGCTCGGTGCGGGCAGTGATTGCGTGCTCCCCCGGGGTGTTAAACCGATGCTCGAACGTCACCACACTTTCCTGGTTAAGCGGAAGCGTGATCGGCCGCCGGGCGACTTTGCGATTCTCCACGAACAGCTCGACGATGGTTTCAACCGGATCACTGTGCTGCACGGGAGCCAGATGTACAGTGATTGTCGTGGGCCACAAGGTCGTGGCCAGCCCGGGCACCAGCGACTGCGGTCCGCCGGACAGGGAGATGCGGGTAACGGTCACATTTTGCGCCGGTGTGGCCGGTGTGGCGGACATAAAGACGGCTGTACTCTTCAGGACGCCACCTAGCGCGGTGGTAATGCTGGCAGAGTCGCGATGCCAATCCGTCTCCTGGGCATCAGTGGCGATGAAGACCTGGCGGTTGGGTGTCGTCTCGTTGCTGAGTATCTGCCCGGCGAGTTCCAGAGCCCGGCCTATGGCTCCCTGGCTGTCGCGCGCGGTGAGCTTTGAGAGTGTCTGTCGGACGTAGCCCAGGTCACGCGTGGGCTGGCGAATGGGAGCGGTGGGGGGTTGACCGGCCAGCACGACCGCGACCCGGCTGCCACCGGGCAGTTCATCGAGGTACTGCTCGATGCGGTTGCGTGCCCGGGCCAGGCGAGTGCTGACTCCGTCGGAAGCGGCCATGCTGGCCGAATCATCCAGCACGACAACGCTCAGCACGGGCTGACGATCGGAAGTCAACCAGCCCCAGGCACTGCGGGCCACCGGACGAAGCACGACCAGGACCATCGCGATCACGATAGCCGTCCGGACGACCAGCAGCAGAATCGTTTCCAGCAACAAGCGCTTGCGGTTTTTCTGCAACGCCCGCAGAAGGAAGGTCATGGCTGCCCAGTGGACACGAGGCAGGCGTCGCCGGATCAAGAGGTAAATCAGCAGCGGCAGGAGGGCCAGCAGGGCCAGCCACCAGAGGTCGGCATTGATGAATCTCATCGGCGGCCCTCGCGCACTTTGCCCCGCGCGGTCAGATAGCGGACGAGGAGATGATCGACCGCTTCGCCGGTGTTGGCCAGGGCGTAATCACACCGTGCCGCGGCGCAGGCCGCCTTGAGTGCGGCGAGAAAACCGTGGATCATACCCAGGTAGTCCGCACGAATGCGGCTTGCTTCGGCGATCGCCCGGCCGGGGGCCTCCAGCCCGTCAAATCGGGTCCGCCCGCTGAAGTCGAAAGTCAGCTCCTGCGGGTCCATGACCTGGAAGACAATCACTTCGTGGCGCGCGAAACGCAGGCGTTGAATGGACTGGACAAAGGGCGAGCCGGCCGGGTTCTGCTCCGGATCGAGCGTGTCCAGCAGATCGGAGATGAGCACCACGATGCCGCGGCGCCGCAGCATTTCAGCCAGCAGCGGTACGACTCCGGCCAACCCGGTGCCGCGCCGGGCACGCACGGTTTCCAGTTGCGAGGCGATCAGATCCAGTGAGCCCATGCCCGTGCGCGCCGGCAGGACGCTGAGCAGGGACTCATCGAACACGGCCAGCGAGACGGCGTCCGACTGGCGCAACGCCAACCAGGAGAGCGAGGCGGCCAGCAGGCAGGCGTAGTCCAGCTTGCTGGCGCCGCCGGAGCCGAACTGCATCGACTCACTGGCATCCAGGAGGAAGGTGACTACGAAGTTGGTCTCCTCCTGAAACTGCCGGATGTAGTAACGCTGCGTTCGGCCGTACACCTTCCAGTCCACGTGGCGCACGTCATCGCCGGGGACGTAGGCGCGGTGCTGGGCGAATTCGCTGCTGGACCCAAGATAGGGGCTGCGCTGCAAGCCGGTCATGGTGCCCTCGACCAGTTCCCGGGCGCGCATCTCCAGCGACGCGATCCGATCGATCACGTCGAAGGCGATGTACTTGCGGTGGGCCAGCGCGTTGGAATCCGGTCGGCTCATTGTGCGGGGGACCCCACCTTCATCTGGGCGGCCACGTGGGCGAGCAGCTTCTCGATGATGCCATCGGTGGACATCCGCTCGGCCTGGGCGGCGAAGTTGAGGATGATGCGGTGCCGCAGGACCGGCTTGGCCACCGCATCGATGTCTTCCCAGGCCACGTGTGACCGGCCGCGGAGGATGGCTCGAGCTTTGGCCGACAGGATCAGGTTCATCGAGGCCCGCGGGCCGGCGCCCCAGGTCACCCATCTGCTGATGAACTCGGGCACGCCGGGCTCATTGATGCGCGTGCAGCGCACCAGCCGTTTGGCATACTCGATCATCGCATCGGCCACCGGCACGCGGCGCACGAGATCCTGGAACTCGACGATCCGTTCCCCCTTCAGCACCGCCCGCGGCCTGGCCGGCGCGGAGGCGGTCATCCGGCGGATGATTTCCGTCTCCTCGTCGTCACCAGGGTAGCCCACCTGCACCAGGAACATGAAGCGGTCAAGCTGGGCCTCCGGCAACGGGTAGGTGCCTTCCTGCTCGATCGGGTTCTGTGTCGCCAGGACGAAGAACGGCTCGGCCAGCCGGTAGTTCTCGCCGCCCACGCTCACCTGCCGCTCCTGCATGGCCTCCAGCAGGGCCGACTGCGTCTTGGGCGGCGTCCTGTTGATCTCGTCGGCCAGAATCACGTTGGCGAAGATCGGTCCGCGCAGGAACTTGAACTTCCGCTCGCCGGTGGTGGCGTCATCCTGGATCACCTCCGTGCCGGTGATGTCGGAGGGCATGAGGTCAGGCGTGAATTGAATGCGCTTGAAGGAGAGGTCCAGCGTCTGGGCCAGCGTGCTGACCAGCAGCGTCTTGGCCAGGCCCGGCACGCCCACCAGCAGGCAATGCCCCCGCGCGAAAATGGTGATGAGCAACTCCTCGATCACGTCCTTCTGGCCAACGATGACCTTGTCGAGCTGCTCTAGGATTCCCAGGTAAGCTTCGTTCAGTTCCCGGGCGAGTTCGACATCGCTCCCGGCGGTTTGCGTGGTTGTGGTCACCGAAGAATCTCCAACTGCAATGCTACGATCGCTCTACACCATTGGCCGCAGTGCCAAGGACGCGAAAGGGCCCAAGGGGGAAAGTGAAAAGGTGGGAAAGTGCGAAAGGGCTAAAGTCGCCCCCTCACCCGGTCACCCACTCACCTGGCCACCCTGTCACCCGATCGCCCTGTCACCTGATCACCCTCTCACAGATCGCCCTGTCACCCGATCACCTGGTTACCCTATCACCTGACTAGGTCCACCGAATCGAAAGCAACGAGCCGCGGGCTTCAGCCCGCGCGGCCTCTCGAACTGGGAGAACGTACTTTGCTGGTCGTATGGACCTGATTAGTCGCCCTGCCTCTCAGTCACCGTCATCCAGTCACCCTCCCACCGCGTCTCCACTCCGTATCTCCATCTCTCTGTCGCACCGTTCGCCATCTGCCGCCTCTCGCCACTCATCACCTTTCTCACTTTTTCACTTTGCCGCGTTATCACCCCTCTGCACTGGTACTGCCTTGTTCTCAGGCTCCACACCCTGCGTCTCCGACGCGGTCACCTCCGCCAGCGCCGGCCATCGGGCCAGGCCGATCCCTTCCCGCATCTGTAGTCGGCTGCTGCCCAGGCTCAGTTCGCCAAGCCGGCCCTGCCCGTCGGAGGCGTTGATCTGTAGGTCCCACAGCAGGCCGGGCGTGCCGCGCGGACCGGGCAAAAGATCAACCGGGATCGACCACTCGTAACGCGTTTCGCCGGCGGCCTCGTCGCGCCGGGCCGCAAACTGCACGCCGGAGAGCCTGGCCGCCCGGTTCTCCCAGCGGCGCAGCCACGGTACCTCACGGCCGGCCTGTACAAGCCGGAGCCACTCCGGCCAGATGGTCACATCCGGCAGGATCGGCGTCAACGCATCGCAAGAGCCTCGCTCCAGGCAGGGCACATGATCCACGAGCGCGCCGGTCAGGACCAGCGATTGACTGCCCTGTCCCGCGGCCGGCCGCCAGGTGAGACTCACGCTGTCGCCGCACCAGAAAGGCCTTCGCCAATCCGCGTCGTGAAGCGGGTCAAGCACGCGCACGGCCAGGTACACCCGGCGCTCATCCTGGGCGATGGCGAATCCGGCGGCTGAAGAGAGATCCGTCGGCCGCCGCGCCTGCCAGGGGGCCAGACGCGTGTGATCGGGCAGCCAGTTTCCCGGCCACTCCAACAGCCCCCAGGAAGCAGGCTGCCAGTCGCCCAGCTCCCCATCGATGATCATCGGACATTCTCCGGCCGGGGGGGCGGCGGGCGGGGCAGTCTGATCACGGGCGATTTTGAGGGCCGCGATCGCATCGGGGTCGGCCCGAGTTTGCTCGATGCGCACGGTCGGTGGGTCAGCGGCCACGGGCGGACCGATGCGATAACAGTATGCCGTGTCCGAGAGGTACAATTCGCCGTTGAGCATCTCCGCCTTGGCGCGGTTCAAGGCCAAGCCCGGCACGGTCTGGACGACCTCGCCCGTATCGCGCCGGATGGCCGACACCTGGTACCAGCTCCGGTCCTTGTCCACTTTCAGATCCTGGACCGTTAAGAGGTATTTGCCTGCCAGGCCAATGAAAGCCGTTTCCGCCGAGAGGCTGCCGCTCTGCCAGATGGGCGCACCCTTATCCATGTCATGGGCGAAGACGCGCGGACCATAGGCATAGTACTGTACGTCGTCGGCTACGCAGGTGACATAGCCGCCGTGGTGTTTGCGCGCTTCCAGCGTGGGCAACCGGAAGACGCCCACCGTGCCAAAGGCTCCGCATCTGACCGACAAGTACCCGTTCTGCAGCACGAGGTGCGTAATTTGCTGAGGTATCTTGAACTCCGCACCGGTGCTCCGGACTTCTCCGGTCGCAAAATCAACAACGGCCAGATTCCGACCGCCCAGCAGCACGCAGGTGGAAGCTTCGCGTGCGTTGGGCTGATCCGGCGGGATGCACTGGATCGCGCTGGCTTGTAGTGGGATGCGCCGGACTTCCTTTCCATCCCTGGCATCCAACAGCACGGCCACTGCTCCGGACTCGTGGAGGTACACGCCGATGCCTTCCGGCCGTGGGCACACGCCGGCAAGCGAGTTGGGTGGCCACTCTTTCGACCACCGGACCGCACCGCTGGCCAGATCGATGGCCCGCAAATTCTTGTTCGTGAACCACAGTGCCAGGTCGCCCACCGGGATCGCTACCCCGAGGCGCTCCGGCGAAATCATGGCGTCGTCCTTGATCTCGAAGCGCGTCTGGCCTGTCTCGACATCCACCGCGATGAGCAGTCCGTGCGAGTAGGTCAGCAGCACCACGTGCGGATCGAACTGGATGGCGGAAGGCCAGGCCCAACTGGGGTAGTCCCACAGCAAGGTCGGCGCCGGCCCCGTTCGCCGCAGCTCGAAGCTCTCCCAGTTGCGCACTACCATCAGCTCCGGAGCCCGGGCGCTGAGAAAGAAATCATCGCGATCCGGTGCGGGCAGGGCCCAGCGGACAATTCCCTCGACCGGTGCGACTTCGACATGCAGCGGCTCATGGGCCGGTGAACGGGGGGTGCACCAGTTCTCGCCCTGATGCACCTCTTGGGCCAGTACGTGGATCGCCGAGGAGGAGACCGCCAGCAGCCGGTCCTTCAGATCGAAAGGGTTGCCGATCGGATCGCTCCACAAGCGCGGACGGTGCTCGGTAATCTGCCCATCCACGGGTGACAGTACGAAGATGCCGTCGCCCGTGGCGCAGACGATGCCCCGGGGCGAGAGAACCGGAGCGCCGTTGATCGTCCGCGTGGGCAGCTCCGTCTTCCACGCGATGCTCGCGTCGGCGATGCGAACGGAAATCACACGGCCATCCTCCTGGATGTAGGCGTGCGCCTCGTCGGCGCCGATGAGCACGCGGAATCCGAAGGACTGGTACGATCTGAGCAGACGGCCGTCGGCGGCATTGAAGAACAGCACGCCGCGACTGTCCTGGGGTGCGACCAGCACGGTCTGGCCACGGACCAGGCTGGATGCCGTAGGGCGGTTGACGAAGAAGCCGCTGGCCCATTCATCGGGGCCATATTCGAGAACCTGCGGATATTCCTGGAGCCACTGAACCTGTCCGTCGAACAGGCTGGCACAGGCCAGCACGCCCATGCAAGCAGTGAAGTAGACCCGGCCGTCCTGGATGGTGGGGGGAGGTGAGCCCAGCGCGATGTCTGTCTCGGTGCGACGGCGGATGGAGGGGAAGCGCAGGCCGCTGAAGAGTTGCGTCTTCCACAGCAGCTCGCCGGTCACCGCGTCCAGGCCGACCAGCGAGATGATCGGAAGATCGCGTGGTTCCCAGGTCGCGGCCACTACGGTGCCATCCGCGTAGGCCGGATCGGAGGCGAATCGAAGCCC
This sequence comes from Phycisphaerae bacterium, assembly GCA_045863575.1. Taxonomy (GTDB): domain Bacteria; phylum Planctomycetota; class Phycisphaerae; order UBA1845; family PWPN01; genus JAAXZI01. The sequence continues at coordinate 11,247 of BTUC01000164.1, forward strand.
AGTCAGTTCAGGAATGCGCTCGGTTGTCCACAGCAGAGCGCCGTCCGTGCGGCGGGCGGCAAAGAGCACGCTGCGCGGTGCGTTGCTGGCCCGTTCGCCCCACGTGAAGCGGAAGAACACGCTGTCGTTTGACGTGGAAACGTATGACTGCTTGGGCACATTCGTCAGGCGAAGCTGTTGCCCCCCCGAGAGTCCCTGTGGCCCCACCCGGCTTTGGAAGAAGTCGCTGGGGCTGCGCGTCCACAGCAGCCGCTGGGCCACCGGGTCGATGGCATAGAGCATCTCGGTGGTGTTCAGGAACACCTGCCGATGGTCACCGGCCAGCACGCCAGGAGTGTAGATGGCAAGCATGCGGGCGTTGTCGCGGTCCCGGCCGGGCTGCCAGCCCACCTCCCAGTTGTGGAAGGCGAGCGGCTTCTGCTGCAAGCGCAGCCGTTCGTGCTTCATGGCCGACAATGGCAAAACGGCGACTTCCGCCGGTGCGCTGGCATCAGCTTCTGCCCGCCACATCGAGAGGGCGTCGCTCACGGTCATCGTGTTGCCCGCGATCCGGATGGGTTCGTTATTTGCCAACTCGGCCGGCGGCGGTTCACCCGCGTATGCCGAGCAACGCGCAGCCTTGATCAGGAAGTGACTTCGGTCCGCACCCTCTTCCTCACGGCCGGCGGCGGCACGGTAGCAGGCCGCGGCCCGGGAGAAACGACCCTCGGCCGCCAGTGCATCGCCGGTGGCCGCCACGACCTCCGAGGGCGGCCCTGGCCAGGGGTGCATGAACAGAAAGCGGGCGAGGCGTTCGCTATGCCCCTCCTTGAGGAGTGATTCCAGCATCGCCGCCTGCGCCTGTTGCGCATGCGTTCTCGCCTCCGGCGGCATGGTCGCCATCAATTCTGCGACCATCCGGCGGGGGCCTGTGCCCGCCGTGCCCGGCCATTCCAGGCGCACGTCCGGGAAGCGGGTCAGCAACTCCGCGAGCCGGCTGAGGGCTTCGTCCCAGCGCCGCTCGCTGAGCCGCGTGCGGAACTGATTGATCAGCGCCGTGGCCTCCAGTGTCTCATTGAAGAGAACCCGCCCGCTGGGCGCGTCTCGGCACAGATCCAGGCCCACTCTCACCCGCCGCAACAGGCGGTCGGGATCCGGGGGCACGGCGCGCACCAGATCGCGCAGCATCCCGCAGGCTCGCTCGGTGTCCCCCATCTGAAGCAGGGCCATCGCATATTCCGTCCAGGCCCGCAGGTCCCCCCGCCCGGGCTCCAGGCCCCGCGTCAGCGTCTCCAGCCACGTGATGGCATCACCCGGCCAGGCCGGCGGCTCGAAATAGAGGTGCGTCAGCGTCTCGGCCATCTGCCAGTATCGCGGATCGTAAGGAGGGAGATACTCGATGGCTTCGCGCAGCGCCTGGGCTCCGCGGCGGTGATCGTCGGGCCGCAGATACATCAGCGTGAGCTGAAAGCCCTGAACAAACCGCTCCTCATCCGTTCCGACCGTCGCGATCACCTCACGGCGAAGCCGGGCCGCTTCCTCCCGTCGCATTTCGCGTTCCAACTGCCAGGCCTCTGCGAGGCGGTCGATGATCAATTCCTCGTAGGGCGCACTGGTCACCGGCGCCGTGGCGGTGGGCTGTGTGGTGGCAGCAGGCTGAGCAGAGGCGCGCAGCAGCGGCATGCAGCCGATGAGCAATCCCAGACCGAATGGATTCCTGTACATCACGAGTCAGCTTCTCAGCTTCTCAGCGGAGGCGGGGCGGTTGGGCCCCATCTCTAGTCGGGGGCCCTGCGCACGGCCACGTCGTCCCACAGCATGGCGTTGGGATCCGCCGGCACCTCCTGGTGAACCTCCAGAAAGAGGGTCAGGCGGTCGCCGGAGGCGAGAATAGCCGTCGCCTGTTCAAAGCCGATTCTCTCATACCCTCCCGTGGGGGATACCGGTGAGGTCCAGCGCACGCTCGGAGCCTCCGGGTCGAATCCGCCATCCGGATCCACGCCCAACCGAAGCCTGGCGGGATAGTCCTTGCTGATTGGCGTGAACGCGTGGGCAGTGACCTCGTAGCGGGCTCCAGAGGTGACTGGAACTCGTTGGCGAAGCCAGCCCAGGTGTTTGCCGTGGCCGCTGAATTTCCCCGCGCAGGAGCGGCCGCTGTGGGGCTGCACGATGGGCGAGGGCACACCGGCCATGAACACGCCGTCGAGATCGTCCTGGAAGTTGGGCTCTGAGCCGATACAGGACCACCCCACCGGTACGGGCACGTCACGGCCGTCGAGTTCGAAGCCCGGATTGAGCACCAGGTTCGCCTTCGGGTCCGCCACGTTGGGAGGCGTCCAGTACGCGACTACCCGGCCGGCGGCGGACTCCTCCGGGTAAAGACTCTTCAGCAGTTCGCCAACCGCTGGAGTGCCTGCCCCATTGCCGCGCGCTGCCGTGGCCTTCGCCAGCCGGTCGTACATCCGGCCGCAGACCCGATCATCCAACGTGGCATTGCTGTCCGCCAGGTAGAGCTCCAGAAAACGCTCGATCAAACCCCTCTCGCGGTCCCGCTCTCCGCGCGCCGCAGCATGGTCGGCCAGGCGAGCGCAGGCCCCGGGCGCCCACGGGCTGCTGGGATACCGATGCAGGAGCTCCTCCAGCCTGTTCACCGCTTCGGCCGGTCGCTGCTGGGCTTCGTGAATGGTCGCCAGGAGATAGAGTGCCCGCGACCCGTGAGCGGCGCCCGGCTCTTGGCGCACGAAGTCGATCAGCAACTGCTGCGACTGGTGGTAATGACCGTGATAGAACAGGATCTCCGCTCGCGAAAGACTGTTCGCGTCAGCAGCGATTAGCGGCCCGAGCAAAAGCAGCCATATCAGCATGGTGAACTCGTTCAACCTTCGGCGGCGGGTTCGATCCGCTCCGCGATCCGGATCCGACAGGTCGATTGTATGCTCTGGCGGAGGCACGTCAAATCCTGCGGGGGAGCTGCGTGTTCCGGCGCGCCACCTGGTGCCCCTTCCAGGGGCACTGGCAGGTCGTATGCCACCGCTGTATCAGCAGGGGCTGGATCGTACGCATGCCTGTTCACTCCCCGGCACTACTGGCGGGCAATGGTGCACCACCGGAAGTGGGGGCTACCGACAGGCTCTCATCCGCCTGGCGTGGCGGATGATCGTCCCTCTGCCTTGCCGAACGACTCCAACTCCAGCCGCGCTTCCAACCGACTGTCGCCGCGCAGCTCCATCCGCAGAATCCCGAACACCGGGGCCTCAGGGCTGACCCAGGTCCGCCGGGCGTATCGGATTCCCTCATCCGTCCATCCGTCCTCATACAGCCGCGCGTCCCAGAGGCGGCCCGCCGTCCGGAGAGAAGTTCTGCTGATGCGCCGTTCAACGTCGCGAAATCCGGTTGGACGCTGCACAGGATCGTGCTTGGTGGGCTCCTCGCGCGTCGTTGGCAGCCCCAGGGGCTTGCCATCCTGGTGGACGCTCACCCGGATGGTCACACCGGACGGAGTGGCTTTCAAGACCCGGTAACGCAGTTCGCGCGACTCCAGGCCCGAGTAAACCGCCCACTCGCCCACGACGGCATCCAACAGCGGCTGGAAAGAAGGGACGGCTTCGACGGGAGAAGCGCACGGGTTCGTGGCTCGAGCGCCCGACCCGGCTGCGGGCGGATCGGCCTCGGTTTCCGCGCCTGGC
>BTUC01000165.1:0-14882 GCA_045863575.1 Phycisphaerae bacterium
CAGGCTCATCGCCTCGATGAAGTCGGTAACCGAGTTATTCTGCTCGTAGGCTTCCGCCACCTGGTTGTCGAAATCCGCCTGGAACGAGACAGTCTGGTCGGTGTGGTCGGTGTCCAGCGTGCACACGTTCCATGGCCAATCGAGCGTCGCGGTTGCTTCTTCCTGCGGGTCGATGGCGGGCAACGTTCCCGTCCCCATCGACGCCCCATTGATCATCCACCGATACTGGGTTGCGGGGGCAGGGGCGCTGCCCTTGTTGACGACGTGTGCCTCGAACGTCACGATCTCCCAGCACCCGGGCCAGCGCTTCTCGTTTTCTGTGCCCGGCCGCAGGACCGGAATGCCGTCGGGATAATCCACGGCATACATCCGGCAGTCCCGCGGCAGCCGGGCGATGTAGGTCACGTCGAGGTCCACGCTGGCACCATTGACAGGACCCGCGCCAGCGGCCAGGATCAGCAGCAGAACCAGCCGGCCTACTCTGAGAGTGATGGCTGAAGCGCTCAAGATGATCCCTCCTTCCCACGGGCGGACTTCTCCGGCCAGCCAAATCAAGGTGTTGAACTCGAGTCCCAGTCACTGCCGCTTCCGCTATTCTAACACATTTGCATAAGCCCCGCGCTTGTGCGGTTATGGGAACAAGGCTTGTCACAGCCCGCCGCTCGGGTAAAACACCCCGGAGGGATGCTTGGAGGTATTGCACGATGACGGTCGCGTTCTCAAGCTGAGCCTCGGGCAGGCCCATTCCGACAGGATATACCCCGCGGAAGTGAACCACTCAATCCACTGAATCGATCCGTATCTGGGGGGCAGTTCTGGTAGTTCTTTGCATCGACGCGACTTCCTGCCGGTCGAGAAATATTCACCTGTCTTCGTCGGCATGCCCCCGGGCCGGGCACGATCCTCGCGCGACATCGTCCCTCAAGGTGCGGGTAATGTCGCGGCAATCCCGCGGTATACATCCAACGCCTGCCGGTATTCTGCCAGTATGCTGGGCGGCAGAACCGCTCGTCCCTTTTCGATCTGCTCGTTGACAGAGTCGATCAGGTAGCCTATTTGTCGATGTTCGGGCTGCAACGGGCGGGCAGGGTCGTCGAACCAGATGGGACTCGTATGCGCGAAGCGCGGATTGCCTGGGGAGGACCGCTCGAAGCAACGTGCCACCAGCCAGGTGCTGCCTTGGAGGGTTATCTCCGTCGCATGGGCCGCGCGGTGCACGAGGTCACGGTCGTTCGGCCGAGGAACCGGGTACGCAGCCACCACGCGGCCATTGGCCACGAGCTCGATCCGGTCCAGATCCCCGGTGCTCATCGCCTCGATGCGGACGCGCACGCGGCGGGCCTGGCACGGCCCAGCGGTAACCCGCTCGCCGGGCTCCCGACCATCGGCCGTGAACATCAGCATGGGGCCGTTGGTCGCGAAGCTCCGGCCCGCTTTGAATGACTCCATCCATTTTTCGTATGAGAACGGGCCATCCACCCGGCAATAGACGCGGCTGGTACCCAACGGCACGGGATGAACTCCGTTCGCGCTGCCGGCGCTGGCCACGATGCGCTGTCCGCAGTTGAGATGCGCGTAGTAGACCTCCAGGCCATAATGCACGAACTGTTCGCCATTCAGTGGCGGCTTGCCGACCCACTGCGGCGGCGTTCGCCCCCAGAGATAATGCGAAATGGTCTTCTGCCGCCACATACTGTTGTGGCTCAACTCCATCGTGTCGGCCCCGGCCACCGGAACCAGCATGGGTGACCAGGGCCAGGTGTGCTTCTCGCAGTCGAGCACGGCTCCCTGCCGGCGGGCTTCCCGGGCCACGGGCACGATCGGAGGAGCCGGCATGTCGAATGGCCGTTCGTGTCCGAGGATCAGCACCGCCCCCAGCAGGAAGGAATGCCCTTCGCGATACGGAATCGTTTCGTACTCCGTGTTCAGGTCCCAGTAGACGTGATTCTCGTCCAGAACCACCGCCCGGCCCTGGGCCGGGACTTCAGCAGGTGGCCGGCTCGACGGCACCTGGTCTGGCCGAGTCGCCCAGGCCGTGACCGGGAAAGCGACATTCACATCTTCCGCGAGCTGGGCAACCGGCAGGTCAGCCAGACGCGTATGCACGTGGCAGTCCGCCGAATACCAGCCGCGCTTGGCCATGTTGAAGAGACGTCTGATTCGGATTTCCAGGTCTGGGGAGCGATCGGCCGTCACGTTCACGGATTCCACGTGCGGCAGGTATTCTTTCCCGCGCTCGACGACTACCTCGTAGCGATCGGGAGGCAGATCGATGAGGAATCCTGCCGCATCAACGCAGGTGTATGTCTCCCGTATGCCACTTCCGGCATCTACCACGTCGTAACGAACCGCGCGTCCGCCAGGAGGAGAAGCGACGAAATGGTGTTGCCCGTTCGAGCCGCTCACGTAGACGCGTGCGGCGACCGGCGGGCCGGTGGCATCATCGAAGATCCGGCCGCGGAGTCTCCCCGCGGCTTGCCCGCCACGACAAATCCCGCAGAGCATAAACGAAGCCAGGACGGCCGCCCGGACTCCCAGCCAGGCACGGTCAGGATCCATCGGCCAGCCCCAGTTCGACGGCCAGCGTGCTCATTTGCTCCACTGACGTGCGGATCACGCCGATCGGCTTGTCTGTGAAGCGTGCACCGGGCGGACGGGCGGCGAGAGTCTCCTCCCAGGCCTTCAGTGCGGCCGCGGCCTGGTTCATGCCGTCGATGTACATGCGGAAGAAACCACGAGCAACATCGCGCTGGTCTCGTGGAACGCCTTGCGTGGTGACACGGCCGCGCAATTCCCACAGCGCCTTCAGCGAGCGGATGTAACCCTGCACGACCAGGCTCTCCTGCTCGTACTCGACAATGCCCATCTGTCGGGCGAGGTCGAGGGCGACATCGGCCATGGCCACGTCCTTCTCGAGCTGGGACACATTCTTGATATCACCCCACGGCGAGCGATATACCCCCCACAGGTCCGACCCCAGCGGCCCGAGCTCTCCCTTGGCCAGCCGAATCGCGACCGGCGCCGGATTGCTACGCTGTTCGCCGGAGGGCCAGTCGGAGCCGTACACGTCCCAGGCCACTGGCCCGATGGCCTCCGACCATGCGGCGAACTTTGCGGGATCCTTCATCCCCCGCCGGACGGCATAGGACAATGCGAACTCGCGCGGTGTCCGGCCTTTCGGGTTCCACGTCCACTCCGCCGCGGCCTCCACGTTGAAGGGCGAGTACAGGACGCGCGGCGTGGCGTAGCCGATGAGACCGGACATGCCTTTATCCGCAAACTCGTTCATGCGATGATGGATGAAGGCCGCGCCCGTGAACGGATGCGGAAAGTTGACGAAGCCGGTGAGGTTCGGGCACACGCCGATCCAACGGCCGGTGGCGGCATAGTCAGCCAGGTACTTGCGCAGCATGCGGGTGTGCGACGTGTTGTAGGTGAGCAGGCTGTGGTAGTACCACACCTTCACCTCGGGGGGGAGCTCCTTGAAAATGTCCTCGTTGCTTTTCTCCGTTTCCTCGCTGGTGAGGATGTAGATACTGACGTGAGGCACACGCTCGCGCGCCTTCTTCCAACCGGCCAGGACGGCACGCACTTCCAGAACGTTGCGATCCTCCTTGCTGCATTCCGCACATTGACAGCCGCCCTGCTGGTGGAGATTCTCGGCCAGCCACACGTCGACCTCCGTCACACCCGGCAGGCTGCCCAGTGCGGCAATCCAGTCGGCTAATACGTCCACGATCTCCGGCTTCGAATAGCAGAGGGAGCCTTCCTGCCCCCCCTCGGCCTTGAGCTGCGGGTAGGCCTGGTACACACCCTTCTGCGACACCTGCTCGAGATGCAGAATGACGGGGACCGGCTTGAGCGCGTGCAGCGGCCCGGCCAGCATGGGGTCATGGCCTTTCTTGAGCTTGCCCCGGCCCCGGCCCTGCTCGTCTACGCTGATATCTGAGATCTGCTCGATGATGTTCATCTTCCGATCGGACAGCCACCCGACGTGGTCGTAGCTGTCGGAGCCCCATAGGCCGCGGTCGGCCAGCTCTGGCCAATCCCTGATGCGGGCCAGTGGGATTTGAACGGAACCGGGCTCACTGGCAGGCAGGATCAACTGGCTCAGCGTCTTGGCCGCGTAGTACAAGCCGCGCGGCGATAACCCCGTCAACCGGAGGCCGGAGTTTCCGTCAGTCGGTACTATCCGGTAGGCCTGATCCGAGTTTTTCAAGCCTTTCAGATCCTGGGCCTCAGGACCGCCGAGCTCGAGCGAGATCGTGAATCGGCCCTCATCAACGCCAGAAGGGGAAGCGGATCCCAGCTTCGCGCGAAGCTCTTTGCCAGCCTGAGTGGTCAGCGGATCGGCGTTCTGTGGCAGAGCGACAGCCACGCGTTCGACGGGAATGATCGCTTTCTCGCGCAGCTCCACTTGGCGGGGCAGCGGAACCGCATGCCGCAGCCAGGCTTCTGATTCCTCGGTGGATACCGGAGCAGCCCCGAGCACCGGGAAGATGGTGAGGTGAAGCGCCATCGCCAAGGACAGGCAAAACGCGCAGCAGGAACCAGTCGGTAATCGCAGGATCATGGTCAATGCCCTTCTGATGCTGTGCTGCCCACCGGCAACACGAAATGATCAATCCACCGACGTCCATCCGGGGACTCGTGTGGATCAGTTATGGTAGCACGACCTGCAAATCCAGGCGGAAACCGCTGGGCTGGGTCGCATCTGTCCGCAACGTGTACACGAGCAAGGCCTCGCATGGGAATTCCAGGCCCTGAACGGTTTCGATTCCGTCCAGGTGCCCGGCCACCGGCTGTCCGGCCTGCGAGTCATCCAACGGGCGGTCGGAGAAGCTGATCCCGGGCTGGAGGGCTTCCTCACTCGCGTTGTCCACCAGGCCTGCATCGCGCAGACGCTCAATAAACTCGGCACTGCCGATGCTCACTGCCCGCGCACACTGCAGGGTGACTGGTGCGCTCTCGCTGTTGCCTTCCAGCCGGCTGGCGGCCGTGGAACTGACCGAGAACTGACGAAACTGTGGCGTGAAACCGGGATTTTCCGGGTCGTACGTGCCGTAGGTAAAAATGGCCCGGAACGGCGTCTCGTTGATGAACGCGACGCGCACGTTCCCCCGGCCACCAGGATTATTGCCGCCCAATGTTGCAGTGTTGGTCAACGAGACCAGCGGCGAGCAGGACCAAGACACAAAGCCGCCGAGGGCGATCAGACTCCAAGCCAGCACCGGCCGACCGGGCACGCGCAAGCGGAATTTCATCGGGTTGGTTCTCCACAGGGTATATCAGCCATGTGTGCATTAGAATCGACCATACCCAAGTGTCAACTCCATGCCGAGGGTTGCCCTGGGGTGTCGGCCGGCTCAGACGAGCACGCATAAACAATCGTAAGCACTTGCAGCAGCAGCATTTCCGACTTCACAGGAAGAGAATCGGGCAGACCGTCAGCCTGAACGAAAGCTCACGGCCCTCCGGGCATGCCGGCAACCCTTCGACGACGGACCCTGGTACCGGCTTTTGCGTGTACAATCCGGATCGAGGTGTCACATGAAGTACCGGACGTTCGGCCGTTTGGGATGGAAGGTTTCGGAAATCGGTTTTGGGGCTTGGGCGATCGGTTCGCACTGGGGAACCCAGCGCGACGAAGATTCGATCGCGGCCCTCCACCGGGCGCTGGACCTGGGCTGCAACTTCATCGACACGGCCCAGGGCTACGGTGAAGGGCGCAGCGAACGGATCATCGGCCAGGTACTCCGGGAGCGGAAGGGCGAGCGCGTGTACGTGGCCACCAAGATCCCCCCCGTGACCGGGAACTGGCCGCCCAGCCCCTACGACCGCATCGAGGAGCGGTACCCGGAGGCCTACCTGCGCGAGCGGCTGGAGCAGAGCCTCCGCGACCTGCAAACCGACTGCATCGACCTGCTGCAGTTGCACACCTGGACGCGGGCCTGGAACCGTAACCCCTCGGCACTGGAGACCCTTCGTAAGTTCCAGAAGGAGGGAAAGATTTTAGGCCTGGGGATCTCGACACCGGAGCACGATCAGAATTCGCTGATCGACCTCATACGCGGTGGATGGCTGGACGGCGTTCAGGTCATCTACAACATCTTCCAGCAGGAGCCGCAGGCGGAATTCTTCCCGGTGGCTCTGGAGAACAACGTCGGCGTGATCGTCCGCGTGGCCTTCGACGAGAGCGCGTTGACCGGCAAGCTGACCCCGCAGACGCGCTTCGAGCCGGGCGATTTCCGCAACCACTACTTCGCGGGCGACCGGCTGGAACGGACAATCCGGCGCGTGGAGAAGATCCGCGAGACAGTCGGCTCCCAGGAGCGCGACCTGGCCACCGCCGCCCTGAAGTTTGCCCTCAAGCCCAAGGCTGTCTCCGTGGTGATCCCCGGAATCCGCAACGTCCGGCAGGCGGAGATGAACTGCACGGTCAGCGATGAGCAGCCGATGAGCGACGAACTGGAGCAGAAGCTGCGACAGCACACCTGGCAACGGGCGTTCTGGTACGGGGGGAAGTGAAGTGATGAGTGATGAGTGATGAGTGATGAGTGAGGGAGGCAGTGCTGAGTGCTGAGTGCTAAGTGCTGAGCAATGCATCGGGGGGCGGGAGTCGGGTTGATTTTTGAAGAACGTGACCAGCAAGGCCCGGCTCATGCCGGTCAGAGCGGCTTGGTCCAACGGAGCCCGACAACGCCGGCGAGAATCCGCACTCCCCGGCTTGCGAAGCCCGGGCAGGCCGTAGACTTCCGCAAACAGGTCGCGGAGATTCCTGGCGATCAGGAAGGTCCATCGCGAGTGACTTGTGCTGACTGACAATCGAGGGCCAAGCTGTCCACAGGCGGCGGGAAGCCGCCGGGGTTCCACTGGCCGTTGATGTATGGGAACACGACCTGACGGCTTCGCTTCATCCGCCACGCAACGCCGGCGAGCGTCACCAGCCACGTTCATCGACGCGCAGGACTCCTGCATCGACCTTCGCCCTGCGTAAAACCCATATCTCTCAGCACTCAGCACTCAGCACTCATCACTCATCACTCATCACTCCCTCGGCGTCCGGCCCGCTCGCTTGCGCTCGGGGCTCTGAATCGCGGGGCGTTGCGGTTCCAGGCGAAACGGGTGAAACTCGTCGCTGCGAAAAGGAGGACTGCATGCGACGAAACGGTGGGTTGAGGCGAAGGGCAGCGGTCGGGGTGGGGAGTCTCCTGCTGGTGGCCGGGGCGCTGGCGGCCGAGGAGCCCATGGCCATTGGCGAGGGTGGACGCATCCGGGCCAACAGTTGGCTGCGGATGGCGGTACCGCAGGGAACGACTGAGGGCATGACCCGGGTCGAGATCGTCGATCCCTGGGACCATGCCGTTTGGAAAGGAGCCGCGTTCGGGAAACACATCGAGCTCTACACCCGCGACTGGGCCGACGGCCGGTACACGGCTCGCTTTACGCCGGGCGGTGAGCTGCGCTTTGAGGTGGCCACCGAGTACATCGAATCGATCCGGGCGCGCTGTGGGTTGCTGCTGCGGGAGATTGAGAAGAAACGCGACGCCGACGGCATGGTGGATGGACCGCTGCGCGGCGTGTCCAACCTGCTGCAGCGCATCATCACGCTGTTTGTCGCCAACCTGGACCGGCCCAGGCTCGAGCAGCATCTGACCTTCTGCGAGCGTGAAACCGGGATCCGGACGGCCAGCGCGACCGCGCGCATTCTCGGCTCGGGATCGGCCAATTTCGAGGGCTACGAAGGGCCTTATCGCCCCTTCTCCCGCGAGCGCTCGACGATGTTCATGCCGCCGGACGTAATCTGCGATTTCAGCTCTACCACGCCGCGGAAGATGGCCCGCTGGGGCTACAAGATCTCCGACATCAACCATCTGCTCATCTCGCACAGCCATGCCGATCACTTCGACGCGCCGGCCATTGCCGCCTTCGCCCGGCAGCGCAAGCAGGCCGGGCGGCCTCCGCCGGTCGTGCATTCCGGCAGCGTGGCCTGCCGCGCGCTCCGGGAACTGCTGGCCAAGACGGGCGAGCAGGATCTGGTCAGGCTGGATGAGCTTTCGCCCGGCCGCGAGAGCGAGGCCGGCGAGGTGCGCATCCTGCCCGTGCGAGCCAACCACTCGACCGACTCGGATCCCCTCTGCTTCATCATGCGCTGGCGCGGGGCGACCTGCTACTACGGCACCGACACGACCTATCCGAAAGCCGAAACGTCGGCGGCATTGGCCCGGGAACGATTCGATGTATTCGCCCACGAGATCACCGCAGCCACGGCCGACGACGGTCTGCACCACTGCGATCTGGGTGACCTGCTCCTGCTGGTCGGCAAACTGCGACGAGCCGGGGCGATCGATACCTGGACGCGGGTGGTCAGCATTCACCAGGACGTCGAGGGCGTGCAGATGCTGCCGGACTACACGCACCACGAGCGGGCAGTGGGCTTTGAATGCAGCTACGACGGGATGCCGATTCCGTTCGCCTACCGGGCGGACTAATCGGCCGACTGGCCTGAGGGCATGCGATTGCGGGCGCACCAGAACGAAACCGTGTCGTGCAGAAGCGCTTGAAGGTGGCTGAAGTCTGTTGGCTTGACCAGGTAGGCACTGGCATGAGCGTCGTAAGCGCCGGCCACGTCCGTTTCCTGATGTGAGGTGGAAAGCACCACCGTAGGGATCCGCCGCAGCCGTTCCGTCTGCTTGAGTTGCCGGAGGACCTCGTGTCCGCCGATCCGCGGCAGCTTCAGATCCAGCAGCACCAGATCCGGCAGGGGTTGTGAGGAGTCGTTCAGTCGGTGCAGGGCCGCCTCGCCGTCCCGCACCCACTCAATGGTGAGCCCCACGAAGCCTTCAAGGCTGGCTTGAATCAACCGGGCGTGGCCTGGGTTGTCCTCGACCATCAGGACACGCTTCACCGACGACATTGACGGACTCCACAGCATTCTCTGAACCACGCTCCGACCACCCTGCCTCAATAATAGGCCGGTCACGCCGGCGAGGGAGCAGAACCTTCAGAAAGTAGCGGAGGTCTTCAACTGGCAGTGGCAGGGACCCGGGGATCTCGTCGTCACTCCTCAGGCGGCAGCCGGGGATGAGCAAAAACTCAGCCCGATGACGCAGTGACCATGTCCCTACCGCCGCCGGAGGGGCCTGCCAGAGCATACCTCCGGATGGCCCGCCCAGGTGCGGTAGGCATCCCGACGTACGAAACGGATCGGAAAAGTCCGATGGTCGTCAGACGTTGCGGGCCAGGAAAAAGGTGATGCCGGTCAGCACGGCGAGCAGGCCGGTCGAGATCGCCTGAAGCGTCACGTCACAGCCGGCGGCCTGAAGCAGAATGGTACCGGACGCAACCAGCATCAGCCAGCGCATCGCACGGTTGGACATGGGGGCCATAGGTATCTCCGCATGCTCAGAGGACCCAGACGGCCGCGCTTTCTGGCCGGGACGGCTTGCGACAGCACCCCCGCGGGTACTTCGCCGGTGGAGGCCGCGCCGCCCGTCACCGGAGCCGTCTGACCGGCACCGCCGGTCCCCTTTCAACGGGGTGCCAGTCTACAAACGAGCCGGCGGGCGTCAACCCCACCGGAGCGCCCGGAGGCGTCCGGGGACCATGACAAGTTCGGAGCACGTGCTCTCTGAAGCCAATCGGAGAAGCCCGTTGAAAGCGCTTTTTTCAGCCTGACGCGCTCAAGCGGAGCTTTCTAACTCAAGAGCCGCGCCCGCGGCGCCGATAGTGCGTGCTGACCCGGTTGATTATCGGTTCAATCGGGCCGATCGCGTCCCTTAGCTACGGAGAAACAGAAATGCCGAAAACCAACACCACTCGCCGTCGCACCACGTCCGCCCGCAAGCGGACCGCGTCGCGCCCGACCGCCCGCCGCACGGTGAAGACGAAGACCGCCAAGCCTCGCGCCACCGCGGCCCGCAGCAGCAGCGGCACCGCCCGCCGGAGCACCGCCAAGGCCAAGACCACCACCCGGACCAGCGCCGCGAAGAGCAAGCCTCGGAGCACCGCCGGCCGCAAGACGTATACCTGGTGACCTGCATCTGTCAGCGGGTGATGTGACCCGTTGACCCGTAACCCAAAGAACGCGTTGCTGTCCGTGTTATCAGCGGCTGGCGTAGTCGCCGGCCAGGCGCCTCCGTGGCGCCAGAACGCTTCGAGCGTGGAGGACGTCCGGCCGCGACAGCCGATCCGGCGGCCAGGCAATCCGAAACCTCACACATGGGGCCTGCTTGGCGTCTGTCGCGAGCGGCGGCCCTTCCGACCAGAAAAACTGAACGCAGGACGCGATTCCGCCCGACAAGGCCCGCATGTCCCCGAAAGGACGCGGGCCTTCTATTTGCGCGGGCGTCTCCCTTCGATCCGCCGATCCGATCCGATGCTCGCGATCATCGGCGGGACACGTTACACTGCCCAGCGACAGGGCATTTCAAATGTACAGGAGGACACTCGCCGTGCAGATCAAACAGACCATCAGCACGCTGGCTCTGACGCTTCTACTGCCACTGGTTATCACGTCCGTATTGGCCGCCGAGCCGGCCGGACGGCCGAACATCCTGTTCATCATGACCGACGACCACGCGTTCCAGGCCATGAGCTGTTACGCCAGCCGCGTCAACAAAACGCCCAACCTCGACCGCATTGCCAACAACGGCATGCGCTTCGACCGCTGCTTCGTCACCAACTCGATCTGCACGCCCAGCCGGGCGGTGATCCTGACCGGAAAGTACAGCCACATGAACGGGGTGCCGGTGTTCAACCGCTTCGACGGATCGCAGCCCACGGTGGCCAAGCATCTCCAGGCCGCGGGCTACCACACCGGAATGATCGGCAAGTGGCACCTGGGCAGCGACCCCGAGGGTTTCGATTATTGGGAGATTCTTCCCGGACAGGGCTCGTACTTCGACCCGGTGTTCTACACTGCGACCGACCAGCGGACCATCAAGGGCTACTGCACCGATATCGTCGCCGACCTATCCCTCGAGTTTCTCAAGAACCGGCCGAAGGACAAACCCTTCTTCCTCATGTCGCACCACAAGGCCCCCCACCGGGCCTGGGACCCCGACGAGAAGCATCGGAAGATGTTTGCCGATCGGACCGTCCCCGAGCCGCCGACGCTCCGCGATGACTATGCCACGCGGACGGATGCCATCAAGGAGAACCAGCAGCGGGTCTTCGATGACATGACCCGCCGCGACCTGAAGTTGGAACCGCCGGCCGGCCTGTCGGGTGAGGAGCAGAAGAAGTGGCTGGGCACGAAGCCGACCGAGGTCGAAATCGAAGTCGACGGCCACAAGAAAGTGCTCAAGGGCGAAGAACTCAACAAGTGGAAGTACCAGCGCTACATGCAGGACTACCTGGCCTGTGTGCAGTCGGTTGATACCAATGTCGGGCGGCTGCTGGACTATCTCGACGAGAGCGGCCTGGCCGAGAACACCGTGGTCATCTACACGAGCGACCAGGGCTTCTACCTGGGCGAGCACGGCATGTACGACAAGCGGTTCATGTACGAGGAGTCGCTGCGCACGCCGCTGGTCGTCCGCTGGCCGAAGGCCATCCGAGCCGGCAGCGTGCAGAAGGCCATGGCCCTCAACCTGGACTTCGCCCCCACGATGATAGAGCTGGCGGGCCTCAGCGTGCCGGCGGATATGCAGGGCCGCAGCCTCGTCCCGCTGCTGCGGGGCGACCGCCCCGCCGACTGGCGGACGAGCATCTATTACCGCTACTACCACGATCCCGGCCACCACAACACGCGGGCCCACTACGGCGTGCGCACCGAGACGCACAAGCTGATCTACTTCTGGACCAAGGATCAGTGGGAGCTGTTCGACCTGGTCAAGGACCCGCTCGAGCTGAACAACGTCTACAGCGATCCGGCCTACCAGGAAACCGTCGAAGAGCTCAAGGCCGAACTTCAGCGGCTCAAGAAGCAGTTCAAGGACGAGGACCAGTTCGCCGACCAGCAGCCCCCGCCGGGGGTGGACGGCCCCGCGCCCCGGCGCGGTGCGTAGTGCCGCTTCCAGCTACTCAATCCCGCAGTGACCGGGCTGGAGTGCCGCAGGCTTCAGATACGCGGAAGTCTCCAACTGGGGACGGCTCATCGAGACGGCTGAAAGGAGGGCGCCCCCGCAGGGCGCCCTCCTGATTAAATGCGTTCCCGTAGACCATACCGCGGCCGGTAAGTCCGGATTGGTGATGGTCAGGCGAAAACGAGGCCCTTTACTCCAGCGGGAGCGACAGCACCCTGACTCCAACGATGCGCTCCGCCTGTTTGGTGATCAGCACGAAGGTATCCTGATAAATGAACATGCGCAGGGGATCACCATCGTAGTATCTCACCGCTTGCACGGCGAGGTTGGTATCGTAGACATTCACCTCCGTGCGTACGCCGCTCTTGCTGGCGAGATGGGCGAACGGGCCGTGGAAGCCCATGTCCACGTAGGATCGCCCGAAGCTGCCGGCAGTGGTCAGGTCGGCGGTACTGAAGATAGCGCCGCTGGCGACCACCACCTTGGTTTCATCCGGGAAGAAACGGATCGGCGGGCTGAACGAGTAGCCGCCGTGATAAGGAGACTCGGCGATGTTGGAGAGCTGACCCGTCGCCTGATTGATGTCCACGCGGTGGATGTCATTCGGAGAGACGCCGTCCCGGAAATGGAATACCCTGCTCAGCGAGTGCGCGACGCCGAGATACTGTGAGCCGTAGTAGTAGCCGGGACTGCTGGTTGCGGCCCGCACACCCGTACTCCGGTCGTAGGTCGAATAGGTGGCGCTGCCTGCGACCCGGTCGATGACGAAAAGATACTTGCCCACCACCGCCATGGACAGGGCCGTATCCGAGCTGCTGGCGAAGTACGAGCGCTCGCCGCCAGCGGTATCAAAAACGTCGATAGATCCGCCGGTATAGCCCACGTATACGGCATCACCCTCGGGAGCGACGGCCAAGGTCTTGACGTCCGTTCGGGTCGGCCAGGGCGGCAGGAACGCACCGGCAGGGATGTCGTAACGGTGAACCTTGCGGTCGATGCGGTTCAGGAAGTACACCCGCCCGGCGTTCGTCATCTCCGCCGCCTCGAACATGAAGGCGTGCGGATCAGTGACAGAGATCTCCACATCATCCGCGGCCACGTTATTGATATTGCGGACGGTCAGCCGGTAGCGGTAGATTCCAATGGTCGTGAAGTGCACGGCCGTGGTCGCCGCGTCCTCGTTCTCGAGGGTGGAGGCGGGACCGCTGAGTTTCGTCCACTTATAGGAACTGATCTGACCGTCCTCGCTGGCGGAGGCACTGCCGTCCAGCGTGGCGCCTGCGCCCAGCAGGGCTTCCTGGTCCGGTCCCGCGTCGGCGACAACGTTGATTCGGCCGAGGGTCTGATTGATCGGGAATACGTAGGCCACCCAGGCCTGGCGAGGATCGCTGATCTTGGCCGTGACGCGGGCCACTCCCTCGGTCACGTCCGCGTGCCAGCGAGCCCGAACAACCGTGATGTCATCCTGAACTTCGCTCGCGAATCCATCCAGGCTTCCCTTGGTCGCGGACCATTCAGCCGTGACGGCGTCTCCGTCGGGATCTGTGACCTGGAGGCTCAATTCAACGACATCGCCATACGAGACATCGGTCTGGGACTGAACGGCGGTCAACACCACCGGTGGCTGGTTCTCGCCGGACAGGTGCCAGAGTGTCGTGCTGGCGGTGTCCAATGTGAATGACAGGCTGGAGGAAGCTCCCCCATCGTCCACCGCCGTCAACGTAATGGTCACGACGTCACCCGAGGCAGGAAGGTAGACGGGGTTTCCAGTACCGATCGGCGTGCCCTGTCGAAGCCAATGACAGGTTACGCCGGCGGACGGCCCGTCGTCGCTGGTGATCGCCTCCAGTCGTATCATGTCGTCCATCCGGCTGGCCACGATGCGATCGATGACCGGGGGAAAATTGACCGTCGTGGCGGCCTGAGTGGGGTTCTGATCAACGGGCTCCTCCTGGATGGTGAGCGTGAAGGAGAAGCTCGTCGCCAGTCCCGCGGCATCTTCAAGTCGAATAATGATGGGGGCGGGGCCGGCCACGTCCGGAGCGGTGTACTGGACTCCCAGGGTGCCCGTCCCCTCCGTGAGGACGATCTGGCCCGCGGGCGCATCGAACGATCCACCCGCCGGCGACTCCAGCGAATAGGACAGCACTGGATCGTTGGCGTCTCCAACCATGAATTCCATGTCCACGATGTTGCCGGTCTGCACCGGCGTGCCCGGGCGGCGAACCGCAATCACACGCGGGGCCCCTCCCTCGTGGTCACCGAAGTCGGCCGCCACCATGTTGAGGACGACACGCGTCTGCACATCAGGAGCAAACACCACATCGGCCGCCTCAGCTTCGTAAAGTACCTCCTCGTCGGCCCCACGGGCCCAGGCGTGGATAATGCAGGGCGTATTGGCCGGCAGTGGCCCGATGACCAGCTCGAAGGTGGCCGGTGCGGTGTGGCTCATCTCCAGAACTGGTGTCTGCCCTCCGGACCAGGTCACCTGGACCTCAACGCGCTGAACCGCGCCCGGGGTGATTCGAGCGCGGGCAGAAGCAGGCAGCACGACGGCCACCTGCACAGTGGCGGAGAGGCCGGGGGCAGTTGGTAAACCCTGCCCAGCGGAGTCTGGCTCGGGATCATTTGCGCCCAGCGGCAAGCCTGCAGGGGAACAACCCAGAAGTAGCGCAAACAGCGAGGTGACGATACAGCCATAGAACGTCCGCGTCATGACGGGCTCCTTTTCAAATGGCTCAACGATGAAATGCTTGCGGAAACTATACAGAGATCATTAACTTCTCGCAAGGAGAGTTAAGACCCAAGCCGTAGCTCTTGCTGGCTTCTGGGCTTACGGCCCGACGGCGGTGG
>BTUC01000166.1:0-14876 GCA_045863575.1 Phycisphaerae bacterium
CATCGACGGGTTGGGAGGCAATGCCGACCGGGCCTTCAGCCAGCTCAGCGAGAATGATTACAACGAATATGTGCTGGGGCTGGAATTCGAATGGCCGATTGGAAACCGTGGACCGGAGGCGGCTCTGCGGCGGGCCCGGTTGCAGCAGACTCAAGCCATCGCCGGACACCGGGCGCAGATCGAGAACGTCATCACACAGGTCAAGCAGGCCGTCTACGATCTGATGACCAACTACGAGCAGATCGGCCCCAGCTTTCGCGCAGCCCGCGCTTCCGCGGACCAGCTGGTTGCGATTCGGGCCCGCCAGGAACGCCGTGACCCGCCTTCGCTGGAGGTCGAGCTCAACGCGAATGAGGCTCTCGCCAACGCCCGTCAGCAACTGCTCCAGGCGTTGATCGACTACCACATAGACATCGTCAACCTCGAGCGTCAGAAGGGGACGCTGCTTCGCTTCAACAACGTGGTGATCCGCGGCTCCGATGACGAGTGCTACCAGGAGATGTACCGGCCGTTGGCCCCGGAGTCCAATGGCCGCTGAACTCCTGAGGGGCTGGTCCAGCAGGACCGCAGGCCGGTGACGCCAGGGTGTGTGCCGCTGCTGTGGCTCCCACACCGAAGCCCGTTCGCTGAAGGCGGGTCAGCGGTGTGCTCGATGAAAAAAGCCCATCCCCCGAATTGCGAGGATGGGCTCCCGAGCCACCCGGAATGGGCGAGCCGACGATCATCCCGGGCGCTCTCCGCACTGACTCGGCCCCTCCAGCCGAGCGGGCTAAAGGGGCCTCCCCCCTCCAATCCAGTGATGTCGCCTATCGGTACCCCCATTGCAGCACGGCGGTATTTCCATCGTCCGCTATAATGAATTCACGGGTGTGCGCACCGCTCCCGGTAGCAGTAAAGGAATGAATCCGTTGGACCAGGATCTTCACGTCTTGAGACCGTTCTACACTGATCACTCGCGCATTTGGCGAGAGAACAGGTACGTGTATCCGGTGGTGAGTCGCCGGGCTGGCGGCCTCTCCATGGGCATCAATCTGAACCCGGACAAGGCGTGCAACTTCGACTGCGTGTACTGCCAGGTGGACCGGACGGTACCGCCGCTGGTTCGAAAGGTCGAGATCCATCTGCTGCGCGAGGAGCTGGAGCGTACCATCGCGGCCGTCCTGACTGGTTCGCTATTCGAAGACCCGCAATTCGCGGGCGTTCCCGCGACAGCCCGCCGGCTCAACGACATCGCTTTCAGCGGGGACGGCGAGCCCACCGCATCGCCGCAGTTCCCGGAGGCCGTCCGGCTGGTTGCGGAGGTGCGGCAGCGACTGGGGCTGGAGAAGGTCAAGATCGTCCTCATCACGGACGCGACGTACCTGACGCGCCCCGCAGTCCGCACGGCACTAGCCCTGATGGACGCCAGCAACGGCGAGATCTGGGCCAAGCTGGACGCCGGGACGGAAGAATACTTCCGGCTGGTCAACCGTCCGAATTGCACACTTCAGACGATCCTGGAGAATATTCTCGACGCAGCCCGGACACGGCCAATCGTCATCCAGTCGCTGTGGATGAATGTTCACGGCCAGCCGCCGCCCGATGCGGAGGTGGGCGCGTTCTCCGGACGGCTGCGCGATCTGGTGGTCGGTGGCGGGAGTATCAAACTGGTTCAGATTTACACCATTGCCCGTCGCACGGCCGTGCCGTGGGTGACGCCGCTGGATGATGCGGTCCTGCACCGCCTCGCCGACCGGGTGCGCGACCAGACCAGTCTTCCGGTGGCCGTCTTCGGCAACTGACCGACGCACTATGATCCGGTCCACAAGGGCATGAGGAGGCAAGGACATGAAGCGACTCGCACAGGGGTGGCAGTATGGGATAGGTCTGGTCCTTCTGGCCACGGCACCCACGGCGGCGATCGGCGAGATGGTGCCCTACACGAAACGTTGGGACGTCCAGTTCACGTCGCTGAAATCTGAAGATATCCTGAGCAAGTTGGACCTGAGCGGCGCCGGCCTCGACCGGGTCCGAGCCGCCGCCCAGCGGCATGAGCACAAGGAGGCGCTGACCGCGCTTCGGGAATACTATCGACAGCGCTTTCCGCTGCCCGCGAAGGCGGCTTCCGTGGAAGACGCGTCGCTCGAAACTGCCGACCGCCTGGCGCGGCACATCTTCCAATGGGGCCCTTACCAACCGGCCGATTATGGCCCAGACATCGATTGGGCCCAGGACCCGCGCGGGGACATCGAGTGGGTCGCCGCGGTCTACCGGTTCTACTGGGCGGATTCGCTTGCGAAAGCCTTTGCGGCGACTCGCGACGAGAAGTACGCCCGAGCCTTCGTGGACATGACTACAGATTGGATTGCGAAGCATCCGCTGGAAGACTGGACCCGAACGCACCATGTCTACAAGAATTGGCGCGGCTTTGCATGGCTGGATCTGCAGACCGGCATTCGCGCGACGCGGATCTGCGCCGCGTTTCAGACGCTGATCCATGCGGAGGCGTTCACGCCCGAGTTCCTCGGCGTGCTGCTGGCCAGCCTGTATGACCACCAGGTGAAGACGGCCACGATTCCCATGGGTATGGTGCACAACAAGGCGATTTTCGAGCAGCGCGGATTCGTGGCCGTGGCGACTACTTTTCCAGAGTTCAAGGAGAGCCGCGCCTGGATTGAGCTGGGCGTCGAGCGGGCGCGAGAGAACCTGCTGGCCCAGGTCACCACCGATGGTGTGCAGCGCGAATGGTGCGGCGGCTACCATCGTGCGGTGCTGGCCGACGCCGTGGAAATCATGACCCGGGCCCAGGCGGCCGGCGTGGACGTGCCGGACGATTACCGGCGCCGCGTTCGTGCCATGTGCGATTACATTTTCGCCGTAGCCACGCCCGACCTCGGGTTCCCCATGTTCGGCGATACGGCCCGCCCATTGGTCACGGATACAGATCGTTCGACCTGGCCGCTGTACTCCACGCTGATGGGGGCGACGAAACTGCTGAGCGATCCCAAGTATGCAGCACTCGCCCAGCTCGAGCGCGATAAGCTTCCGCGGGAGGGCAGCGCGGTTTTCCGTGAGGCAGGCATCTGCGTCTTCCGCTCAGGCTGGGGCCCGGAGCAGGTCTATATGGCGCTGCATTGCCCGCCTCCCGGCATCTCCGGCCACGATACGCCGGACAACGGCACGTTCGAGCTGTGGGCCTATGGGCGATGGTTGATGACGGATTCCGGCTTCTATACCTACGGCCATGACCCCGCCGGGCGGGCCTGGCACCGGCGCACGGCCGTCCATCAGACGCTCACACTGGACGGCAAGGACTCGGCGATCGCGGGAGAGGTGATGCTGTGGAAAGCCGCGCCGGACGTCGACTGCGCGGTCGTGGAGAACCAGGCCTATCCGGGTCTTCGCCATCGCCGGAGCGTATGGTTCGTGGATCGCGCGTTTTTCGTCGTACTCGATGAGGCCATCGGCGAGGCCAAGGGAGCGTTGGATTTGCATCATCAGCTCGCCGCGGGTGAGGCGATGATCGACTCTGGCCATAAGCGGGCCCAAACAGACTTTGAGGACGCCAACGTGCTGGTGTGGGCCGATCCGCAGGCGCCCGTCACCATGGACGAGGAAGGAGGCTGGTTCGCCTGGCAATACGGCCACCGCAAGTCGCGCAAAGCATTCCGATATCGCCACGATTCAGCGGCCCCGGCGCGATTCCTCACGTTGGTCGTCCCCTACAAGGGCAAGCAGCCGCCCCAGGTTTCCGCCAGCGTGGAAGACGCAGCCGCCATCGGCGCTTCGCGCGTCCGTATTCGAGCCGAGATCTCCGGTCGTACGTGGCAACTCGGTAGAGACGTTGAGACCCACAAAGCTTGGTATGAAGAGAGACAGTGATATCGTGTTGAACATCGCGTCGGGTCGAAGATTGCTCAGTCCGTGGGCTGGCGCCGGAGTCCGGCGACCTCGCGCACTACAAAAGTGGCTCGCGAGAATCACCCCGTAGGAGGCCCCGAAGGGGCCGGAGTCAATAGACGAGGGCGTAAGCCCTCGTTACGCGTGCAGGGCCCAAGACAGAGCCCTGAAGGGGCGGCAGACGGTCGCACTGGGTGAACCTGCGTATCGCCAGCGGCTCTGTTGCCCCTTCAGTTCACTCCGGATCACATTCGCTCTACAACGCGTATCCCGAGCAAACCTAAGCCGATCCGCAGCGTTCGGGCGGTGAGATCGCACAGCCGCAGGCGCGAGGCTTTGATCTCGAGGCTTTCGGCTGCCAGCACCGGGCAGCTTTCGTAGAAGCGCATGAAGCTGCCGGACAGTTCGTAGAGATAATCCGTCAGCAGGTTGAGCCGCAGTCCCTCGGCCGCTGATTCGAGGATCTCGGCGAACTGGAGGATCTTCAGGCCCAGCGCGCGCTCTTGAGCCGCCTCCAGCCGAATCACACCACCGGCCAGATCAACCCCGGTGTCCTCCCCCTTTCGATAGATCGAGCGGATCCGTGCGTAAGCATACATCAGGTATGGGGCCGTGTTGCCCTCCAGCGCCAGCATCTTGTCCCAACTGAATACGTAGTCGCTCTGGCGGTTCTGCGAGAGATCGGCGTACTTCACGGCTCCGATGCCCACGGCCTCGGCCACGTCCTTGATCTCGGCCTCGCTGAAGCCGCGGCGCTTCTCCGGATCCGCCTCGGTCGCGCGGATGAGTGCCTCCGCGCGGGCCACTGCCTCGTCGAGCAGCTCGGAAAGCTTGATGTTCTCGCCGCTGCGGGTCTTGAGCGGTTTGCGGTCCTCGCCCAGGATCGAGCCGAAAGTCACGTGATCGAGCTGCACTTCCACACCGCCCGAGTCGGGTACCGTCCAACCGGCCGCCCGGGCGGCGGCGAACAGCATCTGAAAGTGCAATGCCTGCCGTGCATCGGTCACGTACACGATCCGGCCCGCCTTCAACTCGCGGATACGAAAGTCCAGCGCCGCCAGGTCGGTAGTGGCATAGAGAAACGCGCCGTCCGACTTGCGGATGATCATCGGGAAGGGCTTGCCTTCCGGGTTCTTGAACAGCGATTGTCCCTCTGGCGTGTGGTGGAAGATGCACAGGGCGCCTTCGGACTCTTCGACCGTGATGGTCGGCAGCCCGGATGCCGGGGGTACACCCGCGGCCGTGCCGGGGCGGTACTGCCGCTCCAGATCCTCGACCACCTGCGCCAGCCGGTCCGAATAGAAACTCTCGCCGCGCTCATCCTCGCGCGTGAGCATCACGTTCAAGCGGCGATAAATCGGCATGTAGTGGCTACGGGACTCGTCGACGATGTAACGCCACGCGCTGTGCGTATCCGCGGCCCCGCGATGCAGTGCGACCACCTCCGCCCGGGCTCGCTCGGAAAACGCCGGATCGGCCTTATCCCGCTGGCTGGCTTCGCGGTAGAAAGCCTCCAGGTCTTCCAGGTGCACCTTGCCCGGGTTGCTGAGCGCGTCGGGCATGCGCTCCTTCAAGAGGGCAATCAGCATGCCGAACTGTGTACCCCAGTCGCCGATGTGGTTCTGGCGAATGACGCTGTGGCCGGCGAAATCCAGAAGGCGGGCGATGCCGTCCCCGATAATGGTGCTGCGCAGATGGCCGACGTGCATCTGCTTGGCCACGTTGGGGCCCGAGTAGTCTACCACCACAACCTGTGGATCAATGGCCGGATCAATTCCCAGACGATCCTCGGCGGTCGCGGGGGGTATGACATTCAGGCGGTCCGCCAGCCAGTCGGACTTGAGGCGAATGTTGATAAAGCCTGGCCCCGCGATTTCAAAAGGTTCGCAGGCGTCAGCGGCGATTTCACTCAGCGCCTCGACGATGCGGGCGGCCAGATCCCGCGGCTTGGAGCCGAGCGTTTTCGCCAAGCCCATGGCTACGTTGCTCTGGTAGTCGCCGAAGCGTGAATCGGTCGCCGGACGGATCAACGGATCAGTTCCTGCCGCCTGATCGCCCAGCGCCCGCTCCAATGCTTTGCGGAAAAGCAGTTCAAGATGCGCGGCAATTGATTTCATACGGCGATTTTAGCGGTTTCGCCGATAGGGACAATCTAGGCCCGGTGGCTACCCAGGCGATGGTCTGCGCTTCAGGCGGCTCTTGTGGGAGCTGCATTTGAGTGCGGGGTCGAGCACTGCTCACACAGCAGTGGCACACGCCTTGCTCCAGGCAGGCTCGGGGTGTGTGGATGCCCTTGAGAATCCTGCGGCCCGGGTCCATCATGGCGCGAATCACGGAGGAGACGCCCCCAACATGAACCGAACTGAACAACGCTGGCAGGTCGCCCGCGGCTGCGTCATCCTGCTGGTGCTCATTGTCTGCGCGTTTCTCTGGATTGCGATCCTCAGCTTCGATCAGGGGGACTACCCCAGCCCGCACGCTTGGCCGAACCCGGTGCCGTCCAACAATGCGGCCGGCCGCCTGGGCGCCTGGGTGGCCTACAAACTATTCCTGTACTTCGGGTACGGCACCTACGCGGCCATTGCCGGCCTGACCGTGGCGATTGCCGTGCTCGCCCGCCAGGGCCGCTTGCCCTCCCTGTGGCAGCGTGTGCTGGGCGTCGGGCTGCTGATCACGGTGACGTCGATCTCCGCCCACCTGCTCACCGAGAACCAGGCTGCCCGCTGGCCCGAGCTGCGCGGCGGCGTGGTGGGGCGGATCATAGGGGGCTGGCTGAACCAGTCGCTCAACTGGATGACCTGGCCCATTCTCCTGTACTGCGCTTTTGTCGGCCTGATCTTCACGGCCGAGGGGGTGATGCTCAAAATCCCGGGGGCACTTCGGCGCCGGCGGGAGCAGATCCAGGAGATGGCGGAGAACGCCCGCGAATACCTCCCGGAGATGCCCCGGCTGAGCGCCGTGACCGAGCCGATCCGCAGAGCCCTGATCAGCCTGGGTCGCCTGGCCCCGCGCCTGGCGGGTGAAACGGCCGGCGGAACCGCTGTGGCGCCGCCGCGTTCGGCCGTGCGCATTAATCCTGGTCGTCGAACCCGCGAGCCGGAGTCCGACACGGCCACGGCGGAGAAGCCCGCGAAGCCGGAGCAGGCGTCGGTAAAGCCCGCGGAAAAGCCCACTGCCGCTCCAGCCGAGCCCGCCCAGCCCGCTGCTACGGCCAAGCCGCCCGCGGTCCAGGACGTAGCCCCGGTCAGCACGCCAACACCGCCGGTGGCGGCGGACGACGATGAGGATGACGAGGACCTCAATGCCGAGCCGCTGACCCCCGAGCCCAAGATGGTGGTCAAGGTGGCCGCTCCGCCCAAGCTTGTGCCCACGACGGCCGCGGTCGTGCCGCCTCGGCCGTATCCTACCGAGCTGGCCGCATGGGAATTCCCGCCGGTCGCCCTGCTCCAGGAGCCGGAATATACCTTCTCGGCGCAACAGGAGGAGGCGGTCCGCGACAAGGCGCGCATCCTCGAGCAGACGTTGACCGAATTCCGCATCGAGGCCAAGGTTGTCGAGATCGATACCGGCCCGGTCATTACCATGTTTGAGCTTCAGGTGGCCGCCGGGGTCAAGGTGAGCCAGATCGCCTCGCTGGCCAACGACATCGCCCGCTCCTTACGGGCGCCCAGCGTGCGGGTCGTCTCTCCGATTCCCGGCAAGACGACTGTTGGCATCGAGGTCCCGAACACCGACAAGGAAAAGGTCCGCATCAAGGAGCTGATGACCGTCGCCGGGCTGAACCTGCAGAAGATGAACCTGCCGCTGTTTCTGGGCAAGGACGCCAGCGGTAACGCCCTGGTGACCGACCTGACGGCCATGCCGCACCTGCTCATCGCCGGCACCACCGGTTCGGGCAAGAGCGTGTGCATCAACTCGATCATCATGTCCGTGCTCATGACTCAGCGGCCGGACATGGTCAAGCTGATCCTCATCGACCCCAAGATGGTCGAGATGAGCCTGTTCAAGGACGTGCCGCATCTGATGTGCCCGATCGTCACGGAGATGGATCGGGCGGAGAAGATCCTCGAATGGGCCACCGAGAAGATGGACGAGCGTTACGCCCTGCTGGCCGAGGCGGGCGTGCGGAACATCGCCGGCTACAACCGGCTCACCCGTGAAGAAAAGGAAGCCCGCTTCCAGCCGACAACCGAAGAAGAGCGGGCCCAGATTCCGCTGCATCTGCCCTACATCGTGATCATGATCGACGAGCTGGCGGACATGATGATGCTTTCGGCCAAGGAGGTCGAACTGCACCTGTCGCGCCTGGCTCAGAAGAGCCGGGCGGTAGGCATCCACATCATCGTGGCCACGCAGCGGCCGGAGGCCCGCATCGTCACCGGCCTGATCAAGAGCAACCTGCCCTGCCGTATCGCCTTCCGTGTCGCGTCGCGCATGGATTCGCGCATCGTGCTCGACCAGAACGGCGCCGAGGTGCTCATGGGCTCGGGCGACATGCTCTACCTGCCGCCGGGCTCATCCAAGCTCGTGCGCGCCCAGGGCACCTATCTCGAGGACAGCGAGCTCAAGACGGTGATCAACTTCCTGACCGAGCGGGGCAAGCCGGAGTTTCACCCCGAACTCATGCAGCTCCGCAACGCCGGTGCGTCGATTGACGGCCCGCGCGACGAGCTGTTCGACCAGGCCGTGGAAGTCATGCTCCAGACCAAGCGCGGCAGCGTGAGCCTGCTTCAGCGCCGCCTGGCCATCGGCTACTCCCGGGCCAGCCGGCTCATCGAGGAGATGGCCGCCGCCGGCATCGTCGGCGAGTACAAGGGCAGCCAGGCCCGCGAGGTGCTCATCTCCGCGGAAGAGTGGCAGGCCATGCGCCAGGCGGAGGCGGACCGCATCCGCACCGCTGCGTTCGACGGCGACGGCGTTCCCGACGATCTGTTTGACGACGATATCGATTGATCCCTCTCCCTCTCCCGGTACTCCGGGGGAGGGCAGGGGTGGGGGCTTGGCAGACAACCGACCTTCCAGTTTTCGTATGCCTGGCCTCGACCGGCCGGCCCTCCTCGGGCAACCACGGAGCCCTCGAAGAGACGGCCATGCGGCGCCACTCAGTAGAGCAGCTCCTCCGCGTGCTCGCGGGCGTGCTGCACGCGGATCAACATCTGCCAGTCCGGGTCGAAGCCTTCCACGCGATCAAGCACGTCGGCCAGCAACCTGTCGCTGGCGTACCGCTCCCAGAACGTGGCCAGGGCTGTCCACCGCGGATCGGCCGGCAGACTCTGCTCCAGCCTCCGCCAGTCCATCGGCTGGCCCACCGTCTGCATCATCGGTTCGAAGATGCGCTGGAGCTCGAACACCGCGAAGCTGCGCAGCTCTGGTCCAGCACTCCGCGCCTGAGCGATCAGCAGGGGTCCGGCTTCGGACCGTCCGAGTTCCAGAAGCCCGACTGCCCCGCCGGCCGAGCGCCAGGCTTCCTGCGAAGCCGCATAGCTCTGTAACCAGGGCAGTAGAATCTGATCGCGGTTCGACAGACGCGCCGCGTACGTCACGAGCCGGGCGCGGGTCACATCGTCCGGGCCCGCATCGGCGCGGCGGCGCAGGATTTCGATCGCTCGGCGATCCCGCAGGCGCAGGGCTGCATACCCCGCCTTGTCGAGCAGTTCCCGGTCTGTCTCTTGCTCTAATAACGACAGGACGTCATCTGCCAGCCACTGGTAGCGCTCGTTGGCCACTTCCGTCAGCGCATCACCGCGAGTAGCCGCCTCGGGCGAGGACAGTGCCCGGCCCGCCCGCCAGGCCGGTCCGAAGGTGGCCGCGACGACTATTGCCGTTCCCGTAATCAGCACGCCGGCTGCTGCCGCCATCACCTGCCGCAACAGGCGCTTTCGGGCCGGATTGGCCGTCTCCGACGAGGTACCCGCCGTGGGTGGTTCGGAATGGGAGAGTTCTAGCCGATTCACGCGTTTACTCCAGCTTGCCGCCAGGCACGCTGGCGCTGAATATAGCGTCTCGCAGGTAGCCGCCGCAAAGCGCCGGCAGCGCACGATTAGAAGCGGACCTGCAATGCCCATGGCGCGACCCAGATGCCTGACACTGGTTACAGAACGAATGAGATCCCGGGAGGCGTGCGCGGAACGCCCCGTTCACCCGCCTCGGCTTCACGCATGAATGGCCAGAGCCCGGACCCATGCGCACGACTGCTGGATCCGATCGGACGGCCGGCTGCGCTCCTGGTATTTGTGCTGGCTCTGGTGATTCTTATGCCGGGGATACAGGTCAGCCTCTTTGACCGCGACGAGGGGTGGTATGCCCAGGTCTCCCGAGAGATGGCTGAAAGCGGCGACTGGCTCATCCCGCGGTATCTGGGGGAACCCTGGTTGGCCAAACCGCCGCTGCTGTATTGGCTGGTGGCGGGAAGCTTCAAACTGCTCGGCACGGGCGAGTGGCAGGCCCGTCTGGTGCCCGTGCTCGCCAGTGCGTGCAACGCCGTGCTGGTGGCGGCGTTGGCGGCTTCGATGTTTGGCCGTCACGCTGGTGTGCTGGCGGGCATCCTTTTCATGACCGCCGGGTTGCCCGCGTTTGTCGGGCGGATGTTGCTCACGGATGCGGTCATGCTGCTGTGCACGCTGACGGCCATTCTGCTGCATTGGCGCATGGCCGCCCCTGCCCGCCTTGCATCACAAGGTTCTCCCCCGCCCGCCGACCGCACTCCTCCCCCCCTCGCCGATCACAGCTCTCCCCCCCTTACCAAGGGGGGGTTGGGGGGGTTCTCAGACGCGGACGAACCTGCCTTGGAAAGAGGCGATCCGCATACACAGCGGCCGGCACAGAGGCCGGCCGCTACAGAGTCTCCTCCCCTGGCGCCACATCGCTCTCCCCCCCACGCACAACATAGCTCTCCCCCCCTTACCAAGGGGGGGCCGGGGGGGGTTCTCCACACCCGCGCCGCCGCTTACTGGCTGGCCATCGGCCTGGGCATCCTGGCCAAGGGCCCGGCCACGCTCGTGTTCGCCGGCGCGTTTGGCCTGGCTCTGCTGGCCACGCCCGGTTGTCGTTCGTGGCTGCGCAACTGGCGCTGGTGGGTGTGGAGTCCGCTGGCGGTGTTGATCGCGGCGCCCTGGTACCTCTACATCGCGCGGCACGCCGGCGGCACATTCGCGCAGCAGTTCCTCTGGTTCGAGGTGCTCTCGCGGATCGCCCACGCCCCTCACGGCCACACCGGCCCGCCGGGATATTACCTGCTGATCAGCCTGGGCGGGCTGTTGCCCTGGACGCCGCTCGTTCCCGGTGCCCTGCTCCTGGGCGTACAGCGCAGACGGCAGGAGCCTCTGGCCCGATTGCTGTTGATCTGGGCGGCGATTCCCTGGCTTGTGCTCGAGCTCATCGCCAGCAAGCTGCCGCACTACATCCTGCCCTGCTACGTGCCGCTGATGATCCTGCTGGCCTGGATGCTGGAGGAGATGATCCGCGCCGCCCGGCCGTGGACGGCGCTGCCGCTGATTGAAAAGCGCGTGTGGCGGCTCTGGGCCGGCGTGATGATCGTGCTGGGCGCAGGAGGGATGGCGGCCGCGGCCGTTCGCTGGGATCCGCGCTGGGGCTGGCCAGTTGTGGCCAGTGGTTTGGCGCTGATTCTCGGCTTTGCGCTCGCCGGCTGGCTTCTTCGGCGCTCGCTCGGCCGTGCGCTGGCCGCTGCGGTGATCTCGTGTGTGGCGCTTCATTGGACCGTCGGTTGGTACCTGCTGCCCGCACTCGAGCCGTTCAGGCTCAGCCGGAACCTGGCTGAGGCCATCAATGGCGTGGCTGCTCCCGGTGAGCCGATCGCGCTGTGCGGATTCCAGGAGCCCAGCACGTTCTTCTATTTGCGACACCCGGCGCGGGAGATAGACAGGCACGCGCTTGCTGGGTGGCCCACCAATGCATCCCTGCCGGAAATACTGGCCATCACCGAGCGCGAGCTGGACAAGCTTAATGTCGCGCAGGCGGGAGAGATTAGGTCCAGAGCCGTCGGAAAGCCGATCTCGGGTTATAACTACGTGAAGATGGAGCCGGAGACGATTTGGGTGGGACCTTACAGCCCAGTTCGTCTCGAGTATAATGGGAACAGGTGACAACCCGCTTACCTGAGGATTTCATATGGCTGCCCAGACACCCTCCTCATCATCACAGATCTCAGCCAAAGACGCTACCAATCGTGCCGCAAGCTATGCGGTGGACCTCTTAGGAAACATCCACTCCGTACGGCTGGAGGAAGTCGAGCTCAGTGAGGATGGACGGGAGTGGCTGATCACCTTGAGTTACTTCGCCAATACCCCCTATGTCTTTGGGCAGAAAGAGTACAAGATCTTCAGAGTGGATGCACATTCCGGCGAAGTCAAATCCATGAAGATCCGCGAGGTGTGATCTGGAAGAGTGGCTGAGAGACTTGGTTCAGCAATACGCCTCCCGCGGCGCGCTCGTGGACACCAACTTGTTGCTGCTTTACGCTGTAGGCCTCCACAATCGCGATGCGATCGAGAAACTCCGTCGGACACAACGGTTCAGTTCTGATGATTTTGATTGGCTACACGCCTTCCTGATGGGCTTTCACAAAATCATCACAACTCCCCACATTCTTGCCGAGCTTTCGAACCTCGGCATCGACACTCGCGCCGGCCGGCCGTTCCCTCACACGGCAACCCTGCTGCGGCTGGTCAGTGCGACGCGTGAGCTTTGGGTGGACAAAGATGAGCTCCTGCGCAATCCGGGACTTGCCTGGCTCGGCGTGACGGACACCGGGATTCTGGAGCTCGCGCGGCGAAAGCGATACCTTGTGGTAACAGACGATTTCACGCTCTGGAATACCCTCCAGGCCTCCCGATGCGATGCCGTGAATTTGAATCACATTCGCGGAGCCCGGTGGTTCGGCGACCAGCGGTAAATCAGTCGGTGCGTTCGAGGTAGGTGTAGCCTTCGAGGCCGATCTCGTACTTCTCGAGGAAGTGGCGCGAGTCTTCAAACGAAATCGTTCCTGCGCGGACGGCCGCCTCGACGTTCTGCCGCAGACGGTGCATGAGGTCTTCGGCCGAGTACTGCACGAAGCGCAGCACCTCCTCGACCGTGTCGCCCTTGACCACGTGCTCGACGCGGTAGCCCCCCTCCGGCTGGATGCGCACGTGCACGGCGTTGGTATCGCCGAACAGGTTGTGCATGTCGCCGAGGATCTCCTGGTAAGCGCCGGTGATGAACACGCCCAGGATGTAGTCCTCGCCGTTGAGCGGGTGCAGTTCCAGCGCGTGCTTCACGTCGCGCAGGTCGATGAACTTGTCGATCTTGCCGTCCGAGTCGCAGGTGATATCGGCCAGCACGGCCCGCCGCGTCGGCTCCTGGTTCAGCCGGTGAATGGGCATGATGGGAAAGAGCTGCTGCACGGCCCAGAAGTCGGGCACCGACTGGAAGCACGAGAAGTTGCAGAAGTAGGTGTCCGCCAGCGACCGCTCCAGACCCTCCAGGTCGTCCGGCACGTAGTCCGCCTCGCGCACGATGCGCGCGATCTTCATCAGGCATGACCAGAAAATGGCTTCGGCCACGCTGCGGTTCTTGAGCGACAGGAACCCATGGCGGAACAGGCTCATGCATTCGTCGCGGTAGTGCAGCGCGTCATGGTAAGCCTCCTGGAAATTCTTCCGCGTGATGTTTTTGTGCACCTCGTACAGGTTCACCAGCGGATCAGGCACGTCTTCGGGCAGGTCCGCCGGCACGGAGGCCTCGCCAAATGCGCTGGTCCCCAGCACGTTGAACAGCAGCACAGAATGATGGGCGGTGATGGCCCGCCCGGATTCAGAGACGATCACCGGGTGGGGAACGTCGTTGGCCTCGCACGTGTCCAGGATGGCCCCGACGATGTCGTTAGCGTACTCCTGCATGGAGTAATTCGTGCTGCTCACGAAGTTGGTGCGCGAGCCGTCATAATCCACCGCCAACCCGCCGCCGACGTCCAGGAAGCGCAGGTTGGCCCCCAGCTTGTGCATCTCCACGAAGATGCGGCAGGCCTCCTGGAGACCATCACGCACCGAGCGGATGTTGGTGATCTGGCTGCCCAGGTGGAAGTGCAGCAGCTCCAGGCAGTCGAGCATGTCGTTGCCGCGGAGAAAGTCGATGGCCGAAACCAGCTCGGTCACATTCAAGCCGAACTTGGACCGGTCGCCGCCGGACGACTCCCACCGGCCTGAACCCCGGCTGGACAGCTTCGCGCGGACTCCGATCCGCGGCACCACGTTCAGCTCGCGGGACAGGCTGACGATCAACTCCAGCTCGCTGAACTTTTCGACCACGATGATGACGCATTTGCCCAGCTTGGTGGCCAGCAGCGCCATCTCCACGTATTCCTCGTCCTTGTAGCCGTTGCAGATGATGAGCGGCTCAGGCGAGTCCAGCAGGGCCAGGACGGCCAGCAGTTCCGGCTTGGAACCGGCTTCCAGGCCGAACTGGTAGGGGCCGCCGTAGCGCACGATTTCCTCCACCACGTGCCGCTGCTGGTTGACCTTGATGGGGTAAACCCCCATGTAGCGTCCCTTGTAGCCGTACTCGGTGATCGCGTGGCGGAAGGCCTCATTGAGTGCCTCCACGCGGGCCCGCAGGATATCCGAGAAGCGCACCAGGATCGGCAACTGGATGCCGCGGCGCTGGAGTTCATCCGCCACCTGCTTGAGATCCACGGTCGGACCTTCGGGCCCCTGCGGATGAACACAGGCGTTTCCCTCGGCGTTGACCGAGAAGTACGGCCAGCCCCAGTTGCGGATGTTGTACAGCTCCATGGCGTCGTCGATCGTCCAGGGCCGCATGGCATCCGTCTTGTTGAAGGTCGTGTGCTGAACCTTTCCCATCTTTGGTTGTCCTGTTCTGCCGGGCGCAAGGCGGCTGGGTTTTCAGCCCAAGAAAAAAAGCCGACGGGTCCGTCGGACCGCCGGCGAAATCCCTGTCTTCCTACGGTGGATTATTGTGTCGTATTGTACGCGCGTGTCAAC
>BTUC01000167.1:0-14664 GCA_045863575.1 Phycisphaerae bacterium
CTGGTTCGGGTCTGACCCGCTCGTGCTGATGGCAGCCGCGCCGGTGCTGCTGGCGCTGGCCTGGCTGCTCGCACGACGCTACGCGCGAACCACCTGGAGCGACCTGGCCCGCGCGGGAATGAAGTGAGCTTGGTGGAGAAGGTATCAGCGACGGGGAGATTGTCGGCAAGGATTGCCGACTTCCGTGGTCCCCGCATAAAATAAACTGATGCCCGTGTCCTGGTATGGCGTTGCGCGCGACGCACGTGAGGCCGTCTCGATCATGAACACCGTCTTTGATTCGTTTTGATCAGGAGACCTGGCATGCCCAGCACCCAGGAGCAGGCCGACGTCATCGTGAAGAAGGTCGAGAAGCGTTTGGCCGACGCCCGGAATGTGGGCATCGAGCTGGAGATCAGCAGCTATAAGCTCGATGACGACTGGCTGTACATCGTCGTCATCCCGTCGCGCGCGGGTGTGCGAGCGTCAGAGTATGCGAACCAAATGTCGAAAATCGAGCGGGAACTCCGGGCCGAAGGGGATGACAACGTGCTGCTGGTGCCCGCCCTGGAGGACTGACCACCTGCCCCCACCACCCTCGAAAGCAGAAGAAGCATTCCGTCGGAGCTGCGTGGGTTCGACGTCGGGCGGCGCGCTCTTACTCGTCGGGCAACGTCGCTTGAGCACGGGTCTCCGGAGCTTCAACGGGGTTCAACGCCCAACAGGTTAATCCGGCGGTAGGAATGTTCTGATCCCCGCTGTTGTTCCGCCCATAGCGTAAACCTGCCCAGTCAGGAGCGACAGAAGTCAGTCAGCCGTAGCCCCGGCAAAGGCGGTACACGCCAGCGGAACCGGGAGCCCCGGCAGGGGCGATAGACGGTAGCCCAGGGCGGAGGCGGGCGCCAGCCCGCCGCAGCCCTGGGATACCGAGGCCTATACCAACGTGCCGGAGCCCCGTAGGGGCGACAGAACCATGCCCGCCCGCGCTTGCTGCCGCTTATGGACGGCGCATCTTCACTCGGACGCTTTTGTCGAACGCTCCGCCTGCTTCAGCACGAGCCAGGTGGCATCCTCCGACAAGTCCGGCGGATACCCGTACATCGCCAGGAGCCGCCGCACCTTCCGCCGCAGGTCGGCCCGCACGCTCTCGCGTGCGTCCAGTCGAGCTTGGGCATCCGCTTGACCATCTCCGCCAGTTCGCGGGCCCCGGGCTTCGTGGTCACTACGCCGTGGCAGGCATCAGGCGGAGGGTGGCCGACTTCATCACTTGCCTGGCCGATCCCTTCTCCGCCAGCGCCTCGTAGAAGGCGACCTCCTCGGTTCGTGACGAATCCCGACACTGATTCCCGCCACCGGGTCGCGAAACCTGTCGGCATTGGAACAATCAGGCGAATCCCGACACGAATCCCGACACCGTGTCGGGATTGCGTCGCGCCGTGCTGTTAAACGCGTGAATCCCGACACTCCAGCCTCACGTCAATTCATAGCGCGTTGCTCGCGCCGCACCCAGATGACGCACTAACCCCGACTTCACCAGTCGGGCGAGCACCCGCTGCACCTTCCGGTCGTCTCCGCCAAAACGCTGGGCCAGCGGCGATGCACCAGACGGTCTTGCCGAGTTGTTTCTGGTTGTTCGGTCGTTGCGGCTTGTCTCGCCCCGAGGCACCCTCTGCTTACGGAAGATGGCCACGCTCGCGAAGCAACTCGATGTACTGCGACCCGGTCATCGGGCAATCGATCAGGTCGAGAAACTCCTTCCTCACCAGGCGCGTTTGCTTCGCCATCTGCGAAAGCAAGCCGTCGTGGATTTCCTTCTCGCCGTGGCTGATCTTGGTGCGGATCCCCGTGTTTTTTCCGTCGACGAACAGCCGGTAGAAGGTATGGTTGCCGTCGTCGGCAATAAACCCCTTACGCTCCAGGTTAGCTGCCACCTCCCGGGCGCTGCGCGGCATGGTCAGAGGCCCCCGTTCCCTTGCACGAGTCGTTGAAACTCTCGCTTCATGTCGATCGCCCTGCCGATCAACGTGGTCTCGTCGGCGGTGCCAATATCGCGATAAGCGAAATCGAACGCTTCGTGCAGCTCACGCAATGCGTCTTCTCGCCGATCAGCATAGCCCCGGATACCCAGCGCCTCGTTGTGGTATGCCCAGACCCCCTCCGCGAATTCGACGCTGACCGGCACCGCCTCGCTTAAGCGGTAGCGGCGTCCTCCGTGTTCAAAGCTGGAGATTCGGACCGGTTCCATGCTGACTGCCTCAACGCCGGTCACCGCGTCGATCTGCTTCACACGACCCTCAACATCCAAGGTGGCGATTCCCACAACCTCGACGATGCTTCCGGCACACAGGTTTGAGACCTGTTCGCGGAGCGAATCATCGTAAAAACAATCCACTTCGTTTCCCGGTCCGACGCGTACGGCGATCTTCTGGGGACCGACGTCGTAGTGGATCTTCGTCAGTGTACCGACGATCGTTGCCTCGCGCGCCGACTCGGCCTGGTCGACCGCCTGCTGTAGCAGCAGCATCCGGGCCCGGAGGCGGCTCGCGCCCGTGAGGCTGACGCCACGGTTTTGTGAGGAGCCGTTGGCGAACGTGATTGTGTAATTCTCCGCGGGATCGGGAGCGATGCTCTCGATTGTTCGCAGCAGCAACGCTCGCTCCTGCCGATCGGGCACGAGCTTGAACAGAGCGGCCGTGTCTGACCGATCGAGTGCTTCGGCAAACCGATAGGCGAGATCGAGCGCCTGTCGCCCTAAGTCAAACTCGTCGCTCAGCGGGGGGACCTGCTCGACAGGTAACTCGGCCTCGATGACCAGGCTTCCCGGCCGAGCATCGGCGAAACGCAGTTCGACCGCGCCGCGATACCGGTTGGCCCACTGCCCCCGCCGCGCGAGCTTGTCCCGGCTCACGGTCGCCGCTGCGTGAAAGAGCAGGGATTGCAGCGTCTTCAGTTTCTCGGCCAGCAGCGTGAGCGGCACGCGCCCGTTGGTGAACGCATCGCCGCCGAACGTCAAGGTCACTTGTCGAGCCGAATTCGCCATCGCACACCGCTCCCGAAGAACTCCTTATTGTACTGCGGGTTACATTCGAACACCAGAGGCTTTCATCGGCTCACCACAAAGCCATCCTGACCATTCGAACCCAAGGCCACACCGCAAAGCCTCAGTAACCACGCGGGGGGCAAAGACTTGAAGACACAGGTCCTTAATAGAAGCGGCGGGAGGAAGCCGTGCTTCACCCCAGGTGATGGGGTTGCGCCCATCGCCGCGCTCTCACTCGTCCTGCAGCGCCGCCTGCGCACGGGCCGCCTGCGGGCTGTGCGGCGCCATTTCGCAGAGGCGCTGCCAGCAGGCTTTGGCGCGGTTGACCAGGCCCATGTTTTCCAGGGCCAGCGCCAGGTGCTCGCGGAATTCGACGTTCTCCGGGTTGCCGGCCACGGCGCGGTCGAAGTGCTCGACGGCCAGCTCGAACTGCCTGCGGTTGGCGAAGAGCACGCCGAGCCGGTAGTGCAGATCGACGTACTCGGGGCGCAACGCGACGGCTTGTTGCAGCGCGTGGATGGCTTCATCCGTACGGCCGTCCTCGTAGAGGGCCAGCCCCAGCTTGATCCAGGCCTGTGTGTAGGAGGGGTTGATCTGCACCGCCTCCTGGAAATGGCCAAGGGCCTCTTCGATCCGCCCGCGCTGGCGCAGCAGCAGGCCCAGGCGGTAGTGAATGTCGGGATGCTCGGGATGGTCCGCGGCGGCGTCCTCGTGCCGCTCGATCTGGCGCTCGATCAGGTCCTCGACCGGATCGACCGCCGGAGGGGACGACTCCAGCGCGTCGGGCTCATCGAGTGCGCCTGAGCCGGTCTCTTCCCCCGTGTGCAGATAACGCTGCGCCTCCTGCTGAACACCGCACTTGAGTTGCAGGCGGGCGAGTTCTGTATAGAGCAGCGTGGTGTTCGGCTCGATGCCGGCGGCCAGATCAAACGTGGAGCGGGCATCCTCCGCACGGCCGGCCTCATGCTGAGCCACGCCCAGGCCCACATAGCCGACCAGCAGCCGGTCGTTGATCTCGATGGCCCGCCCGAAGCACGAGGCGGCATCGATGTATCGCCCCGCGCGCAGATGCTGCGTGCCGGTCTTGACGGTGGCCTCCAGGTAGCCAGGGTTGATGTCCGAGGCGCGCTGGTAGGATTCCAGCGCGGCGTGGTGATTGCCGACCCGTGCGTACAGGTCGCCCAGGCGCACGTAGGTATCCGCGAAGCCCGGCTGCCGGGCCGCGAGCAGGTGAAGCTGCTCGATCGCTTCGCGCAGCAGGCCGGCTTTTTCCAGCGTTTCGGCCAGGTCGTTGCGCGCCTGCCAGTTGTCCGGATCAATGGTCAGCGCCCGCTCATACAGTTCCACGGCCCGCGGCGCGTCTCCTGCCCGCAACTGGAGGTTGGCCAGCGTCAGGTGCAGGTCCACATCCTCCGGATCCTCAATCAGCATGGCCTCGTACTGTTCGAGGGCCTCCGGCAACGCATTCTGGCGCAGGTGGATGGCGGAGAGCCGTTCTCGCGCCGGGCGCAGACCGGGGCAGGTCCGCAGCGCCTCGCGGTAGTGGATAACGGCCTCTCCCATCCGGTTGAGTCGTTCGTGGCAATAGGCCAGTCCGAACTGGACGGCCGGGTCGCGCGGATCGACGTCGGACGCGGCGCTGAGCTGGTCGGATGCCTCTTCAAGGAGGCCAAGCTGCTCCAGGCAGCAGGCGGCGCCGATGCGGGCGGCCAGCGAAAGCGGGTCCAGGCGGCTGGCGGCCGCGAAGGCATCCCGGGCGGCCGAGGATTGCCCGGCCTTGAGCTGCTGGAAGCCCAGCTCCAGGTGCAGCTCGGCGCTGTGCGGCTCCTGCTCCAGCCGCGCCGACAGCTCCTGGCGGTCCCCGGCGCCGACGCGCTCCAGGCGACTGCGGAACACTTCCGCCAGCGGCCCCACCCAGCCGCGCCCCAGCACTTCGAGAAGATACGACATCACTTTCCCCTAATCGGCCAGGGCGACCAGCGCCTGCCGCGCCGCCTCATACGTCTCGTTCAGTTCCAGCGCCTTCTGATAGGCTTCGCGTGCCCGGTCGGTCTGGCCGCCGGACTGGTGCAGTCGCCCGAGCAGGAAATGCAGGTCGGGCAGGTTCGCTCCCGCCTGGATGGCCTGCTCCAGCCGTTCGACGGCCGCCGCCGGCCGTTGCGTCTGGCCGTAGAGCTCCGCCAGCAGAATGAGTGCTTTGATGTACTGCCCGTTCAGTTCGACGGCCTTTTCAGCATGCCGCAGCGCGGCCTCATTGGCGCCCAGCCGACGGTACACCGCCCCGCAGTGATAGTGCAGGTCGGCGTACTCGGGATGCTGCCGCAACGCCGCTTCGAGCACGGCGGCCAGTGTCGAGAAGACCTCTTCATCCACTTCCGTCGTCGGAAGGGAGAGGAACGCCTCCACGAATTCCGGCTCGCGCAGAATGGCTTCGCCGAGACGTTCGAGATCCGCGGCGTCGGGGCGCCGTGCAGCATGGTTCACCCGCCACTGCACGTGCACCGGACGGCCGGCCTGGATCATCGCTCCGGCCAGCATGCTGAGCTGAAGCCCGATCCGCGCATTGGCCGGCTCGAGGTGGTGGGCCCGTTCCAGGTAGCGCAAGGCCCGTTCGTGGCGGCTGGAGAGGGCGCAGCACTGGGCTAGTCGCTCGTAGGCTCCCGCGTGCGAGGGCTCGAGTTTGACGGCTCGGTCAAAGAGTTTCTCGGCGTCGGCCATCTCGTCTTCAGCGGCCTGCATGACGCCGAGCTGGTAGTGCAGTTCGGCGTTCAGGGGTTGAAGACGGAGGCCTTCGCGCAAAGTGGCCTGGGCCTCGGTGGGGCTGCCTTGCTGGAACTGGGCGAGCGCCAGGCGAATGCGGGTGCTCGCGTCGTCCGCGTTGCGTTCCAGCAGGGCGCGAAGTTCGTGGACGGCCTGGTCGTATCGACCATTCTCCAGGTGGCAGACGGCCAGGAAGCGGGCATAGCCGGCGCCGGACGGGTTGGCCCGCACGGCCGCCTGAAAATGGCGGGTGGCATCGTCAAACTGGCGGGCTTCGAAGAGGTCCACGGCCATGCGGTAATGGGCCTGGGCCAGGTAATAACGACTGGGCAGCGCGTTGTGAACGCCGCGCTTCCCGCCCGTGAGGGGCTGGAGGTAGGCGATCGCCTCTTCGTATCGGCCAGCACTGTAGGCTCTAATGCCCAGCCGGTACTGCTCGCGCGTGCGCATGCGCTGTTCCCCGGGCTTAATGCTCTGGTTCATATCGAAGTCCTTTTCGCTGGTTGCCGCGCGCCGGCCTCCCGCCCACGCGCACCTGGTGGAGTCGGTCTGGCCGCAGGGGCCACTCCGATCTCTCTATCGGTCAGCCCACCCTGCCCGATGAGTAGCTTCACAATCTGCTAAGCAGCGCACCAGCCAGCAGTTATGGGCACATTGGCGAGCCGACCGAAAATGACGGCCCGGCTTTGCCGCAGGCCCGATCCCGTCCCTTGCGGCGCCGATAATCCCAGTGCGTAAGGACGTGTCGAGCGAACGCGGCCTTCTCATCAACCTGCCGTCCCCTGAGTCGAACCGCAGAGTCCCTTACTGTGTAGGACGGCGGTCTTTCACTATGATCGTTCCTGGGTTCCTGCTTAGAATCGCAGCCACGAAAGGGGACAGCATGAATCAGATCCGGCGGACGGCTACTGGTCCTCTCGTGGTCATCCTGGCCATTCTGACCGGCTGCGATCCGGTCGATCCGACCCCGCCTTCACGTCTCCCGGCCGGGCCGGTGCCCGAGCCGGGATACATTGCCTTCGTGGCGGCCGGCCCGGAGGACCCCTTCTGGCCGGCCTTGAAGGCCTCAGCACAGGGCTACGCGGCCTTACGGCCCAACCTCGACGTCCGTTTTGCGGTCCCTGACGGTTCTCGGCCCGAGGACCAACTCCACCTGCTGAAAAGTCTGTCCGACGGCAAGATGCGGGGGCTTTGCATTCACGTGACGGATCCGGAGTTCCTCCGGCCGGTGATGACTGACCTGCACGCTCAGGGTGTCCGGCTGGTGTCCATGATTCGTCAGGGACCTGAGCCGGTCACGATGGCCCATGCGGGTTTTGACGAGGAGGCCATCGGCAGGCTGCTGGCCCAGATGACCGTCCAGATCGTCGGCGCCGAGGGTTCGGTCATGCTGCTGCATGCCGGCAACGCACGATCGGATTACTTGCAGAGACGTATGGGTTTCGAGCAGGAAATCGTCCATCACCCGGGCATCGACCTGCTGGCTTCGATTGATTGTGAGGCCAACCCGGCCCAGGCCCGGCGGATTGTGGGGGAGCGGTCGGAGCGTTTCCCGCGGCTTTCCGCCTGGGTGGCGCTGGAGCCATGGCCGATCCGGGGGGGGCTGCCCCCGGAATCGGCTTTCCCGCCAGGCTTGGGCCTGATCACCTTTGGTGGGTGGCCTGAACACTGGCCACTGGTCCGTAATGGGGTCATCAGGGGCCTCGTGGCCCCGGACCTGTCCCAGCTAGGGGCCAAGGCCCTGGAATTCTGCTGGGTCGCGATTCGTCAGCCGGCGCCGCTTCAAAGCCGGTACGCCGCCCCCTTGCGCCAGGTAAACTCCCGAAGTTTGGAGGAATACCGGCAGGACTGGCTAAAATGGGTCAGGACAGATTGAATAAGTCCATGTTGATGTAGAGAGGGGCTGGTAACTTAACCACTGGCACGTTAACATAGTGCCCAGCGAGACGAACATGACTTTGACGCTCTACACCGGCTACTCGCTTCGTGTGCTCATTTACCTTGGGCTGCACACTACTGGCCTGGCATCTATCGGACAGATCAGTCGGGCCTACGGAATCTCCCGTAATCACCTCATCAAGGTGGTCCACAATCTCGCCCGTCTGGGCCTGGTGGAGACGACGCGCGGACGCGGCGGCGGGCTGCGGCTGGGGCGAGACCCCGCAACCATCCGCATCGGCGAGGTGGTCCGGGCGACGGAGCCGAATTTCAATCTCGCGGATTGCTTCGGCTCCCGCCGGGAGCCCTGCCCGATCTCCGTGGAGTGTCCGCTGAAGGGTGTGTTTGCAGAGGCCCGGGCCGGGTTCATGAACGTTCTCGATGGCTACACGCTCGCCGACCTCCTGCAACGGCCCAAACCGCTGGCCATGCTGCTGCATATCCAGGAGAACGGCAAGCTGGCCTGCGCGGGGCGCAGAGCCTTGAACTGATCGCCGTCCTGGAGCCGCCTCACCGCCGAACCGTTCTCCTGATGCAGCTTCGTTTAACGACGTCCGCGTCTGTAGCAGTGGCCTCCGTGCCGGCCGTTCGGCTCAGTTATCGGGCGCCCGCATAGGCCCGAACTTCCTCGATCACCGCCTCGTGGATGACCGCGCTGGAATCGACCGAGAAATGGTCGGTCTCCAGCCCGGCAGCGCCGAAGTTCACATAGTCGATCAGACGGTTCACGACCTGCGTATGCGTGTTGCCCGTTTCGGCTTTCACGGGATTGCCGGCGAATGTGTTGGGGAAGAGATCGCCGAAAAGGGTCGGAATATACAGGTGCAGGCAACGGTCCACGTTGGGCGGGATGGGCGGTGCGAACGTGGAGTCGATCAGCACCAGAAGCTTGACCGGGATGGATTTCTCGTTGAGCTGGCGGGCGAGTTTCACGCAATCGTCGGCCCCGAAACTGTGACCGACGAAGACCAGATCACCTGAGAGAGTACCGTTCTCGTAAGCCTGCTGGATCTCCAGGCCGAGGCCCTGCCAGGCGGTGTCGTTGATCCACGTTGCGTGCATCCCGGCCGCGATCATCTTGTCGGTGAGATCGATGAGCCCACGTGAGTACTCGTCGTTGAGTCCGAGAATGTTGTAGACTTGAGGGGCGCCCCCCGTGTTGAGCATAAATGGGGGGCTCTTCTTGGGGATCTCTCCGAGCGTGTTTCGCTCGTAGTCCAAGCGCGTGAGTTCGACGCCGATACATCCGTTCAGGCAGGCAATGCCGACCATGCTCAAAATGACCCAGCGACGCATGGTCCGTGAATCCAACATCCACATCACTTCCTGGTCCTCCTTCACACAGGTACTTCATGGTTTCCAGAGAGAACCGCGTCTGCGCTGGGGCTGCTTGCGGTCAGCGCCTTGCCTGACCCGCTCGGCCGGAGCAGCGACAGTACGCGGTCACAGACACCATCCATCAGGTCTTCGGCCTTCTCAGGGGGCAGGCAACTCATCCGGTACACCAGTGTCAGCTCGAGCCGCCCCTTGAACAAAGTGGGCGCCAAAGCCAGCGGCGTGGCTGGTCCGGGCGGGCAGGCGCGCAGATACCGGGTGATCCGGTCCGCCGCGGGCCCAAAATGAGACGTGCTGACGCTGTAGGTGCTCACACCGCCGCAGATGGGCAGCAGCTTCCGGTAGCTGCGGCGGTGGTTGGGGATGTCCAGCAGCGGCCAGACGTTCCGAATGAAGAAGCCCTGCATGGCCGAGACGGCGCGTTCCGGACGCCGGGAGGTCTTCCGGCGTCGCGTCTGGGCAACCACTCGCGAAAGCAGTTGGTCAAACGGCAGGTCCGGGTTTTTCAGGATCACGACCTGGTCGCTCAGGCACACGCCGAAGAATGCCGGATCCTGCGACCGCCAGGAGGCGCTGCGCGTGCTGGCGATGGTGCCGATAGCGATCTGATGTCGGTGTCGCCGGTTGCGCCGGTGTGGTGTTCGGTCGGCAATGGCGGCAGCCAGGGCGGCCACGAAGATGTCGTTGACGCCGATGCCGCGCGGCCGGTACGTCTCTGCGAGGCCGGCCAGCACATCTTCCGGCAGACTGCGGAGGATAACGGCCGTCTCGTCGCCCAGTTGGGCTTCGTCCGGCATCTTGTGCATGTGCCGGAAGCGGAAATAGAGCGTCAGCCCACGTACGAAGCCCCACAGCAGCGAAGGAATGCTCAACAAGCCTGCGCCTGTGGTGGTGGCCGGCGGCATGGGGCTCAACTTCGTCGACGCCTTCAAATCCGCGCATCCGAGGTAGCGGTTCATGACGGCGGACAACAGCAGCTCGATCGCACTCGCATCGGCCGCCGCGTGGCGGTACACCAGGATGACGTGGTGGTGTTCTGCTCCAGACTCGTTGAAGACCATCCACCTCAGGGGGTGCCGTCCTTCATCAGCCCAGCGGGTGTTGAGTCCATCGAAGATGATCTCTGCAAGCGTGCGCTCCGCGTGATCGGTTTCGGGCAGGACGTCCAACGGCACCGCGCCCGGCTCCCCGTATCGATATGTCTGCGTCTCTTCGTGAATGCGCAGGGTACCGATGCGCGCCTGCCGGCAGGCGGATTCGATGGCGGCCCGCAACGTGGCCGGATCGGCCGGACCCGCCACACGCAGGGCATGAATCGCGTTGTACGGGTGAACCTCCTCCCATAACAGCATGGCGCGCTGAAAGGCATTGAGCGCCCAGCCGGCCTGATGCCCCGGCTCTTCCGGCCGGTGCTCCGATCCGACTGCCCGGCTGACGGCGTTCGTGGGAGAAGGCGGCGATATCTTGTAACCGACACGCAGAGACGGCAGGAACCGGCACGTTCGGGCGCAGTAATCCGCGTAGAGCTGTCCATGCCGCTCGCTCAGGAAGCGTTCCTCGTTGCGCACCTTCAGCAGCATGAGGCAGATATGGACCACCGCGATCGCGCCCATGAGCGGTACCGGGAGCACGATGACCGAACAGACCATCAGCA
This sequence comes from Phycisphaerae bacterium, assembly GCA_045863575.1. Taxonomy (GTDB): domain Bacteria; phylum Planctomycetota; class Phycisphaerae; order UBA1845; family PWPN01; genus JAAXZI01. Next base: position 10,707 of record BTUC01000167.1, read on the forward strand.
GTATGCTCAGTGCGTAGATCGGATGCCTGACCTTGGCAAACGGCCCGTGGACCAGGAGCGGGCTGCGTTGGGCGGCATCAATCCCCATGCGCCAGTATCGGCCCATGTGCCGCCATGCCCAGATGGAGAGCAACAGGCACACCACGCCGACGGAGGAAGCCACCCATCTCAGAAAAAGGAGTGCGCCTGATTGTCCCCGGCTGTACGGCTCGGTGAGCAGCGGCTGGGCGCTTCCCCAGCTTGTCAGCGCCGCCCAGGGGGTGAGCATCCACAGGGGCACCAGAGGCAGCCATAGGAACCACATGAGCCGTTCGAGCGGATGGGACGGAAGCAGCACACGGCGGACCCCTTGCGCGTTGCGGCGAACGCGCATGATCATGACGCCCACGCAGAACCAGTAGGCGCAGATCGTCAATCCCAGGACCACTATCGGGGTTTGGTGGTTCGACATCCGTGATTGCATTCAAAAACTGCGAGGCCAGTCAATCGCCGCCAAGCTCGCACATCACCGGCGTCAGGCACTCTCCACGCTTCGGCAGCGAACCCCACGTCAGCTACGCCGAGTGTCGAGACGCGCAGCGCTGTTCAGGGGCAGCAAGCGACTCGCTCCGGCTCTTTATTCCGCCGCGTTTCGTACCCCCTGCTGTTGCGGTTCAGTGCAGTCATTTTCCGGGCCTCCGCGGGAGGGGTCAAGCGGTGCATGCTCTATACGCGATGGATGTCCGGCCAGACCGCCCCCGTCATCGCGGCGCCTGGGGTTCCGTGGCTCCACAGACCCTACGGGCGTCGCCCGCTTTCGTTCACGTGCAGGCTGGGATAGACTGTCGCGTCTGGAGAGAGTGCAGGACAGGAATCATGGATTCAGGCAGACGTATCCTCTGGGAAGGCAGTCATCTGCGGGCTGTGGCGGAAGGCCATTGGGAATTCGTTACCCGCAAGAATACCAGCGGGGTGGTCGGGATTGTCGCGATTACCGATGACCGGCGACTGGTGCTGGTGGAGCAGTATCGCCCGCCGCTGGGGCGGCTCACGTTGGAGCTGCCGGCGGGACTGGCGGGGGACAAGGCGGGAGCGGAAAACGAGTCCCTGATTGCCGCCGGCCGGCGGGAACTGTTGGAGGAGACCGGCTACGAGGCCGGTGAGATGACCGTGCTGGCGGACGGGGTCTCCTCCGCGGGTCTGGCCGATGAAGTGGTCATGCTGCTGCTGGCCCGCGGCCTGCGCAAGGTCGGCCCAGGCGGCGGCGACAGCTCCGAGAGCATCACCGTGCATGAGGTCTGCCTGGCTCACATTCACGACTGGCTCCGCGGCCGATCGAGTGACGGAGCCGCCATCGATCTGAAGGTCTACGCCGGTCTGGAACTGTACCGCGCGGCTGCCGATGGTACGCACTTGAAGTGATCGCGCTGTTGAGCCAGATCTCCATGCCGCCCCAGCCAGACCCGCGGGTCCTGGCCGTCGGCGGCGGTTGCCTGCTGGGGTCACTGCTGGTTTACCTGCTGGGCTACCGCCGCTCAGCGCGGCGCTACGACACCATCATGGCCGTCCCCTGCATCGACACGCGCGACATCCCGGGCTTAGGCGCTGCCATGGTGGAAGTGAAGGGCCACGTCGAGGTGGACCAGCCGCTCATCTCGGACCTTGCACGCGTGCCCTGCGTCGCCTTTCGCTGCAGCGTCACCGAGCACTGGACCACCAAGCGCACGGAGCGCGACTCGAAAGGCAACACGCGAACGGTGACAGAGCACCATTCGCGAACCGTATATTCCAACAGCGGTGAGCTCGATTTCCGCGTCCGCGATCGGACCGGTGCGGTCGTCGTCCGTCCTGCCGGCGCTTCCATAGATCTGCTCGACGGCCTGGCCGACCTGGATGGCCCACTACCCGACAGCCCGGCCTACGGCCTGTCGCCGACGCACTTCGGCGGACATCTGCATTACGATGAGTCGGTGATGCCGGTGGGGCAGCGCGTATACGTCCTGGGGCAAGTCTCGGAGGACCACGCCATTCAGCAGCCGGAGGCAGTCGAGCGGCCTTTCATCATCAGCCATCGCTCGGAAGAGGATCTCTGCAGCAGCGCCTTGTGGGGCAAAAGAATCGGCGGCGTAACCGCCCTGGTCCTGCTGACCGCCGGCCTGGTGCTCCTCTTCCACGGTCTGGGTTGGATTGATGCGGCCAAACTCTGGCCCGCTCGCTAAGAGCCTGTCCCCGTAGGGAGTGTGCCGCTGCTGCGTGAGCAGTGCTGATAGCACGAGGAGCGTCTGTGGTACCCGACCACTGCTGACACGTCTTCGCCGGGCTTAGCCCGGCTTCGCCGTTGTGAGCACAGCAGTGGCACACCGCGGCCGACCGTTCTCCTGGCCTGCTGGTACAGGCTCTCAGCGGTGAGGTTCAGTAGCCCAGGACGTCGCGCATATACTGGAACGGCATGGGCGCGTTGGCCGCTTCGGCAAAGATGCCCAACGTGTCCGCCCAATTGCGGCCGGTCATCTCATAGACGGCGGCAAAGACATCCTGGTCGTTGTTGTAGCGGACGTTGGCCAGCAGAAAGGCGTTGTTGTACTTGAAGGTCGTGTACGTCTCGTAGCCTGTGCGGTCATGCAAATACGGCAGAACCTCGGTGGCGTAGCGCTGTCGGCCGGACTCGAAGATCGCCTCTCGCTGGGCGATCTTCTCTTCCGAGCTCAGATCCTGGTCATACAGCGCGCGGACTTTCGCGATGAGGCCGGCAATGAACGCGGCGTGGCGGTCCTCGTCCTGGTAGTTGCGGTGGGCCTCCACGAGCACATCCGATCCAGCGCCGTACTCGAACTCCAGGAACTCCAAGCCGGCCTGCCGGCCGACGAAAGTGGCCATTGACTCATTAAAGGTGGTTTCTCCTGGTTTGAAGATGGTATTGTGCAGCAGTTCGTGCATGACCGTGTCGGCCAGTGAGATGCGGTCCCGGCGCAGCAGCGCGGAGGTGAGTGGGTCCGGCAGCAATCCAATGGTGCTGTAGGCATCCACTTCGTAGACCAGCGTATCCCAGCCCTCATCCACCAGGCGGTCGCGCTCGGCCAGGGCCTGGTCGTAGTCGAAAAAGCCCAGATAGGGCAGCGATCCGACCAGAGGCAAATCCCAGAAGTAGGCCTCGAAGGCATCCTTGCGCGCTGCCGACAGGTTCCACGCCAGTGGCTCATCCCCGAGGTTGGCAAAACTGCGGTAGCTGTCGCCTGCATTCAGCCCGATGACGTGCTCCGCATAGTCCCGCACGCGCACTACGAACGCCAGCTTGTCGCGCTGTTCTTCGCTGAGCGAAGGATCCTCGAGAGCGACTTCGATGGGTTCCACCGAGGAGAGCAGCCGAAACTGTCCCGCGATGGCGGAGAAGGCATAATCCAGATTGCCACACCCGGCTGTCGCCACGGTCAGCGAGGAGACTGCCGACAACCATACCAGCCTGAGAGCGAAGACTCGGGTCATGAATCCTCCAGAGCTTACCCGCGGAGTCAGTCGCGGTATTCTACCCGCGCAGAGCAGAAGAACGACAGCGTCAACGCCACGCGCTGAACCGCGAGGGCCCGTGACAGTTTAGGCGATGCGGCTCTGATACCCCGCCGATCCTGTCACGCACCCGCCCGCGACCGCTGACACCATTCTGGTCTTCGCGAGCGGATAAGGTATACTGAAGTTTCTGTCCGGGAAATTCAGGAGCCTGGCCGAGGGGCGAGATTGAGGCGCCACGCCCGGCTGGCCGGCACGGCATGCCATCTGCCGACGAGGTGCCCTTCTCATGTCCGCGACACGAGAAGCTCTGCTGGTATTCGGCTGTTTTTCTCTGCTCTACGCCGCCACGTCACCGGGCGATCTCATGGGTGACAGCGAGGCGCGCTGGCTGATTGCCCGGCGTCTCGCGGAAACGGGAAGGTTTGACCTCGCCCCCGGCAGCTATAGCCGTCTGGTGGAGGGCCGCGGCGGC
>BTUC01000168.1:0-14591 GCA_045863575.1 Phycisphaerae bacterium
GCTTGCCGAGCACGTTGGGCTTGACCACGTTCAGCTTCATCTTGACGGCCAGATTGCGCTGGTTCTGGTCGGGCATGATGAAGGATCGGCCGGCGTAATGGCTGGTGGTAAATGCACGCCCGTAGGGCAGGCCGCTCTCGCGGGCGTAGCCCAGGGCCGCGCAACGGGCGCAGTTGGGAACCGGGACGACCAGGTCCGCCTCCACCGGCGCCTCGCGGGCCAGTTGAGCGCCCATCTCCTGGCGAAGCATGTGCACATTCTCGCCGAAGACGTCGCTGGCGGGATCGGCAAAGTAGATCTGCTCGAAGATGCAGTGCGCGGGCTTGGTGCCGTTGGCGAAGGGCATCCGCTGGCTGCGCATTCCATCGGCATTGATGGAGACGATCTCCCCGGGCTCGACCTCGCGGAGGTAAGTCGCGTCGATGATGTCGAACGCGCACGTCTCGCTGGCTACTACAATGGCGCCATTGTCCATCTTCCCGAGCACCAGCGGCCGCAGCCCGAACGGGTCCCGCGCGGCCACCATCCGGTCAGGAAACAGGAACAGCAGCGAATAAGCCCCCTGCAAGTGACTGAGCACATGCGCGAGGTGATTATCCTTCTCCAAATGGCTGGGCTTGGCCAGCAGATGGACAATCACCTCGGTGTCACAGGTCGTGTTGAAAATGGCCCCGTGCTCTTCGTACTGACGCCGCAACAGGGCCGCATTGATGAGGTTGCCATTGTGGGCCACCGCCACCTGCCCTCGGGCGTAGTTGACCAGCAGCGGCTGAGCGTTGGTGTCGCAGCACGAGCCGGTGGTCGAATAACGCACGTGGCCGATGGCGATCGGGTTCCGCAGCTCCTCGAGCTTGCGTGGGGTGAACACCTCCGTCACCAGCCCCATGCCGGCATGGCGCTGCATCGGCCCGTCGCCCATGGTGACGATGCCGGCCGACTCCTGGCCGCGGTGTTGTTGCGCGTAAAGCCCCAGATAGGCGAGTTTTACAGCGTCCGGGTGGCCATAGATCCCGAACAGCCCACAGTAGTGCTTGATCGATCCGGATCCCACGTCGAGACAATCCTTCGCCATCGGCGGTCGACGTAAAAGAGCAACCTATCCGGCCCCCCCAGGAACGTCAAGACGGCCGATAAATCCTGAACCCCCGAGCAGATGTTGGCCCTGAACAACCGTTCATTATAGCTGCTTTCCCACCGTTTGCCCTCCTTGAGACTGGGCTTCGATAGGTTAAAGTGTCCACCATGAGCGATCCAGAAATGTTCGAGATTCCTTCTCATCCGGTCGAGACGGCTTACCGTCGGATAGTGTCGCCCTTGCCCGCGTCATCGACGCGAGCTCTGTTGGCCGACTCGCTGAAGTATGAGCCGCGTTCCATGCAGGGCCAGCCGCCGATCGCCTGGGAGCGCGCCGAGGGCTTTCACGTTTACGATAGCGCGGGCAACAAGTGGATCGACTTCTCGAGCGGCGTGCTGGTCACGAATGCCGGGCATAACCGAAAGGAGATTGCCGCGGCCATCGTCCGGCAGGCTCAGGCCGGTCTGCTGCACAACTACTGCTTCCCGAACGAGCTGCGTGTGGCCCTGGCCAGGCGCTTGTGCGAGCTGGCTCCCGAGCCCCTCAAAAAGGCTTTCCTGCTCTCCACCGGCAGCGAGGCCACGGAGTGCGCCGTCAAGCTCATGCGCACGCACGGCCGGGGCATCGCTCCCGACAAAGACGTCATCGTCAGCTTCACGCACGCCTTCCACGGCCGGACCATGGGCGCCCAGATGATCGGCGGCATCCCGGGTCTCAAGGAGTGGATCGGCCACCTGGACCCCGGCATGGTGCAGGTGCCCTTCCCCGACGGGTTCCGGCATGTGGACATCAGCTTCGACAGCTTCCGCAAGTCATTGCGCGACGCCGGCATCGAGCCGCGCCGCGTCGCCGGCGTCATCACCGAGACGTACCAGGGTGGCGGGGCCAGCTTCGCGCCGGTCAAGTACATTCAGGAGCTTCGCGCCTTCTGCGATGAGAACCAGGTGGTCCTGACCTTCGACGAAGTGCAGGCGGCCTTCGGGCGCTGCGGACGGATGTGGGGTTTCGAACACTACGAGGTCCTGCCGGACCTGATGTGCCTGGGCAAGGGCATCAGCAGCTCGCTGCCCGTGGCCGCGGTGGTCGGACGTCCGGAACTGCTGGACCTGTATCCCCCCGGCTCAATGACCAGCACGCACACCGGCAACCCGGTCTGTATGGCCGCCGCGCTGGCCAACATCGATTTAATTCTGAAGGAGGGGCTCGTCGAGAACGCGGCCCATCTGGGCGAGGTGCTGCACCACGAGCTCTGGGAGCAGCTCAAGCCCTTCGACGAGCGAATCGGGGCCATCCACGGGAAGGGCCTGGTGGCTGGCGTGCACGTGGTTGAAGGTACGGAAATGGCCCCCGACCGCGAGCTGGCCCGGCGCATCACCTGGAATGCCGTCGGCCGCGGACTGATGCTCTTCGCCCCTGTCGGGCTTCACGGTGCCACCATCAAGATCGCCCCGCCGCTGTGCATCACCAAGGAGGCGGTGGTTGAAGGGGTGAGCGCGCTGGCGGACGCGTTCCGCGATTGCCTCGAGGGGTGATCGGCCGAGCCAAAGCACGGTTCCGGGCGGCACCACGGTTCTATCCAATCAGAGACGGGAGTTCTTGTGCCGCTAGGAGCCAACGAAACCCTGCTCATCGGGAGCGACGCTGCGGAAGCCGCCCGGCTGGCCGCGAGTCGTGTGGTCGAGACTCTTGCCTGGCCGGGCGATTCGAGATCCGTGGCCCTGGCCGGCGGCTCTACACCCGCCCAGCTCTATTCACTGCTCGCGGAGCCACCTTGGCGTGAGCGGGTCCCCTGGGACAGCGTCCATTGGTTCTGGGGCGATGAACGCATCGTCCCGCCGGACCATTCGGACAGCAATTACCGTATGGCCATGGAAAAGCTGCTGCGGCCGTTGAACATCCCGGCCGACCGCATCCATCGTATGCCGACCGACGAGAGCGACCTGGATTCGGCTGCCGATCTCTATGAACGCACCATCCGCTCCGTCGTCACGGCGGGTGGCAGCGGCATACCGGCCTTCGACCTGATCCTTCTGGGGATCGGTAACGATGGACACACCGCCAGCCTCTTCCCCGACTCGCAGGCGTTGCGCGAATCGATGCGACTGGTGGTCCCCAACTTCGCCCCCAGCCAGAACGCCTGGCGCATGACGTTGACTTTTCCGCTCCTGGCCGCCGCACGACACTTGCTGTTCCTCGTCACCGGCTCGGGCAAAGCCGAAGTCATGACCCGCATCCTGGCTTCCACCATCCAGGATGACCGGCACGAGCTGCCCGCGGCCATCCTGCGCGACGCGTCGGCACAAATCACCTGGGTTCTCGACCAAGGTGCGGCAGAAGTTGTTGTAGCCTCCGGGTTATCATAGAATAAGGGTCGGCATGCATCGCTTCACTTCAAGAGAGCAGGCCGTTTCTGCTCAGCTCGTATAGGTATTCATCACCGCGCGCTGGCGGTGCAGGACCGAGAGGATCTCGTCTGGTTCTGGATCGGTTCGCACGCCGAGTACGACCGGCTCGTGGGCCATCCGTGAGCGTCCGCGCCAGGCTTGTGCACCCGCCCCTGACTGATATAGAATCAGCCCGTTCGGCCGAGCCGGACCCTAGGCAAAATAACGCGGAGCTCAAGGAGCGTCCTTCATGAAGTTATCCCGGCGGATTCAGCAGCTTGAGGAATCGGCGACCCTGGCAGTCAGCGCCAAAGCGGCCGCGATGCAGAAGCAGGGCATCGACGTGGTCAGCTTCGGGGCCGGCGAGCCGGACTTTGGCACGCCCGAGCCGATCAAGAATGCCTGCAAAGCCGCGCTGGACGCCGGCCACACCGGCTACGCCAAGCCCGCCTCCGGAATCCTGGCGGCCAAGGAGGCGGCCTGCTCCAAGCTCAAGCGTGAGAATGGCCTCGACTATAAACCCTCGCAGGTGCTGATCACCGTCGGCGGTAAGGAGGCGCTCTACCTGGCCACCATGTGCCTGCTCGAGGAAGGCGATGAGGCCATCCTGCCGGTGCCCTACTGGGTCTCCTATCCCGAGCAGATCAAGCTGGCCGGGGCCAAGGTCGTGCCCGTGGTCGGCGATGAGTCGCGCAGTTACAAGCTCACCGCCGAACAGATCGAAAAGGCCATCACGCCCAAGACGCGCGTGCTGATCTTCAACTCGCCGAGCAACCCCGGCGGTTTCACCTACGCTCCCGAAGAGGTGAAGGCCGTAGCCGACGTGGTCGCCAAACACGACATCATCGTCTTCAGCGACGAAATGTACGACCGGCTGATCTACGGCGACCAGCGTTTCATGAGCTTCGCGGCCGCCCGTGAAGGGCTCTACGAAAAGACGCTCACGTTCAACGCGGGCTCCAAGACGTATTCCATGACCGGGTGGCGCGCCGGCTACGTGGCCGGCCCGCAGCCGATCATCGATGCCATGGCCAAGATGCAGAGCCAGACCACCAGCGGCACGGCCACGTTCAACCAGCACGCCCTGGCGGCCGCCCTCAACGGCGATCAATCAGCGGTGGAGACCATGCGACGCGAGTTCGAGCGACGCGCCGAGTACATGCACCAACGGCTCAACGCGATCAAGGGCGTCAAGTGCGTCCGGCCGACCGGCGCGTTCTATGCCTTCCCGAACGTGTCCGGCGCTTATGCGGCCCTGGGCGTGAAGGGATCGCTGGATTTTTCGGCCAAGGTCCTGGAAAAAGCCCACGTCGCGCTCGTGCCGGGCGAAGCTTTCGGCATGGACAGCAACGTCCGCCTCTCGTTCGCCACCAGCATGGACAACATCCGCAAGGGCCTCGATCGGATCGAGGAGCTTCTCGGAAAAGCGTGAGCTTGGGGTACCACTGCTCTGTCAGCAGTGCTTTGGATACCTCGAACAGTTCCTTGTACCTCTTGAAGTACTCACAGAGCAGTGGCACGCGCTGCTGCGTAAGCCTTAGCACTCCATCCGCGTAAAGTGCCGCATACCGACGAACAGGGTCACGCCGGCCGCGACCACGTTGAGAGCCACCACGCCGGTCAGCCAGCCCAGCATCTCGGGCGTGAGCGATTCACCGAAGTCCTCACCGGTCGCGCGAACGCTCATCACGCCCACTCCCACCAGCGAGGCCACGACCAGGCCGATGGACAGCAGCAGACTGACCGTGCCACCGAATCCGCCGGCGATGCGCGCCGGGTTGCGCTCGTGAAAGACCGGCATCCGAGCGCCCACGCCGATGCTCACTCCGCAGAGGCCGACGCAGATGGCCGTGCTGCAAACGATGTGAGCGATGGCCAGCGGGCGCGGCAGCTCCAGCTTGTAGACCGAAACACCCATCACCGCGACGGCCGCTATCCCGGTAATGGTCAACGCATACAGGAACTTGGCCAGAATAATGTGGCCCCGCGGCACGGGCAGCAAGCCCAGCAGCCACAATTGCTGCCCCTCGAGCGACACCAGCGGGAACACGAAACGATTGGTGAACGTCGCCAGGATCAGGCTGACGGCCGTCAGGTTCAGGAAAGCGATCAGCATCTGCAGCCGCGGATTGCTCATGTCCGTCCAGAGATGCTGCACGTTGCTGACGTACAGGGCCAGCAGTCCGATCAGAATCGCCATCTGCGACCACTGCAGCGGATCGCGGAACAGGCTCTTCAGGTCCTTCGCGGCCAGCATGCGCTGCCGCCACGGCAGATAGGCGAAGACGACCTCCCCGAAGCCTGCGATCAAACGGCCGGAGCGGTGCACACCCCTCGCCCCGGAGGCCTGGGCCCGGTCGAATGCCGGCATGAAACCACGGGAAACCACCGCCACCGCCACGACGCTCGCGAACAGGGCGTTGGCCGCGGTCACAAACAGATAGAAGGACGCCTCGGAAGCCTGGGCCTGCAAGGCGTGCGTAATGCCCTTGGAGACCCAGGTGTGCGGCAACAGGGCGCCCTGGATCAGACCCACGCGGTCGTAGAACTGGCTCAACCAGCGGTTGGAGGTCATCGGTGTGCGCAGCAGGTCGTACATCCACCACAGACTCACCCCCGCCGCCAGGATCCCGATCAGCACGATCATCCGCCGCGGCGTCTTGGGAAAAACCATCGCCGCGATCCACGCCAGCAGCAGCCCCAACGCGCCCGGGATGGGAATGAACAACAGAAAAATGCCCAGAAACAAGGGGTAGAACGTCCACGGCTCGCTGTACGTACGCGCCAGGGCCAACATGAGCGGGAGCCCCAGCAGCAGCAGCGACCAGCTCGAAAGCACCAGGCTCTCGATGTACTTCATGATCACCACATCGCGGGGATCAAGGGGGCTGGAGAGCAGGTAGGCGCTCTCCGAGCGCCGGAACAGAGCGCCGTACGACAGGATGGCGTTGGAGAAAGCCAGCATGGCGGTCAGGGCCAGGAAGAAAAAGGTGAAGATCAGCGGCCCGGCAACGATCGCCTCGAGCGTCTGGTGATGCACCAGCCGTAGCGTGCCCAGCAGCAGGTGGTAGAGCCCGGCCCAGATCAGCAGAACGGAGCAGATGGAGCCGATGAGCTTGAGCGGACGGTGACGCCGCGCCTGCTCGATCTGGTTGTGGATCTGCCGGAGCCGGATGCGCAACAGCAGGCGGAGGTTCCCGCCGGTAAGCATCACCGTGGCCGTCGCTGTCGTGCTCTCCCTGGGCACAGTCGTCTCCATGTGGCACCGGTTCCTCACCGTGGAATCGCTTCGGCCTCCACATCCTGCTCGTCAGCCGTCAGCTTCAGGAAAATGTCCTCCAGCGAGGCGTTCTCCGCGGCCTGGGTCCGCAGTTCCTCCAGGGTCCCGATGGCCACCAGTCGCCCATGGCGGATGATGCCGATCCGGTCGGCCACGGCCTCGGCTACCTCCAGCGTGTGCGTACTCATGAATACCGTGCGCCCCGCGCGAGTCATATCGCGCATGAGATCCTTCACCGTCCGCACCGTCCGGGGATCGAGCCCCACCATCGGCTCGTCGGTGATGAGCACCCGCGGCTCGTGCAGCAGCGCCGCCGCCAGCGCGGTCCGCTGCTTCATGCCGTGCGAGTAGCTCTCGGTGAGCTGATCGAGGAAGTCGCCCATCTCCAGCCGGCCAATCAGGTCGCGCGTCCGCGTCTGCATGACGTCGCGCGGCAGGCCGTACATCTGTCCGACGAACTCGAGGAACTCACGGCCGGTCAACTTGTCGTACAGGAAGGGCTGATCGGGGACATAGGCCAGTTGGGCTTTGGCCATGCGCCCATCCATGCCCATGCGGTGGCCGCAGACGGACACCAGGCCGCTGTCCGCCCTTAAAAGGCCGGTAATCATCTTGATGGTGGTGGTCTTGCCGGCGCCGTTGGGTCCGAGGAAAGCGAAGAGCTCACCCTCCCGGATCTCCAGGTCGAGGTGGCTGACGGCCGTAAACTGGCCGTAGCGTTTGGTCACTTCGCGCAGCTCAATCGCGGTCGCCATATCGTCCCCCAAAGCCCCCCTGCGAAAAAGAAGTTGAGCGGACACGCTCGCGGGCTTTCTCGCGGGCTCTCTCGTCATAGGGCTCGTCCTTGACCACCACCCGACCCATACCCGGCATTTCCACCTCCTGCCGCACCACCCGCCCGTTCGCTTCTACCCACGCCTTGCTCTGCTGCGGCGCGGTCTGCACCACGAAGCACTCGATTGACTCACCGTTATGCTCGATAACCTCCTTCGCGGTCACGGTGGCGATCACGGAGGTAAACTCCGCCCGCCCGCTGATCGCCGCCGAGATGGGGTCCAGGATCTGCATGCGCCAGGACTGCCCCACGCGCAGCGACGGCAGGAACGTGAACGGGCGCAGCGACTCGCCGATCATCCGGCTGGCCGACATCTCCAGGTTCGCCTGGCGGTGGAGCGGCCCCACCTGTATGTCGCACGGGAAGTAAATGCCGTGCCGCTCGCCGCGAACGCGGATGATGGTCATGGGCACGCCAAACACGTCGAGACTGAAGTTATCCAGCTCACCCTGAGCGTCAAACTCGGTGCTGGTCTCGACGCGGATATCCCGCAGCATCAGCGGCAAACCGGTCAAAAGGACGGTGCCGGTGATAGACAGGGTCTCGCCGGCCGAGACACTGACCGTCCCCCAGGCCGTGCCGATCCGCTCCCCATCGCCCCGGAAAAGGCCGAACTGCTCCTGCGGACGCGTGGATTTGATCAGCTCGCCTGGCTTGAGCTCTGGAAAGTCCTGGGCGGTCCAGGCCGGCCAGACATCCCGGCGGACCAAGGCCGCCATTGCACCCAGCCACACGACCACCGCAGCAATGGCAAAGAGTCGGTACATGCCCACCCACCAACCGACGACTCCGCGAGCACCCCGTGACGGAGCTTCGTCACCCCGTTGCGCCTCGCCGCAGCCGCCTGCCAATTTTATACCCGCAGGGGTGGGGGGACAATTGCGGCCCCCTACTGGGCTGCATGGCCAGGCCGCATTTCCTGGCCATGGGTACTTCAACTCGGGCCGGTCGTCTTAGCCGCCATCACGAAGGAATCAATTCACGGGTCCGCGTGAGGCGTCTGCCGCAGGAACGCGATCGTCCAGGTGCCAAGCCCATGGCGGCCAGCGCATTAAGAAGCGTCCTCATTCCTCGCGCATCCGCTCCCAACCGGCCGGCCAGAGTCTCGGCCGTCGCTGGCTCGGCTGTCAACGCGTCAAAAACGCCCCAGTCCGCACCGGCCGCCCAGTACGCACGCCGGCTGGAACGTACGGGCGATGCTCAGGATCTCCTCTGTAGTCCATTCTTTAACCATGGGGCACATCTCCCTCCTGCTGAGCGGGTCACGTCATAAGTTTCAAGGGAGGTGAAGCGGCCTGATCCAGATATTGCGGAAGGCCACCTGGCCGTGGTCACCCTGCAACCGCAGGGGACCACGGGCGCGCTCTGGGGTGACCAGCGGACCGGCCGTCCATGTCTCCAGCGTGACATTCTCATGTATGAGCGTTCCATTGTGCATCACCCGGATGAGGCGGGCGTTCTCGGTTTTCTGGCCGCTGTCATCGAAACGCGGTGCCCGAAGCACGATATCGAATGTCTGCCACTCGCCAGGCGGCCTGCTGGCATTGGTCCGCGGAGCGGTGCCACCATATGTGTGCCCGTCGCGCCAGTAGGCGTAGATCCCACCACAATCCTCATAGCTGACGTTCTGACGGCCGTAGCTGTCGAAGATCTGAATCTCGTACTCACCCATCAGGTAAACCCCGGAGTTGGAGTGTTGGGCCACCATGAACTCGAGGTGAACCTCACAATCGCCGAACTCCTGTACCGTGCAGATGTCGGGAATCTTGCCGGAAGGCCCGTTGACGAGAATGCCGGAACCGGGATGCAGCGTGAGCTGATCTGGTGAGCCGGAATTCCATTCGACACTCCTCACCACTTGCCACCGGTTTTGTCGGCTGAAGCAGGGCCTCCAACCACTGGTGTCACGGCCGTTGAACAGTGCGACGCGCCCGTGGTCTGCCACGCCACCACAACCGGTGATCGTCAGGAGCACAAGCAGGATCAACGGAACCGGCCGCCCGATCGAAAACACGCGCTGCATGGACAACTCCGCGATGCGGACAAGACTGCGACTCAAAGGGGCGCAGGTTATCCCTGTCTGGCGGACAAATCAATGAAGAGCGAGAGAAAACATATCCAGAAGCGCTGCAGATCCACGGCCACCAGCAGCAGCATCGTTGTAGTTGATGGGGTGGCATTCGCACGGGTTTCATGTACCATGATTTTGACTCGTCGGTTCGTCGCGAGCTGGCACCTTACGTGCCGCAATGGGCAACCGGGGAGCTCCTGGTCAACTCGGAGACGCGCCCATGAGCAAGGAGTACCCCCGCCGGCGCCGTGGCTGGTCTTGGCGTGATCGAGACCGAAAGCCGGTCAACATCGCCTGCATCGGCGTGGGCGGGATGGGCGCACGGGATCTCGCCAGCGTCGACCGCGAAAACATCGTGGCGCTCTGCGACGTCGACGAGGAAGTGCTCGACAAGCAGGCCGAATCCTTTCCTCATGCCAGAAAGTACATCGACTTCCGCAAGATGCTGGAGGAAATGGCTGGCCAGATCCAGGCCGTCACCGTCAGCACGCCCGACCATACCCACTTTTATGCCGCCCTGATGGCGATGAGGAGGGGCAAGCATGTCTACGTCCAGAAGCCGCTCACCCATGACGTGTGGGAGGCTCGCATGCTGGCGGAGGCGGCCCGGCGGTACCAGGTGTGCACACAGATGGGCAACCAGGGGACGGCCTCTTCGGAGTTCCGCCAGGCGGTCGAGATCGTGCGTTCCGGCGCCATCGGCCCCGTCCGCGAAGTCCACGTCTGGACCGACCGGCCGACCTGGCCGCAGGGAACGGCAGCAGTCCTGGGCATTCCGCGAGTACGGACCGCCCTTGGGCAAGACCGTGACTCCGGCCTTCCGGCTGTACCCTCGACCCTGCATTGGGATCTGTGGCTGGGAACCGCCCCGCTGCGCCGCTATTACCCGCAGGTCTACCAGCCGCGCAATTGGCGGGCCTGGTGGGATTTCGGCACGGGGGCCTTGGGCGACATGGGCTGCCACACCGCCAACCTGCCGTTCATGGCCTGTCAGTTGGGCGCCCCTGCCGGCGTGGAGGCACAAGTATCGGAACTCAATTCCGAAACTTGCCCGACCTGGAGCGTCATCCGGTATGACTTTCCTGCTCGCGGTGATCTGCCGCCGGTCCAGTTGACCTGGTACGACGGCGGCCAAGAAAAGCCTGCCTGGGTCCATGCCCGTTTGTCAGATCTTCTCCACGGCAAACGCGTACCGGTGAGCGGTGCGCTGCTCATCGGCGATCAGGGCACCTTGTTTGCACCGGGCGACTACGGCGATCACTATCACCTGCTGCCGGCGGACGAATTCACGGAATATCAGCCGCCGGAGCCGACGCTGCCGCGTTGCCGGAACCACTATGACGAGTGGCTAACGGCCATCAGAAACGAACGACCCGATCTGACCCTGGCCAACTTCTTCTATGCCGGACCGCTGACGGAAATGGTTCTGCTCGGCTCTGTGGCCATACGGGCGGGCAGGAAGATCCTCTGGGACGGGCCGAACCTGCGAGTCACCAATGATGCCCGGGCCAACGACTACCTGAAACGCGCCTACCGCACAGGCTGGACGCTGTAGAAGGGTGGAATCGGAGCCGGGAACTGAATCCAAGCGTCGATTTCTTAACCTCCCGCCACCTTCGGCGGGCGATCAGCAGACCGCCGAAGGCGAGCAGGACCAGTCCGGCCGGCTCAGGAACGAACGTGAACTGGATCTTGTTGGCCACGTTGAAGTCTCCGGGATCGAAGTCGCCGCCGGCGGCGTCCGGATCCACAGCCGTGCTGACAACGGTGCCGTTCGTCCAGGCTTAGCCGTCGAAATTCCAGAGCGCCTCAACGCCGTCGACGTTGCCGGGAGCCTCGGCAGGGGCGGCAGAAGGTAGCCCAGGGTGAAGGCGGGCGCAACCCTCTGACACGCCGGCCGGCCGAACGCCGGGGTACCTGGGGCACGCGTCGCGTGCTCCGGCGTGTCAAGGGCAAACCCGCCGCAGCCCTGGGATGCCGGCATTCAGCCTGCCGCCAGAGCCCCATAGGGGCGGCAGAAACGCGCCCGGTGCGGCTTGTACGCTGTTCGTCTCCACGATCGTGCCCAATCGGTTCTTTCGCCCCTTGCGGGGCTCTGTCACGTGTCGCAGCGCGTCCCCGTTCCCCGGGCTGGGCGCCGGGGCTACCCTCTGACGCCCCGTCCGGGGCTGGCGCCGAAGGCCACCCCGCCACGGCAGACTTCCGCTTCTCCACTGCGTTAATTGCCAGCCCCGACGCAAGCGAGAACCAGCCCCAGCCCAACCGGGTCAATGAGGACCTGCATGTGCAGCGAAACCGTGCATGGATTCTACAACGAGGTAACGAAACCGGTGGCTGTCCCAATGCCTGGTGTCGTCTGGCGCGGGCTTCCTGACCTCGGTGAGGCGGTTCTGCTCGTCGTAGCTGTACCGCCGGCCAACCTCGTCCACGATGAGATTGCCGGCGGCGTCATAGACGACGGGCTGGCCGTTGATTGTGCCGTACTGGTTGGCCAGCCCCTCGGCGCCGTCGGCCAGCGTATAGGTGGACACCGCCCCACTTCGGGCCAGGAACATCTCCCGATTGCCCACCAGGTCCAGCCAGTTCGTTTCGTATTCACCCGTATCCGCGAAGTGGGTCCCCACCAGACGGTCCAGGTCGTCGACCACGAAGGTCCGGTCCGCGCCGGCGAAACCCTCCGCGCCGGTGACCGTCTGGCTGGAAGGGTGGCCGGCGAAGTCGTGCTCCATCGCGTATGAGGCAATCGTGGCCTGGGTCCCACCTGCCTTGGTGACGTTCTCGATGAGGTTGTTGCGCCGCGCGTAGTCGTAACCCCAGTTCATGGCGTGATACGACTAGAGCACGCCAGCGCTGGTGATGGTCTTCCTTTGCCCCACGTACCACTGGTTCCCATGGTAGCCGTACTCCACGAACGGGTTGCTGCCCATTGTGATCTGGCTCGCCTGGTCGACGGGCATGGGCGTATAGCCGGGGGCCGTTCCGCCAGGATACGCCATGGCAAAGCGGTTGCCGGCCTGATCGTAGGCGTAGTTGACCTGCAGCGCCGGTCTGCTGTGCCTCGGGAGTATGTCACTACTCGCGCAAAGCTGATGCTCCAAAGAGCGGGTTGGGTTCCCTGATTCGACCAGAACACCAACTGGGCAGCCGTAACCGCTGTCTCTTTAATTAATCGAACCGCCTTATACACCGGGTGGGAAATGGACTGGGTACGCACCCATCTAAGGAGCCGATCGATCTGACGCCGTTCATCTGCAGCAAGTTCCCCGCCATAGGCCCAGTAGAACCGTCCAATCCAGACAGAGTCTCCCTGGCTATCAGATCTACAAAGGCTGTACTCAATAGCTGGATTCTTGTGCAGGTCTACAGCAAACAGGTCTGGATGTCTCTCTGACTCGGCGCTCTCAGGCACGACGCGTTCGCGTGCCCAGCCAGGCACGAGAAGCAACATCTCTGCGTACGCGAGGGAATCATCTGCAACCCGAGACTTCAGCTCATCAAGGCTCCCACGATTGCCACGAATGACTGCCAGCCCTGGAAACTCCCGCCGGAGCCAGTCGTGAATCCTCTCGGTATCAACGGCGTTTGCAAAAAAGTTGATCTGCTTGCTCACGGGTTCCTCTGAAAACGCGTAGGGGCGAGCCGTAACCCGGCCGCACATCCGAATAGACTACGCAATATCCGCCACTTCTACGAGCTTCTCAGGAACTTCAAGACCGTCGTCCGCCAAGATGATCGTGCTTTCCCTAAAGGGATTAGCAGCCCTCTCGAAAAAGAGCTCGATGGCCGCTTCCTCCTCGCTCGTCGCGTATTGGGCTGCAACCAACCGGTAGTTCCCCACCGGCACTTCAATGACGCGAACAAAGGGGTCGGGAGTCGATTACCCCACGCATCTCGTCTCAACTTCGCCGCTGGAACAGGTACGGGCAAGAGAGGTGGGGAGCACCCGCAAAGGGGTCGGCACGGAAGGGAGTCAGGAGTCGGGGCCCGAGGGCCCGGAACTCGCAACGGGGCCGACAGTCGAATCCCCTTATCTCTCATCATCGTTGCTCTTCCTCGGCCGACCGATGGGCCGCAGGGTGGACTCCAGGCCCAGTTTCACGGCTGTTCGGCGCTGCCAGGATTCCTCACCGAACGGCGTACCGCGGCGGATGGACCGGCGGATGGCTTCGTTCTCCTGCGGGGTCTGGGCCCGATTCACGCAGGCCGTCCAATCCCGCGGCGGACGCACCGGCCAGTCGAACAGGGCGGGCAGCCATGATGGCCGGCTGGCGGGGGGGAGGCTTCGTTTGCACAGGCTGCCCCAGGCCCACTGCTCGGCCCGCCCCACCAGATCCGCCCGCAAGGCGTTCCGTTCCACGTAGCGGCACACGGTCAGCAGAGGCGCATTCTCCTGAACCGGAAAGGACTTGAACCCTGGACGCGCGGCCAATCCCGCCCTGGCGGGATCGAGAGGCGGCGTTCGCCGCGCCGCGTGTCAAGGGGCACCGTCCCTGGTAG
This sequence comes from Phycisphaerae bacterium, assembly GCA_045863575.1. Classification (GTDB taxonomy): domain Bacteria; phylum Planctomycetota; class Phycisphaerae; order UBA1845; family PWPN01; genus JAAXZI01. The sequence goes on from BTUC01000168.1 coordinate 14,143, forward strand.
ACCGGTCCCGTTCCGGCGCTGTGCCGGTGGGCATGCCAGCACTGCGTGTGCGTCACCGTCAGCCAGCGCATAAACTCGGACAACTCCCCGTCGCCCCGCGGCCACAACACCAGGTACCAGTGATTGGGCATCAGGCAATAGCAGAGAACACGTGTAGGCAGCCGCCCACAGGCATCCTCCAGCACGCGCTCAAACGCCGCATAATCTGCCTCGTCATCGAACAGGCGCGTACGCCGAACCGCACGGTTCAGCACATGGTAGACCAACCCGCCAGTCGCTTCACGTCGTCGTCTGGGCATGCAGGCACTGTACCCGCAGGGCGAAAAGCAGTCAAGAAGGATTCCCGACCCCTTTTCCCATCCCGACCCCTTTTCCCATCCTTTTCCCATCCGCCTGAAGACGATTGTGGATACTTTCTCCAATCGAAGATCACGTCATTGGCGTGAAGC
>BTUC01000169.1:0-14581 GCA_045863575.1 Phycisphaerae bacterium
TTTTTGGAAGTCTGCGCATACAGCTCTCTCTGGGCGGTTCGGTCCCTTCTGCGACATCCTTCCACGATCTGATCCTCGGTCATATCACCTCTGCAAAGCCGGGTGCCTCCTTCCCCGCCGGTGTCGAAGGCAGAGTCTCTTCCCGTTCGATGATCACCAGGGTGACGTCATCCAAAAACGTGCTGGTCCCCCGAAAGGCGCCGACCTCCCGCAGAATGGCAGCCGTCTGCGCAGCGAGGGGACGATCGGCGGTCTCTGAGAGCAGGTCCATCAGTCTGTCCCGACCGAAGAGGTTCCCGTCCAAATCCAAGGCCTCCGGCAGACCGTCGGTCAGGATGCACAGGCGGTTGCCTGGCTGAAGAGCGATCCGGCGCACGTCCCAGGCGGCGTCCCGCACGACTCCCAGCGGGAAGCCGTCGCTCTTGAGCAAGATCCTGCCCGCCTCGGCCGGGCGGAGAATGATGCCGGCTTCATGCCCGCAGTTGACGTATTCGAGCGTCGCCGGGGCTGGCTGGTAGAGGGCGAGCAGGCACGTCACAAAATGCTCCGTACCGACGAGCGACTCGAGTTCTGAATTGAGGGCCTGCACGATTGCGGTCAACTCAGTGGCCTGACGGGCGAACTGTCTGAGCTGGGCCTTGAGCATGGCGGTGACCAAGGCGGCGGACAGGCCATGCCCGGAGACGTCGGCGACGGCCAGGAGCCATCGGCCGTCCGCGTAGGGCAGAATGTCATAGTAATCGCCCCCGATGCTGGCGGCGGGCAGATACCGGGCATGAACGGACAGGCCCGGAATCCGGACGGCATCAGACGGTAGTAAGCCGAGGTGGATACGCCGGGCCTTGTCCATTTCCTGTTGTTCGCGGTGCCGGGTCTCCTGGAGAGACCCGCTCATACGGTTGAAACCGTCGGCCAGGAACCGCATTTCGGCCGTGACCAGTGGGGGAACGCGGTGGTCGAAACGCGCGTGGCGGATGGCCTCCACGCCCTCCACCAATCGCTGGATCGGCTGGCGTATCCATCGGGCCAGCAAGAGGTTCGTGATCGCCACTACGGTTGCAACCAGCACCGTGACGCTGATTGCTCGGCTGATCGCCTGCCGACGGATGACCCTCCACACTGGCGCGAGCGACTGGGCCACGACGAGCCGGCTATCCGGGCCCGACGGGACGGCGACAGCCAGATAGTCCTGTCCAGTGTGGCTGAAGATTAGCGGCGACCCTCCCGGATCGGCGGAGGCCATGTTGGCTTCCAGATGCGTTTCCGCCCGGCTGTGGGCTCGGGCAACAATCCGGCCATTGCTATCGAACACGAGGATGTGGTGACCGGGGGAGACGGCGTCCGCCATCTGTTCGCAGTAGGCATCAAGGTAGTCCGCGAAAGTCTTGGCGTCCTTCGCGCCGAGTCTCTGGTGGGCCAGGCTCAGGGTGCTTGCTTCCTCCGACAATCGTTCTACCTGCTCGTCCAGGTGAAGATGTTTCTCCCTGCGGTAGTCAACGGTCCAGAAGGCCACGAGCACGAGGACGGCCGTCGAGTTGATCGCCACGTTCAGGCGGAAAGACAGCGTGTCCCGGCGCGGCCAAAGCCGTGCCGTCTGCCGCATCGATTGCGTCGCCTGTGAATCCATCCGGAGTCCCTAACCGCAAGCACCTGACCGCACTACTGACAACCATCTGATGCCGGACGGAGGCGTTTTCTTCGGCGGGGTCGGTCACGTGCGGCAAACTCCTGCCGCAACCGTTAGTAACGCGCCGCCGAGGCTCTCGCGAAGATTTCGGGCCGCTTGGGCATCCAATTAGGTGGAAGCGGCAGATGCGAGGGAGTCTAAAATGACCCGTGTCGCGATCGATCACGATGATGCCGATGCTCGGGTGCAGCCATGGATTCGGGGCCACACGGAGTTGCCGCCGATCGCACCTGAGGAAGCAAGTGCTAATCTCTCGCTCCTGGAAGCGCAGTTGAATCGCGAGATGAGATGCTTCGCGGGCAGGGGAAAGGTGTACCTGCAATCGCTCGTCGGCACAGGCGGGGCCAGCAAGCCCCGAATCGCCCTGAAATGCCCGTTGCGGAGGGCCCGCGGCCTCCCATGTGACCTCTACTACGAGTTCATCCGCGACACCTGCTGCGGGGATCCGAGCCGCTGCGAGGTGTTGCAGAAGTTCATGGCGGATCACGACGTATGAACGGCCCGCCCGCCAGGGTCCTCCGACGGTGGCTTAATTGCAGGCGAGGGAGGTCCAATCTGCTCGGACACGCTCGAACGGGTCCCTCGTGGAAAGGAAATCACTTCAATGCAGGCGCCGCTCGAACACCTGATGATCTGCAGACCGCGGGGCATCCTGGCACACGTTCTGATCGATCCTGATGCCAGGCTTCCCGACCTCCGCGTGCTCGCCTGCCTCGACAAGACGGACGCGGGCTGCTGCCAGGAATGCGAGTTCACGACCGATGGAGGCTATATCATCCATGTCGCGGAGCCGCACCGGAGTATCGCGGCCGGCATCTGAGGTTGGCTGCATCGCGTTTTCCGGAGGATGTCGTGCTGAGCCGAACGGATCTTGTCCGATCATCCGTCTTCGCTGGGCTGCTGGCGTTGGGCTGTGCAGGTACGGAAAAGATGGGTAGGCATGATCGGGCCGAGTTGCCCGTCGGCTACCCCATTCAGTGTCAGAAGTGCTACGACGAGGCGCAAACGGCGCTGCGCGGGACGGCCAGGGTCCACGCGCCCCGAAAGGCGTTGAGATACAGGCGGTTGAAACGTCACATGTGTCCGGAGTGCAAGAACGAGGTGGTGATTTACGAGGAGAATGGCGTGGCCATGATCAAGTGCTTGGGGTGCGTACCCGAGGGCGTGGCCTGCGACCTGTGCCGTCCGCCGGAAAGCCTTGGTACAACCAGTCAATAGACCGAGCTTCGACTTGGCGACTTGACCGAAGAGAACGCGGGTCTGGCACGTCTGTTGAGAGTCGCCTGAAATGATGTTCGCAAGGCAAAGCCCCACGATTCGGAAATCACCCCAAAAACGGCAGAGGCCGAACCGAATCTGCATCGGCAAGAGGACATCATCAGCGCGGCTGTCAATAATCTTGACTGAGGAAAAGGCAGATCTGTCGGCGTCAGCGAAAAAGCGGGCTGCAGGAGCAAAACCAGTTCTGGCCTGCCGCGTAGGTGTAGGCAAGCAGAACCCGATCGAGCGCGGTAGAGGGAGGAAAGATGGACGGCAATTAATGCAGACATACTCAATAGTCCGGTTCCCCTGGTTCCCGTGTGTTTTCGCCGCCGCCGCGGTTGCCTTCGCGTACACGGTGCATGAGTTTGCTCCGCCATACGTGCATTCGGCACCGGTCGTGTGCGTGATCACGGCATCGCTGGCCACCCTCCTGATCGAGTACGTCCGACGCCAAGCCAACCGGGTCCACGCGGCGATGGCCGAGGTTCGCTCCTATGCCAGGCGACTGGAGGAGGAGGTCGAGCACCGCAAGCGGACCGAGGCGGAGCTGCTGGAGGCCAAGCAAGCAGCCGAAAAAGCTGATCAAGCCAAGAGTCGCTTCCTCGCGGCGGTGTCGCACGAGTTGCGTACGCCGCTGACGCCGGTTTTGGCGATGGCTTCACACTGGCAGGACCGGGAGAATCTGCCCGAGGGGCTTCGGGAGGATTTCGACATGATACAACGCAACGTGGAATTGCAGGCTCGCTTGATCGATGACCTGCTCGACTGGAGCAGGATTTCCAACGGAAAGCTGTCCCTGCGCCTGGAGCGCGTGGATGTTCATGCCCTGATCGAGAGGACTGTGGCGATGTGCCGGCCCGCGGCCGAATCCAAATCGGTGACGATCATCACCGACTTGGTCGGCCGGCGTCAGCTTGAGGGCGATCCAACTCGCCTGGCGCAGGTGTTGTGGAACATCATCAACAACGCCGTCAAATTCAGCTCACCCGGAGGAGGGGTTGTAGTTCGTTGCGGGGCTTCGGATGGCGGAGTCTCTGCGGATCGCCCCCCTTCGCCCGAGGGCTGGCTGAGAATCGAGATCAGCGACCACGGCAAGGGGATCGCGCCCGAGTTGCTGCCCCACATTTTCGTTCCCTTCGAGCAAGGTGGCCGGGCGGTGACGCAGCACTTCGGCGGCTTGGGCCTGGGCCTGGCGATCACCAAGCACCTGGTCGAGGCTCACGGCGGGCGGATCACCGCCGTCAGCGATGGTCCAGGCCGAGGCGCGACTTTCACAGTGGAATTGCCCCTGGATCAGGCGGAGGTCTATTCGGTCTCGGCGGAGGACGTCTTGGCCGTATCCGGCCTCACAATAGGCCCGGTCCCTGGAGTGCGGCGACTCGCAGGATGAGCCATGATCCTTTCAACCAGAGAGCCCCCGGGGCGGTGATACGGCACGCTGGCGACGTAGGTGTGGACGGGGCGGTTATGCGGTTGCCCAGCAGGGGGCGGCATGGAGGTCACCTTGACGCGACAACACCTCGTAGTCCTGTTCTTCGCGACAACCAGCATTTCAGGCGTTTGCCTCGCCCTGTCTGAGGCCCCCGCCACGAGGCCCGCGGTCAACGCTCAGTGCCCCGTCATGCCGGGAGAACGGGTGGATCCGGCCTTCACGTACCTCTATCAGGGTCAGATGATAGGCTTTTGTTGCGAGCAGTGCCTGATGGATTTCAAGGCCCACCCGCAACGCTACGAGTCGCGGCTGGCCTCGTTCACCGGAACGGCTGAACGTGCGGATCAGGAGACGCCGACGACCGGACATCCGTATCACCACGAAGCCGAGGCAGACTCGGCGCATCCCGCTTCAGAGGTGGACGGCCACGGCCAAGATCACGGTTGCTGCGGAGGGGAACCCAAGGGCTTTTTCGCCGATCTGATCCCCATGCTGGCCAAGTTCCACCCACCAGCGGTGAACTTTCCCATCGCAATGATCATCGGCGCGGCTTTGGCCGAGGCGTTGCTGTTCCTGACCGGAAGACCTGTCTTCGCAGGCGCCGGGCGTTTCTGTATCTGGGTTGGGGCGATCGGGGCCGGTGGGGCCGCATTGCTGGGTTGGTTCTGGGGCGGCTTTGAGCTGGCCGATGCTTCGAGGGTGGTGACCGCGCACCGCTGGCTCGGGACTGCGACCGTAGCCTGGTCGGCTGTCATGCTGTTCTTAGGCGAACGGGCCGCGCGCCGCGAGCACGGCGGTCGGGGCGCCTACCGCGCGGCTCTGCTGTTGGGCGCCCTGCTGGTCGCAGCCACTGGCTTCTTCGGCGGTTCCTTGCAGTACGGGCTCATGCATTATCTGACCTGACGCCCAAAGAAAACCCGACTCGGACGCATCTAATCTTATGAGGACACACCTGCTCCCGGCATCGATGGAGATGCCGGTGGGCGTGTGGCGAGGGGATCTGGCTTGGAGGTGCACCATGACAGGTCACCGCGCTTCTTCCTGGATGCTGTGGTTCGTTGCGAGCATGCTTGTCGTTTCGCCGGCAGCCGTTGCTCAGCATGGCGGCGGCGGTCATTCCGGCGGCGGGCATCACGGCGGCTTTGGCGGACACTATGGAGGCTCGGGCGGGCACTACGGCGGCTTCGGGGGACATTACGGCGGCTCCGGCCGGCATTACGGCTTTGGGGGCCACTACGGATCAGGTCGCCACTATGGCTTCGGCTTCGGCGGCCACACTTACAGCGGCCGGCACGGGTACTGGGGGAGCCGAGGGCATTACTACGGCGGGTATGGCGGATACTACACTTATCCACGGTACTACGGTTACGCGTATCCGCGCTACTACGCCTATCCAGGCCACTACGGCGGGTATGCGTCCTATGACCCGTACGGATACGTGCCCGATCCATACTACTACGATTCCTACCCGGTTTATCCGGGGTACTACGGTTATCCGGGGTACTACTACGGCGGATCCGGCTGTGCGTACTGAACGCGAGGCGGGACACCAAGGAGCTCGGCACGCCCACCTCCGAATCTGGCACCTTGAATCCTCCTCCCCAGGCCAGGACAGCGTAACAGCAACCTGTCCTGGCCTGGGTTTCTGCAACCACCCCCGAAGATGGTGAGCGAAGTACGCATCCAATGAGAAGAGCGGCGTGCTTCAGGTTGAAGCTTGTGGTTCCTGCCGGCAGTGCGGTGACACCGGGCTGCTGGGATGGTCGGAGGGTTTTTGATGTCTGATAGAGGGCGCTCAGTGTGGTCGAGGTTGTTTTGGATGCTGGTCGTGCTGCTTCCCGTGGTGGTCGTGTTCCTGCTGCCCGCTGGGCCCCTGATTGGAAGCTCTTGGCCGTTCTGGGTTGTCCTGCTGCTATGCGCATGGGTGCTGTGGGAAGTGCTGGGTCCTGCGCCGGCCCGGCAGGGGCCCGCCCCGCCCGAAGAACCGGGTGGCCAGCTCCGCATGCTTCACGAGGCGGATCAGCCCCAGGCGGTTCGTGACGTGATGAACGTAAATATCGCCCTCGAGGAGGGGAACACGCGGGTCTTCCGCGGCCGGCTGCGAGAGTCCGCATCTGATGCTTACCGCAAGCTCGAGCAGGCCTTTGCCCCACACGCGATGCCGCTGGTGCAGGAGGATGAGCAGCTCGGCGCCCAGGTCGTGCTGCTGCCCAGGCCTGTCGAGGCAGAGGTGGACCGGCCGGTCCGGCCCTGGATTCACTGGCTGCTTTTCACCTTGACCCTCGTGACCACGACTTGGGCGGGGGCGGCGCACCAGGGGGTAGACATTCTGCGCCAGCCTGGCCGATTCGCCGTGGGTCTGCCGTATGCACTGGGTTTGCTCGCCATCCTGGGCACCCATGAGCTGGGCCATTACTTCATGGCCCGGCGCCGAGGCATGCGCGTAACCCCGCCGTACTTCATTCCGCTACCGTTCGCCTTGGGCACCTTCGGCGCGTTCATCGAGATGCGGACTGTGCCCAGAGACCGCCGAACGTTGTTCGACGTGGCGGTGGCCGGCCCGCTGGCCGGCCTGGCCCTGGCTGTGCCGGCGTTGCTCTTGGGACTGCGGTCTTCGACCGTTGTCACCGGAGACGCGGCGTCTCACATCATGGGCGGCGCCTCCGTCGGTTCCTCGATCCTCCTGGCCGTGCTGTCCAAACTCTCACTTGGCGAGGCGTTGCGCTACGGCCATCTCGTGCAGCTCAGTCCGTTGGCCTTCGCGGGATGGCTCGGGCTGATGATCACCGCCCTGAACCTTCTGCCCGTGGGACAGCTCGATGGCGGACACATCGCCTACGCCATGTTCGGCCGCCGCGTCGGCAATACCATCAGCAACGTGGCGATGTGGTCGCTCTTGCTGCTTGGCGTCTTCGTTTGGCCCGGGCTTTTGATGTGGGCGGTGATCGTCTTCTTCATCGCTGGACGCCGTACGCCCCCTTTGAACGATCTGACGCCGGTGACCCCCGCTCGTCAGTGGTTGGGATATGTGGCGTTCGTCCTGCTGGCGCTGATTGTGGCTCCGCTGCCGCATGCGTTCTGGGCGGAGGCGGGTATTCATTGCCCCTACGTGTGATGCCAGGAATGAATCGTGGCCCCTGGAACTCATTTGTGGATCGAGGTTAGTCATGCGAAAACGCTTTCTGCTCGTCGGGACTTCAGGTTTGGTCCTTTTCGTCGGCGTTCTCATGGGCCAAAGCGACACCCCGCCCGCCAAGTCAAAGCCGCCAGGCGCAGCGGCGCGGCTGGCCGCGGCCGAGCGCGTGTGCGAGATGCTCCACGACCAGACGGACGGATCGCGACGATACCGCGCAAGTGTCGAGGAGGCGTACATCTGGTCCAAGCGTCGGATGGAGGCGCAGCGCGACGTGGAGAACGCGCGCGGGGGTGACCGCGTGGCCGCCCTGCAGGCTCACCTCCAGCGGATGCGCGACCTCGAGGCCCAGTATGCCGGGTTCTTCAAGGACCGAGCAGCGTCCAGATTGGAACTAGAATCCACGCACTTCTACGTCGCGGAAGCCGAGGAGTTGCTGGCGCGGGAGCGAGCGAAGTGACCTCCGTGCAGCGCGGGCGGACCCGCTCCGCCAACCCGCTCCGCGAAGGAGATTATGATGACCACGTTCAAGGACCCGGTATGTGGCATGCCGGTGCATGAGTTGCAGGGTTTCGCATGGAACTACCAGGGACAGGAATACCATTTCTGTTCCGAGTTCTGCCAGCAGGCCTTTCGTGCTGAGCCCGAAAAGTACGTCGGCACGGCCGGGGCGGAGGTCCCACCAGCCGGAGACCTGTCGCGGCGCATCGCGTATTTCTCCATGGAGGTGGCCCTGGATTCGCGCATGCCGACGTACAGCGGCGGCCTGGGGGTACTGGCCGGCGACACGCTGAAATCCATGGCCGACCTCGGGATTCCGGCTGTTGCCGTCAGCCTGCTCTACAAGAACGGGTACTTTGACCAACACCTGGACGAATGGGGAAACCAGCAGGAACGCCCTGTTGCCTGGGACCCCTCGGGTTTCGCCCGCCTGCTGCCGATCAAGGCGACGGTCACCATCGAGGATCGTCCCGTGCACATCCGCGTGTGGAGGTATGACGTTATCGGCGTGACGAAGCACGTGGTCCCCTTGTTCCTTCTTGACACCAACTTCGAGGAGAACGATCCGGAGGCCCGCGAGCTCACGAGCTGGCTCTACGGCGGCGACGAGCGGTACCGGCTGGCCCAGGAGATCATCCTCGGTATCGGCGGCATCCGCGTGCTGCGGGCGCTCGGGTATGGGGAACTGGAGCGGTTCCACATGAACGAGGGGCACGCTGCGCTGCTCGGGCTTGAACTCCTGCGCGAAAGCAGGAAGGAGCCGAACGCTGGTTGGGGCTTCGATCGCGTCAGGGCCCGATGCGTATTTACGACGCACACGCCCGTCCCGGCCGGCCACGACCAGTTCTCGTACGAACTGGTGGGACGGGTCCTCAGGGAACCGATCCCCTTTGACGTCATCCAGATGCTCGGTAGTCGCGAACGGCTGAACATGACCGCGCTGGCTTTGAACACCAGTCATTACGTGAACGGCGTGGCCAAGAGGCACGGAGAGGTCTCCCGCGAGATGTTCGCTGACTATCCCATTGACTCCATTACCAACGGCGTGCACTCATTCACCTGGACTTGTGAGAGCGTTCGGAGACTCTACGACCGGTACATCCCCGGCTGGGCCAATGACCCGTTTTCGCTTCGGTATGCGATCAGCATCCCCAAGACCGAGGTCTGGGACGCCCATGCGCAGGCCAAGGCGAAGTTGATCGAGGAGGTGAACCGGCGAACAGGGCTGTCGTTCCAGGAAGATGTTCTCACCCTGGGTTTCGCGCGGCGGGCAACGCCATACAAGCGCGCCGATCTGCTCTTTTGCGATTCAGGTCAGCTTGTGGACATCGCCAGGTCCGTTGGCCCGCTGCAAGTTCTCTTCGCGGGCAAGGCCCATCCGCGGGACCAAGGCGGCAAAGACGTGATCCGGAGAGTATTCGAGGTCGCCCGCCAGCTCAGGGATCACCTGAGCATTGCGTATCTGGACAACTACGACATGGCCCTGGGCCAGCTCTTGACCGCCGGTGTAGATCTCTGGCTGAACACACCGCTCCGGCCGCTGGAGGCCTCCGGGACCTCCGGCATGAAGGCCGCACACAACGGGGTGCCGAGCTTCAGCGTGCTCGATGGCTGGTGGATCGAGGGTCACATCGAGGGGGTGACCGGCTGGTCGATCGGGCCCGGGCCAGGCCGTCCGGCTCAGTCCGCCGACGCCTGTCGGCTCGAGGACGCCGGGGATCTGTACGGCAAGCTGCGGGCGGAGATCGCTCCGATTTTCTACCAGGATCGCGAACGCTGGATCGATATCATGCGGCAATCCATCGCGTTCAACGCCTCGTTCTTCAACACGCACCGCATGGTGCAGCAGTACGCCGCGAACGCGTACGTCTAGACCGGAGCTGCTGAGGTCTTCCCTTTTTCTGCGAAGATTCCCGTTGGGGAAGGCATCCAATCTAAGGGTCGTCACACGAACCAGAGGAGCTGGGCGGAAAGCGGCAGCCGTCCGCTTCCCTGGTCTTTTTTTGAGGAGCGTGACATGCAAGGTGTCAATTCGGGCAGTGGTTTGCGGCTTTTCCAATCCCTGGTTGTGGTGGCATTTTCCGCCGTGCTGCCAAGCTCCGCTCAGGTCCTTGCTCAAGCGACGGCGACGCCGCCGGCATCGGCCGATGTCCATGCCCAGCACGCGGCGCAATCGAATCAGGCCAATCAGGAACTGGCCCGACAGGTGGCCGAGCTCCGGGCTCAAGTGGCGGCGCTCCAGGATGCCTTGGCGGCGAAACACCAGGTCCATCTGGCAACTCAACCGGCGACAGGCGGCACTCGTCCCATGATGCCGGGCCGAACGGGCGGCTCGTCAGCCATGGGCATGGGAATGGGCGGGATGGGGCGCATGGCCTCCGGCATGGGCGGCATGGGGGACATGAGCGGCGGCACGGGAGCGGGCATGGGCGCGATGACCGGCGGCGCCGGCGTGTCCGGCTCAGGTATGGGGATGATGGGCGGGATGAGCGGCATGCCCGGCATGGGCGGCGGCGGAATGACGGCTCAGGGCATGGCCGGGATGTCTGACGTGTCCGGGGGTGTGGAGGCGATGAAGCCCGACGAGATGATGGGCCAGATGATGCAAAACATGGGCGAGATGATGCAGATGATGGGCCAGATGCAGGGCAACGGCATGTCCACCATGGGTGGCATGGGCGACAAGCAAAAGATGGGCATGGGCAAGATGAAAGGAATGCGGGGCATGGGGATGATGTCGGGCATGGGCGGCGGAATGGGGGGCATGACCGGGATGGGCAGCGGTGGCACGATGGGCCAGGCTGCAGGGGGCATGCCTGGCGGCATGGGCATGGGCATGATGGGTGGCGAGATGGGTATGATGAAGGGGATGATGGGCATGGGCCCAATGTTGCCGGCGACCGGGCAGATGTCCGCGCTGCCTGGATTCCCCGGAGCATCGCACATCTACCACATCGGAGCCACCGGCTTTTTCCTGGATCATCCCGGCCACATCACGCTCACTCCCGAACAGCAAATGAGGCTGAATCAGATCAGGGAATCCGCTCTGTTGGAGCAGGCAACCCTCCAACGGCAAATCGACGAGGCAGAACAGGAGTTGTGGCAACTGACCGCCTCGGACACGCCCGATGCCGCGAAGATCGAGACCAAGACGCGGGAGATTGCGAAGCTGCAGGCTGACCAGCGGATCGCCTTCATCCAGGCCGTGGGCGAGGCGGCTGGCGTCCTCACCGAGGACCAGCGTAAGCAACTGACCGGCATGCTCCCCCCGGCCCGGGGTCCCGCAGCCCAGCCCGCGCAGCCGAGCGGTATCGGCAGTGGAGGCGCGATGGGTGATATGTGAGGCCGATGGGGCAGGTCCTGGCGGTGCGCGGTATGGATTGTCGCCGGATTCACAATTCGCAAGCGCCCATGGAGAGCACATTGACACTACACTATCTTCGACTCGCGATGGCTTTGGCGATCGGGGTTTCCAGCGTTGGCCTCTCGCTGGCTGAGCGACCAGCCACAAAGCCGGCGGCTAACGCCTACTGTCCGGTCATGCCGGAGGAGAAGATCGATCCGGCCGTGACTTTCCTGTACCAGGGCAAGACGATTGGCTTCTGCTGTGAGAAGTGCCTGGTGAAGTTCAAGGCCAACCCGCAACGATATGAGTCCCGGCTCGCCTCGTTCGCCGGATCGCCCGATCAGCCCGATGAGGACGCGGCGGCGGCCGGGCACGTGCATGGCGAAACGACGACGGGACCGACCCACGAAGACTCTCAGGAAAAAGACCATGAGCACGATCACCTCCACGCTCATGATCATGGACAACCCCAGGGCTTTTTCGTGCGCTTGATCGCCTGGCTTGGCAAGTTCCACCCGCCGGCCGTGAACTTCCCCATCGGATTGATCATCGCGGCGGCCGTTGCCGAGGCGTTGCTGATCGCGACCGGCAGGCCCGCTTTCGCCGTGGCTGGGCGGTTCTGCATCTGGTTTGGCGCGATCGGCGCTGCTGGGGCGGCCTTGCTTGGATGGTTCTTCGGCGGCTTTCACCTGACTGACGATTCGTGGGTGCTGACAACGCACCGCTGGCTTGGGACGACCACGGCGGCATGGTCGCTGCTCGTGCTGTTCCTGGCCGAACGCGCCCTGCGCCGGGAGCGAGGCAGCCGGAAGTCCTATCGAGTGGCCCTGCTGTTGGGTACACTGCTGGTGGCGACCACCGGTTTCTTTGGCGGCTCGCTGATCTACGGGCTGAACCATTATTCATGGTGACCGCGCGGATCGGCGAGGGTGGATCGCGCTTCTCGCCACCGCACGTGTTCTGATTGCCAAGAAGGAGGTACTGGCTATGAGATGGATCAGGTGCGTTGCGACGGTCGTGGCCGTGGTGGGCACTGGAGGCTGCGCTTCCTGGACTGTGGCGCAGCGGGGGCCGGACCATCCCGCCAATCAGAGTGCTGAGGAGGCGGTATCTGCTCCGCCCCCCAATTTCCTCACGCAGCGCCTGAGTCCATCCGAGGTGTCCGCGTCCATGCCTTCCGACCGGGCTGCACGCATCTACACTTGCCCAATGCATCCTCAGGTGCGGCAAGATCATCCGGGAACGTGCCCGATTTGTGGCATGAAATTGGAGCCTGTCGCTCCGACGGAGCAACACGATCGCAGCGCCCCGATGGAACAGCAGGATCACAGCCAGCACGGACAGGGGGGCGACCAATGACCCGTCGCCTACCACTGTTGACCGCGGCCACCTCCCTGTTCCTCACGGGTTGCTCCCAGTTGTCGCAGGACGCAGGTTTCGGCGAGGTGCGCGAACTGGTTGCCACTCGTGCGGGCTTGACCGTGCGGTGGGACCAGGGGACGGAAGCGGATCGGGAAATGGACAGAGAGGTCCGGGACATCCTGTCGCGGCCGTTGTCGGCCGACGACGCAGTCCAGGTGGCCCTGCTGCGGAACCGCCGCATGCAGGCGGTGTATTCCCGGCTCGGCGTCGCGCAGGCCGACCTGGTCGAGGCGGGCCTACTCAAGAACCCGGTATTCCACTTTCGCCCACGCTGGCCAGACCGCCCCCCGAGCGGTACGAACGTCGAGTTGGGAGCGGAGTGGGATTTCTTGCAGGCGTTGATGATTCCGGCCCGGCGGAAACTTGCCCGAATCCAGTTCGAGCGTGTCCAGGTCGGCGTTGCCAACGACGTGCTCTCCTTTGTTGCCCAGGTGCGGGAGGCGTACTACACGCTGGTGGCCTCCCAGCAGCTCGCCTCGGTGATGCGCACCGTTGCCGAAGCCGCCGAGGCTTCATTTGACCTCGCTGAACGGATGGCGGAGGCAGGGAACATGCCGGATCTCGATCTCGAGAACCAGCGGTCCCTCTATGAACGCGCAAAGATCGAGCACGCCCGGGCGGAACTGGAGTCGCTCGATGCCCGCGAGCGATTGAACGCGCTCCTGGGCCTGTGGGGGCACGAGACCAACTGGTCGGTCCCGGTGAAACTGCCGGAGATTCCCTCGGCGGAACCTCCCATGGCCCACCTCGAATCGGCCGCTATCGCCAACCGGCTGGACCTCGCCGAAGCGGGTCGAGAGGTGGAGGCGCTGACTGCAGCGCTGGGCATTACGCGCGATTGGCGATGGATCCTCGTTGCCCGGATCGGCGTTGACGCGGAGCGAGACACGGATGGTCAATGGGTCACAGGCCCGGAACTGTTCGTCGAACTCCCGATTTTCAATCAGCGGCAGGCCGATATCGCCCGCAAGGGGGCCGAGCTTCGGGCGAGCGAGGACCGACTCACCGCCCTGGCGGTGGAGATCCGCTCGGAAGTCCGGTCGCTGCGAACGCGCCTCCTTCTGACACGTCAGGTGATCGAGCATTACCACGATGTCTTTGTGCCCCTGCAACAGCGCATCGTCGAGCTGTCGCAAGAACAATACAATTTCATGCTGATCGGCGTCTTTCAGGTACTTGAGGCCAAGAAAGAGGAGATCAGGACGTATCGCGACTACGTGGGTGGGGTCCGCGACTATTGGATCACCCGCGCACGGCTGGAGCGGGCCGTCGGCGACCGTTTGCCGATCGAGAGCCGTGAGCCGACCGCGACTGCTCCGGCCCCCGTTGATCTCCGCCGCGAGGCTGTGAAGACGCACGACCACGGAGGAACCTGACCATGATCACGCGCCGTGACTTGCTGGCCACTGGTCTGGCGGCCGGCGGGGCCGTTCTGCTCGATGTCTCAAAAACGCGGGCGGAAGACCTCCCACCTGTCGTTCGCCCACCGCTCGGGCCACCGCCGACGCCACCCGGCCTCGCCTACACACCGGTGGTGACGCCGAACGGGGCGACGCTTCCGTATCGGTTAAACAACGGCGTCAAGGAGTTCCATATCGTCGCCGAACCCTTGGTCCGCGAGTTCGCTCCGGGCATGCCAGTCAAGTGCTGGGGCTACAACGGGCTGACACCGGGCCCGACGATCGAGTGTATCGAGGGCGATCGCGTTCGCCTGTTCGTGACCAACGGGCTGCCGGAACACACGACGATTCACTGGCACGGCATTTTCGTCCCCAGCGGCATGGACGGCGTCGGAGG
>BTUC01000170.1:0-13840 GCA_045863575.1 Phycisphaerae bacterium
ATCTTCTCAGGCCGGCAACCCTGGAAACAAGATGCAGTTCACCGAATGGATACACTACTTCAAAGCCCAGTCTCTCGCCGTCTACCACTCGATTCTGCCGAGCAACTTGAAGGCCAGTCCCCAGCAATCCAACATGGATCGGGTCCTATCGTGGGTCCAACGGAGGGGTAATACCGGTGTAACCGCACGAGACTTGGTCACGGCCAAGCTGGTTGACGGGATGCCTCATGCGGAAAAAGTCTTGAAGCAACTCGTCGATTCGGGTCAGGCAGAGTGGCGAGAGGTTGGAGCCCGGATTCCGAGGCTGTTCCTGATTGATCGAACTCAGCACTCTGCAGTCAGCACTTCGACAGCCTTTCAGCCCACGGAACAGGCTCCGGTAGCCCCTATTCAGCACTCTGCAGTCAGCGGTTCCACAGCCGATTCAGTGCCAGAAGATGTCGGTAGGCCCCAAGCATCCCCGACCGAAACCAAAGGCACCGATGATAAGCCGCAGAATCCCAGTGTGAACACTCATAGGGATTCAACTCACCGGCCAAGCCGGAAAATCGAGTTTCCGAAGCTGAGCCCCGAGGAAACACGGATCTTCGGGCAAAACGTCCGTCGGATTCTGAGGGGGATTAGGAACTCAGGCTAGCTACACAAAGCGTTGCCCAAGCCAGTTTGCCGTCCGGCTGACGAGGGCAGGAATCATTTGGAGCTAGGATGGCTGGAGGACAATCGATGAGCGGGGGAAGGCAATGTTTGTTGTACGAGGTGGAAATGTATCTGGTCATGTGCCGGTTGATCCGGTAATCCATGCGAGGGGGAGCGGTCGGATTCGGCTCGTGCGGTATGATTTCGGGCGTAGCCCCTATGTGCTGTCAGCCCCGGCGGTCGATCGGCTAAGCGAGGCAATCCAGACCTACCACGGGCGAATTCGACCCTGCCGATCGGCCTGGGGGAACCAAGTTGGCGTTGCTCTGGGCTGGTTTTCGGTCAGATCCGAGGATCTCGGAAACCTGACTTCGGCCTTGGCCGCCTATCTGTTCAACCCAGCCAACCTTCGCCGTGATCCGGATCTTCTCGGTTGTCCGTACCCACGCGAGGCTGAGTGGGCGAAAGCTGAGTTGAATCGCCAGCGGATGTGGCAGGAAGTGAAGGGCTGCCTGTCGGATGAAGTTGCGGGTGATCCATTGGCAGTGATTGACGGCCTGGCGAGAGGTGAGGCGTGAAAATCTGATTTTCCGAAGCGGAAGCCCAGACAACCACCCCAGCGGACGACTCGGGTCGCTTCCTGGGGTGGCTTGCTTGGGGACCGAGAACTTGACCTCCAGCTGACGCTCATCACCTCCAATCCGGCGGACCCCAATTTACTCACAACCCCTGTTCGTTTTCGGGCGCTATAAGTCCAGCTAGTAAGCCGGTTTACGCATAGAGCCGAGCGGTCACCTCAGCCATTCGCAAAGAACTAATTACTTTCCTATTGACGACTACCAGCCCCCTATCCATTCTCCCGCCCATCGTTGGTTCGCGTGTTGATCGGTTTTCAGGAGAACTACCATGTCGGAAGCCCCCGCATTCAAGCCAGACGATCCTCAGCCGGAAATCGGACTCATCGCCAGGCTTCGCCAGTATGCACGCCCCACGCTCGGTCAGCTCGCGGAGACGTTCCTGGAGATCCACTACTTGAAAGCTGGCCCCAAGCGACGAACGTTCTACGGCAAGCACCTCAAGAAGTTCCTTGAACTCCATGCCGCTAAGCCCGCCCGAGCCATCACGTCCACTCACGTTCAAGACCTCCAGACGACCCTCCTGGCGAAAGGCTACAAGCCGAAGACGATCAACCACGATGTTTCGAGCGTAAGAACCCTTCTGCTCTGGGCGGACGAACATCAACTGGTGAACGTCCCCGGCCTCCGAGCGATCAAGAAGCTACCCTTGGACCCTGCCATCAGTCGGGCTCAGTCGCCGGATTTTGTACGCGAATGGATACTGAGCTGTCCCGATGACAACCTCCGGGCCTGGCTGGCGATCACCTACCTCTGTGCCCTTCGCCTGCCGGAAGCCGTCAATGTCGTCTGCGGGATTCGTCGATGGGCGAGTCACGGCGTTCTGCTGGTGCCGCATAAGATGCGAAACATCCAGCGAGTTTTCCGACATGTCCTGTTCTCCCGAGAGGCATTCCACTGGCTGCAGCTTGCTCGACCGACCTGGACGACCTACGACACATACAGCCGGGCGGTCTGTCGGGTGATGGGAATGGGGCCGAGCTTCCTACGTGCTAGTGCGATAACGCATTTGAGGAAAGCGGGGGTGCCGATCGAAGAGGTTGAACTGGCGGTCGGTCACTATCGGAATGACGTGATTCGCTCGTATGACCGGATTGATTGGCCGAGGCTTCGACTGCGAATGAAGAAGCTGACGCTGAAACTGGAGGCGTGACATGGCGAAGAACAGGCCGATCGTTCAGGCGAGGACAGGCGAGGCACAGAGGTTTTTAGAGTCAGAACGGGAGGCAAGCTATCGAATCGTCGTCTTCTCGGATCTGATCGCCCCTCATCCACTGGTTGCCGTCACGCGAGATCTCTTGACCAATCGCCCCACCGACCGATCCGGCTGCATTCCACCGCTCCCCGAAGGCTGCCTGGACGTGTACGTTGCTCCGGAATCCCTCGACCGAGCGTTGCGGGTGATGGATGCCCTGGTGAAAGCTCTCGACGCCCGCAACCTGCCTGTCTGGAACGCCCATCCTGAGCCCTCGCCCAGACGCAAAGAAATCATCCGACCAATGACAGTCGTTCGGGTATTGGGTGAAACCCTGCGGATCAGCCTGGACGAACTCTCGGTGAAGGCACCCGCCGATCCTTGTCTTCCGACCCACTACAGTACATTCCTCCCAACTGGCAAGCTTCAGCTCCGGATTCATCACCCCCTGGCGAATCACAAGGGAATCAACGATCGCGACGGACGGGCAATCGAGGGGCGACTGAACCGATTCATCGAAAAGCTGTACGTCACTGCAGAGGCCAGCATCAATCGCCGGGAGAACGCCGAAGCCTACAGGCAGAAGCAAGACCTCCGACGGAAAGAGCTTCGCCAGCGACAGGAAGACCTTGCCAAGGCCGAACAGAAGCTCAGGGACCTCGACAGCCAGGCTATCCGCTGGGAGACGCACGTTCGCAGGCGAGAGTTTCTCAGGGAGCTGAGCCTGTCGGCTGAACGAAGATGGGGGGACTCGCAACCGGCAGCCGTGCGGGAGTATCTGGCTTGGGCGAAAGCTAGTCTGGATCGTGGGAATCCCGTAGAGGCTTGGTTGGAGCACTTGGCCGGGTCGGGATATACCAAGAGGCCCCCGAGAGACGAGTTTCCGTCACCACCGCCGAATCCTGTGGACTCTTCACCCGATAAAAAGCCCGTCCGCCGCATAGTGAATCAATCCGTCTTCGGCCTCCCCAAAGATGCATGATCCACAACCTTGAAGTACGGCGGCAACGCTTTATAATGCCAACATCCCGCAAAACGTCATGGATCGACACGTCAACCGGCGGGTCAAGGTGAATCATGTCCGACGTGCACTGGCGGTGTCCACATTGTGGTTCCGGACTTTCGATTGATGCTGCCTATGCAGACAAGCAGACCGATTGTCCCACTTGTCGTCAGAAGAGCCACCCAGCAGACGAGATTCGGTCTACCATGATCGCCGTCATCGGTTCATTGGATCGACGGGACCAACGTGCCTTTCGACAACAGGTTCGGGAGTTCCGGACTGCCATTCGTGATGCCTTTGAGCCTGAGCTGAAAGAACTTCTCAGCGGGCTTAGCAACCTGGAAATCGCGACAGCCGGAACGGAAGCGTCCGAAGTCGGGATGGTTCTCTGCAATGCCGTGGAGGAAGAACTGGAAGCTCGTGTTCATGAGACCGCCTGGAGCAAAGCCACCCGACTTGCGAAACGCGGTGCCCGGTCTACAAAGGCCTGGCTGAAGACTGACGAGGGCAAAGCGGTTACGAAGGGAGCCGCCATCGTTGCCGCATTCTTCGGGATTAACCTTCTCGGGTAGGCTGGACGGTTCGTTCTGACCTGCTGCACTACATCTGGAGGAAGAACTATGGGTCTCTTTGCGAAGCTGTTCGGTGATACCGCCAAAAGTGACCTCATCCGGCGATTGCTGCTCCACCGCGTCCGAAATGCACCTGGACTGGCCTTCATGGAACCGGAGATCAGGTCGTTTTCCGACTTTCAGCTCTTGGCCTCTCCGGAGGGAACTATCGTAACCATCGTCGAAACCTGGCTGCAACTGATCCGGCAAGGGTGCTCGGAGGATGATGCTTTCGCACGAATCGAAGCCCACAGGAGCAGTCTCGGCAAAAGCGGCACTCTTCCATCGCCTCTAACCTTGTCCAGCTATATCAACTACCGGCTTGACCTGGAGCACGACGGCGGGGGATCAGTCGGCATCACGCCGGGATTCCTGGACATGGCGATCGCGGAGGCGAAGAAGGTCTTCTAGTCCCCCCCTTCGGTTCGGCTTCGGATCACGTTCTTCGGGTACCGTTTCTCCGAGGTGATCATGCTCGGCTTCAACTACACCGTGGCGATACTCGGGTTCCTGTTCGCCCTTGCCGTGATTCAGATACCGGATGACAAGCTCAAGAAGTTCCTCGAAACGGTCCTCACTACGGTCGTCGTGATTGGCGGGCTCCTTTTTCATTTCTGGCTTCATGTAGTGTTGGTAGTTGGAATCATTGGAGTCGTTGCTTCGGCTTGCAGATGACATCCAAAGGCACGGGGGAAACTGTGGGGTCTCGTCGTCTACGTCGGCCGGTTGACAAATGCCCTCTTTGACGCGGGAGGTCGTCTTCAGGCCAACAGGTTTACTGGCAAGGTGGACGGATCGTGCTCGCTTAGCTAGGGGAAAATACCCTATAGTCTTCATCCGCTGGCCCCTTCTCCGTCAAAATACTCCCGCCCTACCAGGTTGACCAGATCCACCAGAAACCGTTCGTCAACGTCGTCCTCGTACAGCTTCGATGTCCCCGGCCCGACGTGTCCCAGGATCGCGTCCCGTTCGTCCTTTGATCGCTTCGCCCGTCTCCCGATGGTTGGGGCCACATTGCGAAGATGCTTGAACGTCCAGCCGGTAAGCCCCGCAGTTGTTGCCAGTCGTTTGAAGCCCTTGCTGAACGCCCCGTGGCTGTACGGTCCCCCCTGTGCGGTCCTGAAGATGATGCCGTCGCAAGGGCCGATCTCGCGAAGAGTCCGAAGGGAGGCTACGACTGACGGCAGGAGAGGTATCTTCCGATCGATCGCAGAGCCCACCAGACGCTTCGCCTTCGGTCGGGGGAAGTCGAGGTAGGGAAGGCTCCCATCCAGGTCCCGAACGTTCTGCCAGGTCACCCGCCGACAGTCCACATTGTCCAGTGCACAGTTGCAGGCCAGTCTCAGGATCGCCACCCAGCGAAGGCCTTCCAGTTGTCGGCGTTGGGCCTGTAGCCGCTTTGCACGTCCGTTCTGGGTTGTTTTGGGGTACGCTTCGGGATCGGTCCCTGCCAGGTCTTCCGCCGCTTTGATCAACCGCTTGAAGGCATCCACCGGCAGGCTCGCTCGGTTCTCTTTGGCCGGGGTGTGTCGATAGGTCTTGAAGTCCCCCGTCCATTCCAGCATCCCTTCCGGCCAGCCCCAAAGAGGCTTATCCCGCTTGACCTCCCGGAGGAACGTCTTCAGTCGGCTCAGGTGTTGGTTCGCCCAGTCGGCCGAGTTTTTCTGAAGGCCACGGCTAACGAACCTCCTCCAAGCCGCGAAGTCGTCGGGATTGAGCAAGTAGACCGGCTTGTTGCCGACGAGAGCGATGAACCGGCTAACAACGGTCGTCATCTTGGCGATGTAGAGCGGATGGCAGGATTCATCACGTTTAAGTTCCCGCCAAACGGTCAGACAGTCTCTCAGGCGCTGTGTTCCCCTTGCCCGAACGGTTGCCGGTACCGCTGGGCTAGCAGGATTTGAAGCGACAGTCGAACCATCCTGCCTTTCCACGACACGAGTCATTCCGCAGACCACTGCCGAGACCAGACCAAACTGGAATCCCGTCCGATCCTGGAGTCCCGCCAAGTACTGCAGCACCGCCCTTGTGGCATCCCGTCCCCAATACTGGCGTTGTCCTGAGTGTAAGCTATAATACTCGCCTGTAGACCGGTTTATCGACAGTCCATAGACCTCGATGCCGCCCTTTTCGATCCTGACTAGGCGGCCATCGGGGGACTGAACGATCCGGATGAACTTGCGAGGTCTGCCCATAGCCTTGTGTCCTCCAGATGGTTACCAGATCTGGTATCCGGAGGTCCGCTTTCAAGGCCGTTTGGGCAACCTTTTAGGCAAGTCAGCCCTGGAGAGGTGTCCGAGCGGCTGAAGGAGCGGCCTTGGAAAGGCCGTGTACGGCTTGTCCGTACCGGGGGTTCGAATCCCCCCCTCTCCGATCTATGTGAGCACGCCACAAGGCCTTGAAGCTCAGGATCTTGTGGCTTTTTTTGATTTTTGACTCCCCTGCTGTCCTCAAGTTGCCCCTCGACCCGGGTTGATCCGGGTGACGTGCTCCCCGATGATTTGGGAAGAGCTTGGGGCCTTCATTCCCTCAACGACGACCAAGACACCGCCAGGGGGGAGTTCTGGGCGGCTCACCCGAAAACGTTCGCATATCCATCGAGCCGCAGGTTCTTTAAGCCAGGGCAGAGAAGGTGGTGGTCTGAGGACGCCGCCAGGGAACGAAAGGGAGTATCTCAATATTCTCGAGCTTGCCCTTGACAGATTCGACATTTGTCATATATACTCTACTCGCGTAGTTTTTAAGCGACATTTGTTTTTGGGCACTCGTGCCGTTGTGGGCCGACGTGGCGCTTACAACTGCCGGCGTTGCCCAGGAGGGAAGATCGCTCTCAACAGCGCAGAAGTGGATTGTTTCACGGGCCTCGCAAATGGGAGGATAAACAATGCTCAACCGCTGGTCTGCCCTGACGTTCGTGGCCACCCTGGTGATGATCTCCGCATCCGGTAGTGGCGATATAATGTTCTCCGAATATGGTGGCGGCCAGCAGATCTGGATACCTGTCGACGAGTTCACGGCGCGCAGCGCCGATGGGGGCACACTCGATTTCATTCTCGATCCGGATGCCAATGACCCCTTGAGCGGCTTCGCCTACTACTTTCCCTATCCAAATGCCCTGCCCGGCAATGATGTTTCGCCGCCGGAAAACCAAAGGGATTACTGGGTCCAATATGAAGTCCCCTCCGCCATCATTCCCCAACACTTCAATGTGAGCGGCACATGGTATTTCTTCGCTCGCACGCAAATGCCCCCGGGAGAGTGGTTCAACGAAGCGATCGAATCGGACTGGCTCCTGGTCAACGGCCATCCTTCCGACCTCAGCAGGAGTTTGCCGCAGGAGAATGATTGGTGGACGGCAGCTCTGGCAGCAAACGGATCTGACGATACCATCGTGAACAATCTGGCACCGGGAGGTGCGGTGCGGCCGGCCTGGAAATGGGTAGGTGCTTCCGCCACCGAATCGAACGGCCGCGCCAAGACACTTGCCATCATTGACGACAAGCTGACTTTCCGCCTCTATGAAAGAGAGGCTTATCAGCTAAACGCGCGGATCGACGTCATGGTCTTCACAAGTAGCCCCAGCTACGTCCCCACGGACGCGGACTATCTTTCGTTCTGCCCAAACCCCACAGCGTTCGCTGCTCAGCCCATCGCGCCGGATACTCTCACCAAGCCGCAGGAAACGATGGAATTCACAATCACCGGCACGCAGGTGGGCGCCCTTGATGCAGTTGCGCTGGTCCAACCGCCGAATGAAACATGGAAGGACAAAGACCACAGCGATCACTCGGTTTCTCAGACCACGATTCCCGGAACAATTCTTGAGGTCGTATCGGAGAGTGAAATCCGTGTGGCCTTTGATCTGTTCGATAAGCCTGTTGGCATTTACAATCTGACGGGCGTAAGGACCGCTCCGTGCGCGGTCATCGAGGACGCCATCGGCGTGTTCGAGTTGCAGCTTCCCGTGGGGAACAATTTGCTGGCTAACGGGAGCTTTGAAACGGGTGACTTCACCTCCTGGACCAGTTACGGAGAGCTGCAGGTAGTGCCCAGTCTGACGGGTGTACCTGCTCCGGTGGAAGGCTCCTTCTTTGCCGGCCTTGCCCATAATGGAGATGAGAATCCCGCGCTCAACATCAGCGGCGGCATCGAGCAGTCTGTGGGCCTGCCGTTTGGACCGGCGGAGTACAAGTTGGTACTCGTGGCTCCCATTCGGCTCCATGATGTGCTTTACGATCCCACATATGTCACTGCGAGGCTCCTCGTGGATGGGACGGAGCAGGCATCCCGTACGCTCAGTCTGACCGGCTGGATTGACCTCGAAGATTTGGGTTACTATCCGCTGACCATCGACTGGAAGGGCGTTGCGCTTCAGGACATCACCGTCACATTCGATTTCGTTGCTGATGGCCACGAGGGATGGGAAGGATACAAATGGGGGGTGGCGGCCCTTGATGATGTTCGACTGATCCCTGCTGTGTCCATCTGTAACGACCCTTTTGCGGATGCCGACGGCGATGGTGACGTGGACCAGGCCGACTTCGGGATTCTGCAGACATGCATTACCGGCGAAAACGGCGCCTCGATCCCAGAGGACCCAGCCTACTGCACATGTTTCGATCGCCAGGAGACCGCTCCTGGAGGGGGCTTACTGCCCCCGGACGGGGATATTGATGCGACCGATGTGATGACATTCGAGAAATGCGCCACTGGACCTGGCCTGCCCGCTAATCCGGGGTGCGACTGAGAAGCATCCGTCAGCGACAAGCATGATGCCGGAGCCGCTCGCCGTCGAACCGGTCAGCCGCTGCGCTACGCGGCAGAAACGGACGTAACCGCCCTCGTGACGATGCAGGCGTACCCTCCGTGGGCCGCTGGACCTGACGAGTGGACGTGCGCTTTGAAGCTCATAAGGAGAATGCATGGGCAATCGCAGCAGGAAGGCAACGCCAGAAGGTAAGCCCGAACACTGCCTTACGGAGGCAGAATGGGCGATCATGAAGGTGGTGTGGTCGGACGAACCCTGCGCCGCAGGTACGATCCAGGAAGCGCTTGAAAAGAGCAAGGGATGGTCGTACGCCACCGTCAAGACGATGATGGACCGGATGGTCAAGAAAAGTCTGCTCTCCGTCAAGCGGATCCGCAACCTTCAACTGTACGAATCCAGAATCAGCCAGACGGAGGCGCGAAGGAGTGAGCTCAGGCGAATGTTGAAGCGGGCTTTCGACGACGCGCTGACCCCGATGATGCAGTTCCTGCTGCAGGATGAAACGCTGTCTTCGGAAGCCCTCGAAGAGCTGCGGTCATTGATCGAGGAAGATGCACGGAATCGCGGGAAAGCTGGGCAGCGGACTCTGCCGCCCCATGAGGATGGACCAACATGAGAAGTTTCGCCGAACAGGTGACTGAGTATGCCTCCATGTTGTGCGCGCATGCAGGAGCGATGTTTGTTCAGGTGAGCCTGCTGATCGTGCTTCTCCTGCTGTTGGACTTTCCGCTGCAACGCTATACAAGAGCGACGGTGCGCTACTGGATCTGGGCGCTCGTACTCGCCAAATTGGCTACGCCCGCTTCGCTCAGCTTTCCCACTGGAATTTCCTACTGGCTGGCCCGCGCATTCCCCCAATCTGATGCCGGTTCGGAAATGACCGGTCTTGGTGTCGCGGTGTCGCGTTCCGTGTCTGCCGCAACTGATCAGGCAATGGCCGTGCGCTTCGGCGCTTCGCCCCATGGGCATGAGCACAACCCGGCGGCCCAGAGTCGGGGTGAGGAACCGGAAGTTGCGGTACAGGGCACGTTTCAGCGGATAGTGAATGGGCAAGTAGCTCTGTTGTTCTGCTGGCTGCTGGGAACGTGCTCGTTCGGATGGCTGGCGTTGCGTCGCTGTCGTCTGGTGAGCCGGCTGATTGATGACGCCGGCAGTCCTGCACCGCACGTTTCGCGGATCCTGGAGACATGCCGGGCTGAGTTGGGCCTCAGAAGAATGGTCCGGGTGCGGGTATCACGAGAAATGGCCAGTCCGGCGGTCTGCGGCCTGCTGCGCCCGACAATCCTGCTCCCGCTGGATTTCTCCGAACAACTCAGCGAAGAACAGGTGAAGGGCGCGCTCATGCACGAGTTGGCTCACATCAAACGCGGCGACCTGGGCATGAATCTGATCCAGACTCTGCTTCAGATTCTGTATTTCTACAATCCGCTCGTCTGGGTGGCCAATTCGCGGATTCGCCGCATCCGTGAACAAGCCGCGGATGAACTCACCCTGGTCGCACTCGGAAATCGAACGAGAGAGTACATGCAGACGCTGATTATGTGCGCCGCCCGGATGTCCGGCTCTTCACGAAGCAGGTACGCCCTGGGCTTCATTCAAGTCGCAGCTTCCCGGAGCGCGGTTGCGGAACGTATTCGGCACATGGTGCATCGACCGCTCCCGAAATCGGGGAGACTTGGCCCGGCGGGGTTCCTGAGCGTGGCCGCGGCGGCTCTCGTCCTCCTACCCATGGCATCCGCGCCGTCCAGGGCGGGCGGCACAGTTTCGGGGCCGGTGAGAATCATCGGTGCGGTGGTGAGCGATGGTGTGACCGGCCGTCCCGCCAAACCGTTTGGATGGGCAGGAGAAAGAGTGTTTCTGAGCCAGTGGGATGCGGATTGGGGGGTTGGCGGAGAGACGCTCGGCAAGCCAGTGAGTAAGCCGCCGGGGGGTTTTGTGATCACGCATCCGTCAAAGAACAACGGGTTTGAGAAGGGGAGGTACTCGCTGTTCACTCTGGGCTTCGATGCGGCCATGGCCTTCAGTTGCAGTTCCCGTCTTCAGATGCCTGCCGACGTTCTGAGTGCCGAAGGTGTCACACTCACATTGCCGGCGCACTATTCTGTCATGTACGATCCCGATACCGGTGACTGGGGCGATACCCCCTGGATTTCAGGGGATGACTTTTATCAGACGTTCGTCGCGACCGGCCCCCACATCACTCGCATTGCAGCTCGCCTGGCGTCCAAATCCGGCGACCACGAGTACTTGACCTTGAACTATGCCGTGTATGCGGTGGGCGAGGGCGACCCGGCCAGTTGGAAACGAATCTCGCCAGTGCGGAGCCGGTTTCTCTCGCGGGGGACTGACCCGATCATGCACATCTTGTGGGTGCCTTATCGCAGCACGGAAATCCAGTTGAAGGCCGGTCGTACTTACGCTATTCGCCTGTGGCGGGATGCCAGTTCCCTTTCCAAGTCATTTGCGCTGCTGGTGCGGCGCGATGCAAAGGACGGCTATGCCGCCGGGCATTTGTTCCAGGGGAACACTCCCCGGGAGGATCTCGACGCCTATCTCTATGTCAGCGGAGGCAGCCCTCAGACCCTGGTCAACCACATCCCGACTGGAGATGTTGAACTCAAACAGCTCGTGGGCTCCGCAACACGTTTCGGACAAACGTTTCGCGCCAGTGGGAGCAGCTTGGCCGGCGCGGAAGTCATCTACACCACCGGAGAAGTGAATCCTGCAGCCATGGCGATCAGCTTTCAGGTGTATGACGGCTTGAATGGCAGAACCATCGGGCCTGCCAGGATATGCCATGGCTTGCCGCTTGCTTTTCAGGGCCGGGCAGCAGTGTCATGGCAGCGAGGCCAGGTACCGCTCAAGCCTGGTCGGGAGTACTACCTTGAATGGGTTCCCTCCAGGCAATGCAACACCTGGTGCACCAACGAGGATCTTCCGGGCGAAGCCGTCCGGGACGGCGCCGGGCTGAAGGGCCTTGACCTGGTGATGTGTCTCGCCGAGTACGAATAACGCCTTGCGAAAGCCGGTGGCGGTCGCATCCCTTCATCGTTGATGGCAAGCATTTCCTCCTGTGGTGGATTCCCCATGAATTGCCGGTGCTGGACTCTGCTAATCACGGGCTTCCTGTCATCGTCGGGGAACAGCCACACCCAGGCCGCCACCTTGTTGAACGCGGACTTCGAAGCCGACGGTGGCCGGTTTGCCATCCCGACCGGGTGGACGCCTTACGGGGAGGCAGGCTTCGGCAGCACGTGGGATCAGGATTGGAAAGCCTACCTGGCCGATGTGCACCCTCGCCATCACGCAGGCCTGTATCAGGTCATCCCGGACACGGTTCCCGGGCAACGCTATCAACTGGAGGCTCAATGCCGCAGCGGGCACGAACATCTGGTCGTCCGTATCGGCTTGCTGGCCGGGCTGCCCGCCGGTCCAGATGAGATCGTATGGAGCCAGGGGACTACACAAGCGGAGTGGCGCCAGGCCACAGTCGAGGTTGTCGCCGAATCGAACGCGATGCTTGCATTTCTGGACATAGAGAACCGCAACGCCGAGCACCAGCTTCTTCAGGGCGGCTCATGGGACAAGATTCGCCTGGTGGAGCACGGTGGGACGCCCCTATCGCCGCGCGCCGCGCCCACCCTGGCCGACGTTGGCTCCCCGCCACCTCCTGCTGACGTGTACGCCAACCTCGCCAACCTGTGGTCGCTGGCCTGGCCGAAACCGGGCGTAAAGACCATGCTGGCCGGAACCCACCACCCCGATCCCGAAAGCAACGCCGATTTCGACCGCTTTGAAGACGCTGTTGTAGAGAGTGGACAGGAATGGAATGTATTAAAGTCCCTCACGGGCCCAGGTGCGATCGTGCGCATTTGGATGACCAACTTCGACAGGAAGGACCGCATCCGAATTGAGGTTGATGGCCGGATCGTCTTCGAAGACCGGCTGGTTACCTACTTCGGGCAGAGCCCACCTTTTGCCTGGCCGCTGGCCAACAAGACCAGCGGAGCGTGGGTCTCTCATGTTCCGATACCTTTTGCTGACTCGGCCCGGGTTCTGGTGACGAAGTCGGGCAAAGGGCGATTCTACTGGCAGGTTACCCATCAGGCATACGACTCGCGGGAAGGCCTCCGTGCGTTTTCGGTCCCGTTGAATCAGAAGGATGCCGCGTACCTCGATCAGATCCGCATGCAGTGGACCGCAGCCACCCTCGATCCCAAACCCCGCCTGGCCGGAACCCAGGAATCCTCCGGTGCCGTGTCGGTCGAAGGCGGTGGTATCGCACGACTATGGCTGGACGAGGGGGCCGGCATGGTGGCGGCCGTATATGTGGAGCCGACCATCAGCGATGCGAAGACTTTGGCGGCTCTGCGCATTCGTGCCACCTGGGATCATGCTGAGGTGCCGCAGGTGGATGCGCCTCTCGGCCTCTTCTTTGGGGTGGGATATCATCGCAACATATCCCGGGGACTTCTGGCCGGGATGTCGCCGCCCTTCGGCGGCTACTGCTACTTCCCGATGCCGTACCAGAGTGCGGCGCGCATTGAACTCGTCAACACCGGGACCCAGAACGTACCCGGCATCCGCTTTCGCGTAAAACACGTTCCACTTTGCCGTGATCAGATCAGTCCACTGCGTTTTCATGCTTTCGCCACCTCGGATTCCAGAGCCGGAGAACGTTGCCTGTTCATGCCCCTGGACGTGACAGGACAAGGTCACTTTGTCGGCCTGAGCGCGGCGATGGCGCATGGTTCGAGCAAAGATTCAAATCATTTGGAAGGCGACGAGTACTTCTGGATCGACGGGGAATCTGTTCCATCAACGGCGGGTACTGGCACGGAGGATTACTTCTCCTGTGGCTGGTACTTTTTTGGGGGCCCCATCACGTTGGCGCCTGTTGGGGCTCCCGAAGTCTGCCACCAGCCTCTCTTCCGGGTATCGGCGTACAGGTTTCACGTGCCGGACTGGTTGCCGTTTCAAGAATCACTGAAG
>BTUC01000170.1:13850-14531 GCA_045863575.1 Phycisphaerae bacterium
CTGAAGTTAGGCCTGGAAGTCGGAGACCGAATCTCTTCTGACCGGTGGGGCGTTTATTCCACGGTGGCTTACTACTACCTGAACGCGAAGCAGTGAACTGGGCATGCAAGCCCACGAAGGGAGATGCTGAGATGTTGTCCTGGTGTCGTGGCCTGGTTGTCATCGTTTGGTTCGGGTGTATTCCGACGAGCTTCGCGCAGGTGCGACTGATGGGTAAGGTATGGATCCCGCGAACACCCGACGCGCTGAAGCAGGTGCCCGTTCATACCGGTCTGCCGGAGGACTACTTCGCGTCTGATCATCCCGGCACGCCAACAGGACTCATGGCCGTGGCTGGGGTCCGTTGTTTCGCCAGTCTCCCTGGATCCCACCAGGAAGCCATGAGCAGCTTCACATGGTCTACTTCGCCAGCAGGCTGGTATAACCTGAGCGGGGGCACAGGCCGTTACACGCTCCTGTTCAGCGGCCCTTCGGCCTTCATCAGGCCGGTGATCCTGACCAACGTGTACACCCAATCCCGTGATGTCATTGACCGGAAGATCATTCCGCCCGCCTGGTACGGCGTCTTCGAACAGCAGGAGTGGGACAACAAGCCGGCCGCTGCCTACTATCAGCTCTTCGAGGCCAGGGGTCCAAGTGTCACCCATGTGGGCTTCAAACTGGTGCATGACGGCGTCGACG
>BTUC01000171.1:0-14479 GCA_045863575.1 Phycisphaerae bacterium
GCCGGCCCCCCCCGCCTCCCTGGCCGAGGCCGGGTTGAGCGATGCCATGGTCGACGCACTCGTTTTCAAGTACCTGCTGACCGCAGGCTCCTCCAGCGGCGCACGCGTCGCTGCCGTACTCGCGCTGCCGCACCCGCTGATCGTTGAGCGGCTGGCGGACCTGAAGAGGCAGCAACTGGTTGGATATGTCGGCTCAGCGACCATGGGCGACTTCACCTACACGCTGACCGAAACCGGCCGCGATCGAGCCCGGCGATTCATGGACGAGTGCATGTACGTGGGCGCGGCGCCCGTGCCACTGGGTGCCTACTGCGATGCGGTCAAGGCGCAATCGATCACGCTGGAGAAGCCGGACGAAGCCCGGCTCCGCGATGCTTTCAGCGATCTGCTGATCAACAACAAGATGTTTGCCACCCTGGGCCCGGCCATCAATTCCGGCCGCGGCATGTTCCTCTACGGCTATCCGGGCAACGGGAAAACCAGCATCGCCGAACGCATCACCCGCTGCTTCGGAAACGAAATCTACATCCCCTACGCAATCCACGTGGACGGCTTCATCATCAAGCTGTTCGACGCGGAGATCCACACGCGGGTGGAAACGCCCAGAAACAGCATCCTCAAATCCGACGCTCTCGACGATCGCTGGGTCCGCATCACGCGGCCCACGGTGATTGTCGGCGGCGAGCTGACCATGGATTCGCTGGAGGTGCGCTACAATCACACCACGCGGATCAGCGAAGCCTCCATGCAGCTCAAGAGCAACTGCGGCACACTGGTGATCGACGACTTCGGCCGCCAGCGGATGAATCCTGTCGAGCTGCTCAACCGCTGGATCGTGCCGCTGGAGAAGCGCTTTGATTTTCTGGCCCTGGCCAACGGCCAGAAGATCCAGGTGCCATTCGATCAGTTGCTCGTCTTCTCGACCAATCTCGAGCCGCGCGACCTGGTGGACGACGCCTTCCTCCGCCGCATTCCCTACAAAATCAACGTGTGTGATCCGACGGAGGAGGAGTTCCGTGAACTATTCAAGATCATGTGCCGCATCGTCGGCTTCGAATACCAGGACGCGTTGATCACGCGCCTCATCGAGCAGCACTATCAGAAGACGGGACGGCCGTTCCGCTGCTGCCAGCCGCGCGATCTGCTGCTGCTGGCCAAAAACCGGGCCCAGTACGCCAGTCTGCCCATGGAATTGAACGAGGAAGCCCTCGATTTCGCGGCCGACGTCTATTTCACCATCATGTGACCGTCCCGCACGCAAGGAGCACAACGTGTCCGACACGATCGCCTGGGCCCGCACGGCTGCCATGCAGGGTTTCATCAGCCTGTGCAGCCCGGATGCCCGCAAGATCCTGCTCGATGACCGCGCCGGCCAGCCGCGGTGCAGCCCGTACGACGACCGGGAACACTTGCAGGCGGCCCTGGCGTGGATCCTCCATGCCCAGGATTGCAGCGCCGACGGTGGTGTCGCCGCCATGTACTCTTTCGTCGAGGGTTGGATCGGCTCCTACCCCGAGACCACCGGCATACTGGTTCCGACGCTCTTCAACGCGGCCGCTCACCTGGGACGCGAGGAACTCGTGGACCGGGCGGTGGACATGATCGAGTGGCTGCTCACTCAGCAGCAGGAGGACGGCGCGTTTCAAGGAGGTTTTGTGGGCTCGCCGGGACCGGCTCGGGTGTGCAGCACCGGCCAGATTTTGCGCGGACTGGTGCGCGCCGTGAACGAACTCAATG
This sequence comes from Phycisphaerae bacterium, assembly GCA_045863575.1. Lineage (GTDB taxonomy): Bacteria > Planctomycetota > Phycisphaerae > UBA1845 > PWPN01 > JAAXZI01. The sequence goes on from BTUC01000171.1 coordinate 1,738, forward strand.
ATGGATTGTACCGCGACGCAGCTTGTCGCGCCGGAGACTGGCTGATCGCCGTGCAGGATCCGGATGGCGGCTGGTCACGCCGTACGCTCAACGGCATTGCTCACGCCTATAACGTGCGGACCGCCTGGTCCCTCCTGCAACTGGCCCAGGAGACCGGCGAGTTGCGTTACCATGATGCGGCCATCAGCAACGCTGACTGGACGCTTGCCCAGCAATGCCCGTCCGGCTGGTTCCGGCAGAATACGTTCACGTCGGACACCGAAGCGGCCAGCCTCGAATCGATCGCCGCCACCATCGAGGGCTTGCTGGAAATCGGTTCGGCCACTCAGTGCAGCGCTTACATCGAGGCCGCGCGCGCGGCCGCTTTCGCCCTGCACGGAATCTGGATCCACAACCACTATCTGCCGGGCACCTTCCGCGAAGACTGGGCCAGCAGCACGTCCTGGCGCTGCCTGCCCGGGGAAGCGCATCTCGCCTGGGTCTGGCTGCGGCTCGATCAGATCAACGAACGGCGGGAATTCACCGCGGCGGCCCTGGAACTGATCGAGCGGCTCAAGTCCGCGCAGTTCATCAATGAGGAGCTGGAATACCTGCACGGGTCGGTGAGCGGCTCCTATCCGCTCGACGGCGCGTACGAACGCTACTGCCTGGTGAACTGGGGTCCCAAGTACCTGATCGATGCCCTGCTGCTGAAGGCCCACGCTCACCAGAAGCGCCAGTACGCCCACAGCCAGACGGCCGCAAAAGCGGTGAACCAGAGCGTGATGCTCTGATACCAGGGCCGCCGTCGACCATCGGTCAGCCCCTTCAACAGGCCCGGACCCCACAGGAAGGGCTCCCACTGGGCAACGGGAGGCGCCGGGGTGAGCAGTGACACCAGGACGATCCCGGCCATCGTGATCACCTGGACCACGAACCCCACGTAGAGCCAGTGCAGGTGGAAGAGCCTGGGCGCGTCCTCCCAGACCCGGCCCAGGATGCTGACGGTCATCGCGGCCGCGGCCAGCACCACCCCCCCGACGACGCCGAAGATGCCACCCGCGTAGTTGGCCCGAGGCCAGAACACGCCCAGCAGAACAACGGACATGAATGGGATGGCCAGATAGGTCACCCCCGTCTGAAAATACTTGAAAAGGCCACGTCGGCGAGAAGGAGAGCTGGAGAGACGGAGAGACAGAGAGATGGAAAGAAAAGGCAGCCGGAGCTCATCGCATGTCCCCGCTGCTGGAGCAGCCGCGCAGGCATGCCGGGGCGAGCCGATTACCGCATCTCTCATTCGCTCCGTCTCTCATTGTCTCTGTCTCTCCGTCGCTTCGTCTCTCCGTCTTGAACGCACGGTTCATCGATAGCGATGAAATCCCGACTGCTCCTTGAGCCTCTCGAGCATCTCGAACACGATCGGACAGGTTTCGACCCGCTCGAGAATCGCCATCATCCGCCAGACGATATCCCCGTCGATGTAAGGATACTCTCGACAGACGACCGGACGGTCCTCGTACACGGTACAACGGGCGCCATCCAGAAACGGGCAAGGCGCAGGCAAAGCAGGATCGCCGTCGTCATCGGTGTCCAGGTACTGCCGTCGAAAGTCGAGCACCGGCAGTTTCGCCAGGCTGGCCAGCCGCTCAATCTCGTCAGGTTCAACCGGCACGTGATTGACCCGGCAGCACGCGCCGCAGGTCGTGCAATCCATCTGCGCTTCGGCTTCGTGGCCCAGCCGATTGGACAAAGCTTCGAGTCTGGCGAGCCGTTTGGCAGACAAATGCTTAACGAAGGTACGGAAACGCCAGTTCTCATCGCGGCGCTGCAGCGCCAGGCGAGCAACCACCTGAGGATCCTTTTCCATGTGCCCTCCTCAGTCCTGGCGGTATACGCCCTGGCTCCGGCCCAGGCGGTGTTTCAATTCCATCTTCGCCAGCTTGACGGCCACGTCCCGTTGATTCAAGTGCCCGCATTCGGGGCATCGCCGCGGGTCACCCGCAAGGCCGCGCAGGCTGTAGCCGCATTGGAGGCAATACAGGTCGAGGTGCCTGTTTGGAGCAACGGGTGGTGCGCTGTCTGGAGATTCCGACATGGATGCGATTATACCAGGCTTGGCTTCAGCGAGCCCTGTCGTTTATAATCCGTATATGAAAGCAATCGAGTTTGAAGCTCGGACCGATGATGCCGGTCGCCTTGAGCCACAACCGTTTGTGGGCCAGGCTCGGTGAGCTTGAATCCAGTGATTGGGACGCCGTCTCTGCAACCTGGAACGCTCAGATGCGGCTCTGAGCCTATCCGCTCCCGAGATCACGCAGAATCTTCACGCTGGCCGAGCATCCTACTCGGTCAGCGCCGGCCTCGAGCATGGCCGTGGCCGTGGCCAGGTCGCGGATGCCGCCGGCCGCCTTGACCTTAATGGGGGCCACGTGCTTGTGCAGCAGGCGGACGGTTTCCGGGGTCGCTCCGCCGGCCGGGTGGAAGCCTGTGGAGGTTTTGGCGAAGTCTGCCTGAGCCTCGGCGATGCAGCGGCACCCGGCGATGATCTGGGCCTCGCTGAGGGCCGCCGTTTCCAGGATGACCTTGAGCAGGTGGTCTGGCGAGGCGGCGTGCACCGCGTCGGCAACGGCCGCGATATCGTCCCGTACCTCGCCGGTGTTGCCCGCGATGAGGTCGCCGAGGCGGATGACCATGTCGATTTCGACCGCCCCGTCGTCGATGGCCCAGCGGGTTTCGTCCACCTTGACGAGCGTCCGACTCGCCCCCAGCGGAAAGCCGATCACGCTACAGACCCGCGTGTTTGAGTTGGCGAGCCGGTCATGACAGCGCCGCACCCAGAGAGGGTTCACGCAGACGGCCACGAAGCCGTGCTCCAGGGCTTCATCGCACAGCCGGTCAATGTCGCCCGGCACGGCTTCCGGTTTCAGAACCGTGTGGTCGATTCGGGCGGCGAGTTCCTGCGGGGTCATATTATCCAAACCTCCCTCTCTCGTGCGGCTTGGCCGCCGGAGCAAAGCGAAGCTGGTAATCGGCGATATAACCTTTCTTCTGGAAGCACTTCAGGGCGTCCTCCACCGACGGAAACACATCGTTGGCCGTCTTGGTGATGAACGGCGACGGATCGGCCTTGGGCTTCCAGATGACGTAAACCTCCTTGGTCGTCTCGTAAGCGTGGTGCAGCTCGCGTTCGACACCGCTGGAGAGACCCGGTTTGCCGTTGGGCATCTCCGGGATGTAGCTCACAATCATGTCCGATTGATCGATGAGCTTGAAGTCGCGGGCGTAAATCTGGGCATCGATGTCGTGGGCAATGGCCGACACCTGCTCGACGGGGAAAACCATGGTTCGGCCGTGCACCTCCAACGTGAAGCTCTGTTCGCCTCGCTGCGTGGCCGCCCCGGCCTCAAAAAGTAGTCGTTTCTCGTCCAGGTCGCCCGGATCGAAAGCGATGAAGTGCTCGGCCAGCGTGTCCCGGAATGCGTCGATTTCCGCCAGAACGGCCGGCATGTCCATCACGTGCGTCATAGGGAACGACGGGTAGACCCGCCGGCGCTCGCGCTCAAACAGGAGCCGGTAGACCGACTCGGCCGTGTCGTGCGCCAATCCGCGGGCAATGACGTAAAACGAGCCATGGCCGCGGAGAATCCGCGAGATGATCTCGGTGGCCATCATCTCCTCTTCGCGCCACACGAGGATATCCTTGAGCGAATGTTGGAGGTCGTGATCCCGGGTCAGTCGCTCGTGTACGGCATCGACGTTGTCCACCAGCGTGAAGTACAGGTCGGCATCCAGCTCCATCATCTGGTCATGATCGAAGGCGGGAAACAGCCCGTGTTTCCACCGGAACGTGGCGTGAGTATTGACCAGCAGGTTCTCGGCCTTCTCGGCCAGCCGGAGGATGTCTTTGAAGACAGAACGGCGAATTGCTTCCAGGCGGGTCCTGGGCAGGTCCAGGATACGGCCGGGCACCACGTCCGGGGCCTCGCGGTACATCATGTCGCCCACGTGGGCCACGACGAGTTCCTTGCCTCGTCGGCGCGCGAAATCGGCCACCCGGTCCACGAAAAGCTTCTTGTCCACGCCGACCTGTCCGGTAATCACGGCGCGAACACCGTTGTGCTTGCGGTCCGGAAACAAGCGGCCGCCGTCCAGGGTTGTCATGACGCCATCTCCTGGTTTAACAGTCATTTATCGTACTGGGGGATATCCTGGCGGGCAAACTGGTGTAGAATCGCGGCATGGCTCAGACGAGCGAGACCGTGAAGCTGACCTGCCCGGGATGCGGGCGCACGGTAGCAGCCCGCCTGGATGAGTTGGGTGAGGCGGTCGAGTGTCCTCTGTGTCACCAGCCATTCGAGGCATCGCTGGGCGTCGCGAAGCCGAGGCAAGCTTCAACCGGCAAACCGTTCCACTTTCAGTGCCTCCGCTGCGGGTCAGTGCTGGAGGCCCGTTCCGGCCAGAGCGGCCATGAGGGCAAGTGCCCCACATGCGGCGCATTGTTCACCATTCCGGAAGTCGATCCGCGCACCGGGCTCGCACGGCACAACGCCGATCCGGGCAATGACGGCGAGAATCCGACGCCGGTCCACGCCTACGCGGCGGCCGGGGCCATGGCCCCTCGGATCATCCGCCAGCAGGACGATTCCCTGATCATCGAATGCCCCCGCTGTGAAGCGCGCAGCCCGATCACCGCCAACAATTGCCCGATCTGCGGCCTGCCGTTCACCATGGAGGGAATCAGTGCTACGGCCGTCGTGCCCGGATCGAATAAAGCATCGACCGCCCTGCTGATCGCATGTGCGGGGCTGCCCCTGAGCTTCTGCGGGATCGGCATTCTGCCGGCGGCCGTGGCCGTCGTTCAAGCCATCTCGGCCCTGTCCGACCGGTTCTCTTCGGGCAACCTGCTCGCCTGGTTAGCGCTGGCCATCGCGGGTCTGGACACCTTCATCTGCCTGATGGTCTGGTTGAATTGATCCCTTTGACGTCGCCGCTGGCTGCGGCTACGCTCGGCCTATGAGCTTCCTCAACACGATTCTGGAATGGGAAGGCCCCATCGTGGATATACGTCCCCGCTTGCTGGCCGCGCATGGCGAGGCCATCCGGGCTATCGGCTATGAAGGCCCACCAGAGGACGAAGTCTGGCGTCTGTACCGGCTGAACAGCCCGGATGCGACCATGATCCGATTCGGCAAGGCCCCCAAGGTGGCCGAGTACAGCCGTATCCGCAGCGAACGCCTGGACAGCACCGACCTGATGGCGCTGGACGAATTGCAGCCGCTGGTCGTCGAGAATCTGAAGGTGCTCAAGAACATGGGCGCCTGTCATCTGGTGAGTCTGTCCGCCAATCGCGACGGCATCAATGCAACGCTGAACAGGCTCGATGTGTGGCTGTATTTCGAGCAGAAGAGGCCTCTGCCGCAGGATCGCGAGCGCCGCGTCGAGGCCATCAAGCAACTCACCGGCGGACATCACCGCACGCTCGCGGTGGCCGGTACGGTGTCCTTCGCCTTCGCTGCCGGCGAGGCGGGCTGCCGGGTGGTGGGCATTAAAAGCGGCCCTTGCTTCCCCAAGCTGCTGCGCCAGGTGGGCGTGGATGTCTTCTACGAGAACCTCGACGAGCTGACCGACGCCCTGGCCCGCCGGGACCCTGAACTGCAACGGATCGGCATCTGCTGAATGGGTGTTGGGTGTTGGGTGTTGGCCAGCGCGCCGGCGGGCCTGCCGCACAGGCCGATTTCGCTGCTATGGGTCAGGGAAGAGCTCGCTGATCCTGCACACGAAGCCCGGCAGCATCTCTTCGCGGCTGAGTTCTTCCGGTTCGTTATGCCCTATGGCACCCACCAGGCTCATCCTCAGGTACTGTAACGCCAGATGCATGCTCGCGGCCTGGGTAGAAGTCGGGTAGACTCTCCGGTTTCGCACCGTGGGGGCAAGACTCCACGGCCGAACGTCAATTGGATTGGAAGGGATCGTGGATGATGGTCTTGAGGCAATCGACGCTGTTCGCCCTGGTCATGAGCTGCAGTCTCTTGTGCAACCTCCCCGGGCTCCCGGCCGCTTCGGCGGCTCCGGCGGCTCGCCCGGCGGAGAAGAAGAGCGATGTGCCCGTCTACCGCATCTATCCGCTGCGCAACGGGGTGTGCAAGATCGCCGGCGATCATGCCTTCTATGGCGGTGACAACGCCGAGACCTACGACTACGCCCTGTACATCTGGCTCATTCTGGGCGGCGAGAAGCCTATGCTGGTGGATGCTGGGCTCACGGACGTTGCCGAAATGAACAAGGGTGCGGCCGGGGTGCTCCGCGAGCCGATCTCCCAGGACCCCGGCGAGTCGACGCGCGTCCAGCTCCGCAAGTTCGGCCTGGAGCCCGAGGACATCGGGCACATCTTCATCACGCACCTGCATTTCGACCACGTGGACGGTTTGGACGACTATCCGAACGCCACCGTGCACATCGGGCGGAAGGAGTGGGAACTGGCCACGGCCAATGAGTTCCGCGGAAGCTGGGGCCACGGGCGCATCATGGGCGAGTTCCTCAACAATCCGCAGTGGAAGAAGAGGCTCTCGCTGGTGGGCGACGAGCAGGTGCTCCCGGGGATCGAGGCTTTCTGGATCGGCGGCCACACACCCGGCTCGACGGCCTACCGGATCAACACCGCCCATGGCCGTGTGGTCATGACCGGTGACACCATTTCGCTGCTGGCCAACCTTGAAAAGCCGGTCGGCGTCTACTCGAGCGTCGAGGAAGTCAAGGCCGCGATGGCGAAGGTCAAGCAGAAGGCCGACATCGTGTTGCCCAGCCATGACCCCGGTACCATCGGCCGCTGGCCCCCCCTGCCCGAGGGAACTTTGCGCTACACCATCCGGGCGATTCGCGTTGGCGAGTGCGAAGTCACCAACGAGATCACCTTCCAGGATGCCTGGGGCGATAACCAGGGCACGCGTACCTATGTCCTTTACGTCTGGCTGATCGAGGGCGGCGAACGCTTGATCCTGGTCGAAACGGGCCCCAACCCGCTTTACGTCGAGGCATTTAATCGCTCGACGGCCAAGTACATCCCGGGTGGCGTCAAGCAGAAGCCCGAGGAGGACACAATCGCAGCCCTGAAGGCTGCCGGGGTCGATCCCGGCGACATCAGTCATGTGATCATGACCCACGCGCATGGCGACCACTACGATTACTTCGCCGCTTTTCCCCAGGCCCGACTGGTGGTCAACCGCCGGGAACTGGAAGACAGCTTCCACGCCTTTCCGGAGGATGTGCTCAAGGCGCTGCGTTCCCGTCCGGGTGTTTTGCAGATCGTCGAGGACGAGGAGGTCGTACCCGGAGTCCGCACCGTGCCGCTGGGATGCCACACGCCCGGCAGCCAGGGCGTGCTGGTCCAGACCTGGATGGGGCCGGTTCTGCTCACGGGCGACGTCGTCTACATGTACGACAACATTGAACAAAATCGTCCCGGCCGCAGCCCCAGCCCACCAGCCTGCCTGGAGGCCATGGCCCGAATCCGCGGCATGGCCGACATCATCCTTCCGGCGCATGACCCGGAGACGCTGCAGCGATGGCCCGGCGGAGTCATCGGCGGACGACCGGGCGCGCGCCCCGCAGGCGGGACGGCACCATAACTACTTCTTATTTCGCAATCAGAATCACTAATCCTCGTGCTTCGCCGTCAGCTCCCGGGTACCGCCTCCAGTTTGCCAATCTGGTAGCGGCCGGCCTGCCCAGAATGTGAGCAGTTGCAGGGTCGATGTCGGCCGGCCGCATAGAAGCGCGGCATGGATCAACCCCTGAATCCCCGCTTTCTCGTTGATTCTGCACCTCTCTGCTACGGCACACCGTTTGCTCAGGGAATCACGGCAGTTCCCTTCCCGCGAGTTTCTCGCGGGTATCGCTTGGAACTTCGTGGCCGGCCCGTATATCGGTCGCGAGTTGCCCGTAGATTGTCTGGTATCGTCTGAACGCCAGGTTCGCGGAAGACCCAAATCTTCCATGTCTCGAGCCCGCCCATCGGCCCTGTTGGCCGAAGTGGCTTGGACATCGTGATCATCTCCGCGCTGGGAGCCGGCGATACACCTGTGAGGCCCGTTTTTGACGAGGTGAGTTCATGCGTGCACGACGCCTGATGCACTGTCTGGTGGTGGGAGGATTGGTTCTGCTGGGTGGCGCTTCGGCGGCCTGGGCTCAGGATGCCCCGGCCGAGGCTCCCGCTTATGACACCGGCGACACCGCCTGGATGCTCACCAGCACGGCGTTGGTGCTGATGATGACCATTCCGGGTCTGGCGCTGTTCTACGGCGGGCTGGTTCGATCCAAGAACGTCCTGTCGACGCTGATGCACAGCTTCTTCTGTGCCGGGCTGATCAGCGTGACCTGGGTGCTCTACGGGTACTCGTTGGCGTTCGGCTCCGATCAATGGGGCGGATTGGTCGGCGGGCTGGATTTCCTGGGGTTGCGGAACGTTATGGGCGAAACCAGCGGCACCATACCGCTCATCCTGTTCGTCATGTACCAGGGAACGTTCGCCATTATCACGCCGGCGCTGATTTCCGGCGCCTTTGCGGAGCGCATGCGATTTGGGGCGTTTGCTCTGTTCATGCTGCTGTGGTCCACCGTCATCTACGCCCCGCTGGCCCACTGGGTGTGGGGCGGCGGTTGGATTGCCACGAAAATCGGTGCTCTAGACTTCGCCGGCGGCACGGTGGTGCACATTTCCAGCGGCATTGCCGCCCTGGTCACGGCCCTGTACATCGGGAAGCGTCGCGGCCATGGCCGGGAGCCCATGCACCCGCACAACCTCCCCTTCACGGTGATGGGCGCCGCCCTGCTGTGGATCGGCTGGTTCGGATTCAATGCCGGTAGCGCGCTGGGCTCGAATGAACTGGCCTCAACCGCCTTCCTGAACACCAACACGGCGGCGGCCGCTGCGGCGCTTGCCTGGCTCTTTGCCGAATGGTTCAAGTCCGGAAAACCCACCCTTCTCGGGGCGGCATCCGGTGCAGTCGCCGGTCTGGTGGCGATCACCCCGGCCGCCGGGTTCGTCACGCCGATGGCCTCGATCATCTTCGGCCTCCTGGGCGGCGTGGTCTGCTATGCGGCGGTTTCGCTCAAACCCCGGTTCGGTTATGACGACGCCCTCGACGTGGTGGGTGTGCACATGGTCGGGGGCACGCTGGGTGCGGTCCTCACGGGCGTCTTCGCCACCTCGGCGGTCAACAGCGCGATCCCCGAACTGACCGGCGGGCTGAGCGGGGGACTCTTCGATGGCCAGCCGGCACTGGTCTGGAAGCAGATCATTGGCGTCCTCGCGACCTATGCCTTCTCCGGGATCGGCACACTGGTGCTGCTGGTGATCGTCAACGCCCTCTTCAAGATCCGCGCCGATCATGAGGAGGAGACCATGGGCCTGGACCTCTCGCAGCACAGCGAGCGGGCATATGCGTTCGGCGGCGGCGATCCATTCACCGTCTCGGTGGGTGAGCCGCGCCCGGCCCTGCTGCCGCCACCGACAGGCGATCAGTTCGTAATCCTGATCGAGGGCATCGCTCCCAACGCGATCAGCACCTACTGGCGAAACCTGTGTCAGTTCAACGGCACACCGCCCAGCCCCGAGTTCAAAGCGGTCTACGCAAATCTGAGCACCGTGCGCGGCAACCGGTTCCGGTTCCGTACCGGCGATCGTGAAAAGATCCGCGAGAATCTGGAGAGGATCTTCCGGGAGATCGCCCCGGATTCACAGGCCCGAATCCTGAAGAACGAAGTCCAGGCGCCGGAGTTGGTCACCGTCTGAGCGGACCGCGATTCTCGACGAAAGGAAGTCAGCCATGAAAATGATCATAGCCATCATCCGGCCCGATCGCCTCGACGAGGTGCAGCAGGCGCTGGCCGCCAGCGATATCTATCTCATGACCGTCAGCGATGTGCGCGGCTGCGGACGGCAGCGCGGCATGACCGAGGTTTACCGCGGCCAGGAACATGAGGTACGCCTGTTGCCCAAGATCAAGCTGGAGATCGCCGTCAACGATGCTTTCGTGGATGCGGCCGTCGACGCCATCGTGCGTGCCGGCCGGACTGCCGGTACCGGCGCCGTCGGCGACGGCAAGATCTTCGTTCTGCCCATGGACGATTGCATCCAGATCCGCACCGGCGAAACCGGCATGATCGCGATAGGGCCGTGAGTAATAGGACCGTGAGTGATAGTACTCCCTCCCCCGGTGAGTGATCAAACTCTCTCCCTCCGCGCGTGATGAGACTCCCTCCCCTGGTACTCCGGGGGAGGGCTGGGGTGGGGGCTTGGCAGGCCACGGACTGTCCGGTGAACTCGAGACGACAGCGAACAGAAGATTGTGATTAAGATGAGGATTAAGATTAGGAATGGGATTAGGATCAAGAGTAAGAGCAAGAGCAGGATTATGAGCGACAGCCCCGGCTTCGCCGCCACTCCAATGTGCCTGTTCTCCTTGTTCCCCTTCTATCCGTCGTCCTTCACGGTGTCTCCTGGTCTCCTGGTCCCCTCGTCTCTTTGTCGCCGGGCTGCGATGTGATCTTACTTTCATGCCGCTGCTGAGCACCGCCGACCGCGCCATCCTCTCGCTTCCGCTCCGGCATCGGATGCTTCTGAAAAAACGCCCAGATCAAATCACTCGCCGAGATGTCGAACGTTGATTTGCCAATGAACTTGACCGGCGGCTTGCGCCCCGGCCAGGTGTGCCCGCCGCCCTGGATCTCGATAAGCACGACCTCGGCGCCATCTTTACCTGGTCCGTAAGTGAACTGCTTCACCGTGGTGCCGTCAGCAACCTTATCCGCATGATCCATCACTGTGGGCTTCTCAGGACAGCCGTTGATCCGACGCCAGATGCTGATGGTCTCCTCAACGGATTTGAACGTCAGGAACTCCGGCGTGCCCTTGGCCGGACCGTCGAACGGTACGATCGGATCGGCCGTCCCGTGGAAATGCATCACCGGCACAGGCCGCCCGGGCCGGGCCTCGTCCAGCGCCATGGGTCCGGCCACCGGCGCAATCGCGGCGATACGATGCGAGAGTTCCGCGGCCACCCGGTAACACATCATGCCCCCATTCGAGCAGCCGGTGGCATAGACCCGGCGCGGATCGACGTTCATGACCGTAGCCAGGTCATCCAGCAACGCGTCGACGTACTTCACGTCGTCAGGCAGCTCGTCGGCCAGAGGCCCGGTCCGTGCACCCGCATTCCACACGCGCAAGAGTCCCGCCCCCACACCGTTGGGATAGACGGCCACGAAGCCGGCCTCGTCCGACTTGGTGCTCATGCCCGTGAACCACATGCAGCCGTACGGATTCGAGGCCGCTCCGTGAAAGACCAGCACCACCGGAGACGGCGTGCTGGCGTCGTACTGTTTCGGGATGTGCACGACGTAGCTGCGTTCGCGCCCATCGGTGGTCAGCGTGCGCTGATGATCGCCCGGCTCCAGCGCCTGGCCCCCCAATACGCCCGAGAGCATCAGAACGGCCACTGAGATCATCGTTCACCCCTTGAATGTATCGCAGGTCAGAACCGCCTCTGCCATACCCCTTGGCGATCTCCTGACCGACCCTCGGCCTCAGGATCGACATCCTGCAGCGGGCGCCGCATATTCTGCACCCGTTTGTCCGGGCTGGCCAGCGAACGGGCTTGTTCCCGGAGTCCGCGCAGGAGGTCGTCACCCAGCGGCGGCAGTTGGTCGTCGATTCCGGAGAACATCTGGTAGCTGATCAGCACCTCTCCAGCCGCATCGCGCCAGATCTCGACGAGACGCGCCTCCTGCGGCCAATCCAGGGTGCTGCAGGTTTCGAGCTCGATGTAACCACCGCGGTCGAATGCGCGATTGCGATGGGTGTGGCCGGCCAGGTGCAGAATGACGCGCGGGCACGCGTTCAACAGGTCGCGGAAATCCTGTGGCCCCAGCGCCGAGCCGTACAGCGGCTCGAGTGAGTGACTGGGATGATGCGACGCGACCATCACCCACTCGTCGCGCTGGTCGGCTGCTGTCAACTCCGCCTCCAGAAACGCTCTCTGCGCGTGGGCGATACAGCCTTCGTGGTTCGGCCATCCAGGCTGCGGCGCCTGCTGATCACAGGTATCCAGCGTGATCAGCCTGATTCCCGGAGCCGGCGAGGTACTGTACCACGAAGGCCCTCGGGGACTCGCGAACCCGTGTCCGACCGGTCCGGTGAGGGTGGTGAACATCGCCTCGATAAACGCCTCCTTGCTGAAGTACGCTCGCTCAGGAACGGGCGACACCCACACGGGCCAATCGAGCAGCGGCGGCGGTCCGGGAAAGGCGGGAGAAACCGGCCCGTGGGTCCATGTGCCGACCGGATTGAGAACCGTCGGCAGCAGCAGGCCCGGACGGCCGGCCAGGGGTAGCGGTGTGACCGCAGATCCATCCTCCTGCGTCACGATGGGAAAGACGCCGAGCCCAAACACATCGTGGTTGCCGAACGCGACGTACCACGGAATGGAGGACTGATCGCCGTGTATACCCCGTCGGTACAGGCCCTGGGCATCAAAAGCGGCGTAGGGATCCAGGCCCGGAGGCGGAACCGTGCCCGGAGGGCGATCGTCTGGTGCTGACAAGGGGCTGACTCGGCCGCCATCCATCACTTGGAGAAACCATGCGAGCTCGTTGCCCTGTACAGGGTCACAAGCGTCGCCGGTGTGCACGAGGAAATCGACTGGCCGTCCCGAGTCGTGAATGCGATTGCCGGTCCTGATGATGCCATCCAGGAGCTGGGTCGAGG
>BTUC01000172.1:0-14442 GCA_045863575.1 Phycisphaerae bacterium
ATATCGACGGCGACGGCGATGGCGTACGCGACTGCCTGGACGGATGTCCCCGGGACCCCCACAAGCAAGGCCCTGTCATCTGCGGATGTGGCGTGGCCGATCTGGATGAAAACGGCGATGGCTGGATCGACTGCCTGCGCCGCCCGCCCGCCCACGACGCGGACAGAGACGGCGCTCCCGATGAGCGCGACAACTGCCCGAAGATCTTCAACCGCGATCAGCTCGATTCCGACGGTGACGGCATCGGCGACGCCTGCGACCAAGTCCCCTACCGCCCTGTTGAAGAAGTATCCGGCAGCACGCCAGACGGCCCGGATCCACCAACAGGAGGTGAGCAGACGGCCACACCATTCCACTGGTGCGGATTCGGAGCCGGCTGGGCTGTCGGCGGAATTCTGCTGGGACTGCCGAGTCTCGGCGTCCTGCGTCGCCGACGCAAATGGCCTGAGAGCTGTTAACCCGCCCGGCGCTTTCTGGTCAGCGCTCGCACGACCAACAGCAGAATGGCCACGCCGGCGGGTCCGCCAACGGCGATGCCGGTCAGTCGGATCTGCGGACGATAGTTGCGATCCACGGGCGGCTGGGCCGTGCCGACCTGCCGTACGTGGATGATGTCTTCACTTTCCGCCAGTAAATGCAGCTTGTAAATGTAATCCGCGATTGGCTGATACTGCTTCTCCAACGACTCTCGTTCCTCGGTGAGCCTACGGTACCGACTCAGTTTGGCATCCATGTCAAGGGATTTGGCCTTGGCTTCGACAACAAGCTCCTGCAGTGCGAGCTGGGCCTGGGCTGCCTCGAGATAATCTTGCTCGGCGCATTGCAGCAAATGGGCGAGGATCCGTTCCTCCCACCCGCGAACCAGCGCGTCGAGGCGGGCGTCGATGGCGGCCAGGCTGAGGGCGGCCGGGGCGGAAGTTGGCACCGCGGCAGGTTGCGTGGAGGCCACCGGCTCGAGGCCCAGCTCGATGGAGAGCCGCATCTGGCGCAGCGCGACGATCAGAGGATCCGCGTCGATCAGTGATCGCAGCTCAAGCGGAATCTTGAATGCGGAGGGTTCCCCACCTTTGATGTTCTCGTAAGCGGCCCGGTGGGCAAGCATTTCGCTTTCCAGGCGCGCATCTTCCTCCAACAACCGAATGTAGCGCGCCAGGTCCGGACGCACGCCGGCCTCCAGGCCCACCAGATCGGCTTCCTTGTGAAACAACTCCTGCTGCCGGCGAATCTGCTCCAGCATGTTGCGGAGCCTCTCGCCCTCCTTGCTGTAATCCCTCAGCTCCCGACGGAGTGCAGACCGGCGCATCGCCTCGACCCTGGTCAGGTACTTCGCGACCACGGTGTTGACGATGCGCGGTCCGCGATATCGGCCGGGGAGCAGAGATGGTAGAATAGACACTGCCGCCGGGAGCGCCGTGGCCGATCCGTCCTTCGGGCCCTGGGGCGTGATGAGCAGTCGCGGAGTGAAACTGATGCTGAACCTGCCCCTCAGGCGCGCCTTTGGCGCGGCCGTTGGTTTGTTGCTAATGCTGTGCTCATCGGCCGCCGCCGAGCCCCGGCCGTACATCTTCTCGATGGGCCACTTCCTCGCGGCATGGGCTGACCAGCCCTGGTCCTACGACGGTCAGGCCATGGACAAGATGGTGGAAATGGGCGCCACCGGCACGTGGATCGATTTCCCCTGGGCGGCCATGGAAGCCGTGCCCGGTGTGTACAACTGGGACTACGCCGATCACCAGGTGGCCCAGGCGGAAGCCCACGGGCTGGAGATGTTCGCCTTTGTCGGGACCACGCCGGACTGGGCCAAGCTCTACGCCCATCTCCCCGCCCACCGGACGCCGCCGGCGGAGGAGTACCTGCCCGCGTTCCATGCTTTTCACTCGGCGCTGGCCGCCCGCTACGCCGGACGCGTGCGCTTCTACCAGTTCTGGAACGAACCGAGCGGCTGCGGCTGGATCAACGAACACTGCGCCAACGGGCATGACTGCGAGTTGTTCACCACCTGGCAGCAACGGGCTTACGACGCTTTAAAGGCCGGCCACCCTGATTGCGTGGTGTCGGCCGGCGGCTTTGACGGCGACCCGGCCGGCTACGTGCAATGCATGTACGGCCGCGGCGGGCAGACCTCGTTCGATGCCATCTCCGTCCATCCGTATGGCAGCGGTGGCCCCGGCGGGCCTGGCACCTCCGGCGAAGGCATCGATTACAGCGACCTGACGCAGGTTCGCGACGTCATGGTGGCCAACGGCGACGAGCACAAGAAGATCTGGATCACCGAATACGGGTGGAACACGACCAACGAGAGCCAGCGGACCGAGGACCTGCTGGAGGTGCTCACCGAGCTCAAGAAGCCGCAGTACGACTACGTGTCCTGCGCCAAACACCTGGTGCTCAACGACTGGACAACATTCTGCTGCTGGGGGCTGACCGACCCGTGGTTCAATCCCAAGCCGGCGTTCGACGCGTTCAAGAACTTCGACAAGAGCTTCCCGCAGTTCGTGGACTTCACGGCGGACGTCACGCTGGGGCGTGCTCCGCTGACCGTACAGTTCACGGATCAATCATCCATGCCGGAAGCCTCCGCCTGGCTGTGGGAGTTCGGCGATGGAGCGACCAGCAGCGAGCAGCATCCCGCGCACACGTATACGATCAACGGCACGTTCACCGTACGACTGACGGTGACCGGCATGGACGGACCGCTGACGGCCCAGAAACCGGACTTCATCCGGGTCGGCGTGATCACCGCAATCGTGAACCCCTCCTATGAAGAGGAGAGCAATTTCCTGGCCGGCTGGTCCTACTGCCTGCGCAGCAGTTCAAGCCTCAAGCACAATCCGGGTACCGGTCAACCCACGCCGCGGTTCCATGACGGCATCAGCAGCGTGGGGATGTCTTCGGACCGCCCGGGTGATCAGTTGGGCGAGGGCGCCCTCTGGCAGGAAGTGGCCGTCGTGCCCGGCCGCACCTACCGGGTGAACGTCTGGGCCAGTATCAGCTCCATGCACCCGGGTGACGACGCGGCGGAACTGCGCGTGCGCGACGGCAACGCCGCGATCCTGAGCTGCGCCAACGAGGGCCAGCAGATCACGGCCAACAGCCTTCTGCTCGATCGTCTGGAAACGCCCTCGGAAACCGACTGGCACCTGCTGACCGGCGAGATCACCGCGACGCAGGAAATCCTCACGATCATCGCCTTCTGGGACTACAACGGAACCGAATGGGGGATCAGTTCGCTGCACCTGGACGACTGGAGCATATCGGACGTGACGCCGCCGATCCCGGCAGACTTCGATGCCGATACCGACGTGGACATGGACGATTTCGGGCATTTTCAAGCCTGCCAGACCGGTGCAGCCCTGGGTCCGCCGGATCCCGGATGTGCGGATGCGGATCTCGATGGTGATATGGACGTCGATCAGAGCGATTTCGGCCTGTTCCAGCGGTGCATCAGCGGCCCGAGCACGCCGGCCGATCCCGGCTGCATGCCGTAAGACTGGCGGGTAGGCGTGTGCCACTGCTCCATGCGCCGTGCGGGTAACAGAACGTCCCTTGTATCCATTATCCGGACGGTATCGGGACTTAGGAATACTGGACCGTGACAGTTGAGGCGGTGAGGCTCTTCAGAGCCCTGAGCGCAAGCGAGCCGAAGCAGCCGAGGGCCCTGCTGCAACCGAAGCCCCCTCGCTGGCGCTCAGGGCTCTGATACCCCCGCCCGATCGTGTCACGCACCCGGAATACCATTTTCACCGCTGCAGCTACTGGCTGACCGCGATGGCTATGATATAATTTTCAGCGATCCTGTTGAGGCCTCGACTGCCCTCTGCAGGCGGGGTGCGTGACTGGAGGGAAGGAATGAAGCCCAGCTACTGCCTATCTGTCTTGTCCGTCGCGTTCGCCTGGATATCAGCGGTTCCCATGGCCATAGGAGGCCCCCTGGCCACCGATCCAGCCGCCCTGCCGGGTTTTCGTGGCACGGCTTTCTTTGATGCCAGTGGTATCCTGCTGGTGGAACTGGACTACGCGGTATACGAGCCAGGGGCCTATCCGGACGACGGCGTGAGCGGCGATGATCCTTCCGATGGCACGGCCTATGTCTACGCTTACCAGATCTTCAACGTCTCCGCCTCCCGCAGTCTGACCACGCTGGGGATCGGCCTGGAGCCATGCCACGCGGTCATCGAGGCGGTCATGGATCCGTTGCACGCAACTACCGGCGGGCTCGAACCCGACCTGAGCGTGCTTCTCTTCGATAGCCTGACGCTCGACTTCCTGGACCCCCAGCTCCCGGCGGGCGGGCACTCCATCGTCGTCCTGATGACCAGCCCGAACCCTCCCGGTTTCTTCAGCGCGGCCATCCAGGATGGCGGCCTGACCGATCAGGAAATGGTCGCTTCGCCCCAGCCGGATCCGACTGTGCCGGCGGACTTCGACCACGACTGCGACGTGGACTTGACGGACTTCGGGCACTTTCAGGCCTGTGCCACGGGTCCGGCGATTCCGCAAAACAATCCTGCCTGCCAGGACGCCGACCTGGATGGTGACGACGACGTCGACCAGGAGGACTTCGGCCGGTTCCAGCGCTGTTTCACCGGGGCGGGCATTCCCGTCGATCCCGGTTGTCAGTGAAATGGACCATTGCCACTTCAGTTCCGTCCGCCCGTCGCTTCAGCCCACTACGTCCGCTTCACGCACGAGCCGAACGCCTGCCGCGGCCATCTCATCCAGGGCCCGCTGGCAATCTCCCGGATGGAGTTCCACGCCGCGGATGCCTTCGAGTACCAGGGAAACCTCGAACCCCAGTTGTCGCGCATCCAGCGCGGTGGCCTTCACACAGTAGTCGGTGGCCAGGCCGACGATGAACAGCTCGCGTATCTGCTTCTCCCGGAGGTACTCGCCCAGCCCGGTCGCCTTCCGCCGGCCGTTGTCGAAGAAGCCGCTGTAGCTGTCGATGGCCGGGTCGGTGCCCTTGTGGATCACCCGGCTGATCCGGCGGACGTCCAGGTCGCCGGGAAATGCCGCCCCGCGCGTGTCCTGCACGCAGTGATCGGGCCAGAGGATCTGGGGCAAGCCGTTGAACTCAATCACCTCGCCGACCTTTTTGCCCGGATGCCGGCTGGCGAACGAGCCGTGGTCCGCCGGGTGCCAGTCCTGTGTGGCCACCACCTGCTCAAACGCGGCCATCAGCCGGTTCGCGACGGGGACCACCTGGTCGCCGTCGGGTACGCCCAGGGCACCGCCCGGCAAAAAGTCGATCTGGATATCCACGAGAATCAATGCACGCATGTCAGTGCCACCATTTTCCAGGTCTGTTGTACTCAACCAGCACCACCGCTGCGCTGGTCGCAAGCTTCTTCAATTCGTCCCGCATGATGAACAGCGACCGGGCTGTATCAAACCCCCCGGAACCGGCGCCCACCGCCGGAAAAGCCACCGATGCGAACTTTTCGTGGTTCACAATCGCCATTGCGCTGCGCGCCGAGCAACGGATAGATTTTTCCGATGCTCGCCAAAGCATGTTGATGCCCGCCACGTGAATGATGCCTTTGAAAGGCAGTCTCCCCGCCCCGGTCAACACCGCCCCACCGAGAGGAATCGGCCCACGTCGAGACAGCTCCCGGAACGGTTGCACGCCGCCGCGCTTCTTGATCGCTCCTGAGACCCCCTGCGGCAGAAGCAGCCACCAGGGGATGATGTTGCGGTTCCATGGATTCACGATCACTTCTACCGATTGTTCAAGCAGATCGCCCTGGACGACTATCGGTTCCATCGCCCTGTCACCTTTCCCGTGATCAGATCTCGAAGTTAAACCCCTTCTTCGTCAGCCGGTCATACCGGCCCTTGTCGAACCGGTAGAGCCGGGCGGCGCGATGGGCCACGTCCGTCTCGATCTCGTCCAGCTCCACCAGGATGCCCATGCCCAGGATCTTCTTGCGGAAGTTGCGCTTGTCGAGCGGCCGGTCCAGGATGGTCTCGTACAGGTGCTGGAGCTGCCGCAGTGTGAACTTGGCCGGCAGCAGTTCGAAGCCGATCGGCTGGTAGCGCACCTTGCTCCGCAGGCGGTCGAGGGCCACCTGCAGAATGCGCGGGTGGTCGAAGGCCAGCGCCTGCGTGTCGTCCATCGCAAACCAGGCCGCCCGGCGGGCATCGGTGGCCGCCTGCACGCGGTGGTCGCGAATGTTGGCCAGGGCGTAGTAAGCCACCGTCACCACGCGCTCTCGGGGGTCGCGGTCTACTTCGCCAAAGGTGTATAGCTGCTCGAGAAAGACGTTGGTCAGGCCGGTCTCCTCCCGCAGCTCCCGCTTGGCCGCATCTTCCAGCGTCTCGTCCATGCGCACGAATCCGCCCGGCAACGCCCACTGGCCTTCGAAAGGCGGCAGGTCGCGCTGGATCAGCAGTACCTTGAGGTCCTCGTCGTCGAGTCCGAAAACGACGCAGTCCACGGTCAGGCTCGGTCGCGGATACTCATAGCTGAAAGGCATGGCTGGTCGTCCCATTATGATCAGTGTACTTTACACACTAAGTATGGTGTATAAATGACACGAAGTCAAGTGGCCAAGCTGCGGAATGGCACCCGGCCGCGAGGAAGCCGTCCCCTCCGCCTTGCAGAACCCCGCGCCTATCCGGGGGAGCGTGTGCCACTGCTGTGTCGGCAGTGTTCGGAAACCACGCTTACTCGTTGCTTCCCTCGCTGCGCGCAGGGGTGGGTGTCAGCAGTGTTGGAGACCGCGGGTAGTCCGCCTGCTCCTTGCACTGCTGACACAGCAGTGGCACACACGCCGGCCGTTACATGTCGCCAACGAGCGCAAAAAGTTGCCGCGAGTCACGGCTTCACCGGCCGTGCCTCCGCGATCAGTCGCATCTTGAGCTCGTGCAGACCCTTCTCCAGCCCGGCCGGGTACTCATGCGGGTTGAGGAACCGCTTCACGCTGCGATGCAGTGCGGAAAGCTGCTGCCCTGTGCGCTGGCGGATGTCCTTCAGGGACGGTGAGTCGTAGACCATCTGTCCACCGCGGATTACGGGCACCAGCAGATCCTCCTCGCTGGCTTCGGCGGGAATCGCCTTGCGGCGGGTCGGATCGCCGGGATCAACGATGTGTCGTTCCTGGCCGACGCCCAATCGTTCATCGTAGATCATGTCGCCGATGAACTCGCTTCCCAGTCGATACCGCCGCACCTGCTGGATGCCCGGCGTGGTGGTCTTGATGGCCTGCTCGGAAATCTTGACGCGGTTTTGCCACTCGCCGCCTGCCCGGCGGATCGCGGAAAGCTTGTACACGCCGCCCAGCGCCGGTTGGTCATACCCGGTCACCAGGCGCGTCCCCACGCCCCAGATGGCGATGGCCGCCTCCTGCTCCTTCAGGCTGGTGATGATATGCTCATCAAGGTCGTTGCTGGCCACGATCCCGGCGTCCGGAAAGCCGGCGGCGTCCAGCATCTGGCGCGCCTCGACACTCAGATAGGCCAGGTCGCCGGAATCGAGGCGGATGCCCACCATCCGGTGACCCCGCTCACGAAGCCGCCGGCCGATCTCGATGGCGTGGGCGACGCCCTCCAGCGTCCCATAGGTATCTACCAGGAACACGCAGTTGTTGGGCATCGCCCGGGCGTACCCGTCGAAGGCCTCCAGTTCACTGTCAAAGGACATGACCCAACTGTGGGCGTGCGTTCCCCGCACGGGGATGCCGAACAATTTGCCAGCCAGCACGTTGGAGGTCGCATGGCACCCGCCCACATAAGCAGCCCGGCTCGCGGCCAGGGCCCCGTCGATGCCCTGGGCTCGGCGCAGGCCGAACTCAAGCACCGGCCCCTCGCCGGCGGCCAGGCAGATCCGGGCGGCCTTGGTGGCGATAAGCGACTGGAAGTTGATGATGTTCAGCAGAGGCGTTTCCAGCAACTGGCACTGCATGAGCGGGCCACGCACGCGGATCAGCGGTTCCTGGGGAAAAACTACGGTCCCTTCCGGGACGGCATCGAGGTCGCATCGCAGTTGCATCCCGGCCAGATGATCGAGAAACGCCGGCTCGAACAACGGCCGTTCATCGTTCCCGCTGAGTTGCCGGAGGTACTCCAGATCGGAGTCCACGAAACGCATCTCGCGCAGGAAATCCAGCACGTACTCGAGCCCGCACGCCACTGTATACCCGCCCTTGAAGGGGTTGGCCCTGAAGAAGAGATGGAAAACCGCCTCATCATCGCATCGCCCCAGCTTCCAGTAGCCGTAGGCCATGCTCAACTGATAGAGGTCGGTCAGCAGCGCCAGGTTTTCGCGATAGATGCGGCCCAGCATACTCATGGCAGTCCTCCCGTTCAGATAGTGTACAACATACACTATGGGCTGTCCAGCCCAGGACTCGCTAGTGCCGTAGCCAGTGTCGCCGGTGCCCCTACCGGCAGAAAGGGATGAGGTAGGCCGCCGGTGAGGGCACCGGCGGCACTCATTGCGGGAGCGGGGTCTTGCGTGCGCACGAAAAGGCCCGCGATATGCCTCGCGGGCCTTGATATCGGATCATCCGATGCAGGCATGCCGGGCCAGAGCGAAGAAGCTACTCGCCCAGGCGGAGCACTTCCATCAGACGTCCGGCCACGTAATCGATCTTGTCGTCCGTCTCGTAGGTCCCATCGGCGATGGCCTGGCGGATGGCGGCCACTTTCTCCGCGCGGACCTGAGCCTCCGGTTCGAGATTGCTCAGGAGGCGGGCCACTTCGGAGAATTCCACCTGGTCATCCGTGTTGGGCGGCGGGGTCTCACCCGCCGCGCGGGAAACCCGGTTGGCCGAAACACTCGCTCCTACTCCCGCTCCATTGATCGAGGTGATGTCGTTCATAAATCAGCCCTTTGCCTGGGGACTGCCGCTCGCGCCACGCGAAGCCTGGCATCCTGTCCTGTCTGGCGATTCCAACATCTTTTTGATCGTTCTTCGCGAGCGCGGACCGATAACTGCGCCCTGGCTCGGGCATTCCTCCTTGAACGCCGGTGTAACTGGAAACCCGTGGAACGAGGGGGCCGTTCCGTCAGCCCGTTCACTTATCGTCATGCCCAGCATGACAGCATTAGTATCGACGTTTCTCTCGGACGTTCTTGAGGTTTTTGGTGTAGGTGACGGAATTTCGCCGAGGAGATTCGCCAGGCATAGAAGATCCGCGGCGTGTGTCACACGCGCAGGGCGGGCACAGACTCACCAGACCGATCAGGGTATCAGCTTCAGGAGGCAGCCAGGAGCGGGGCCTGGAACGTGGGACGATGCTTCTCGCGCGCAACTTCCTGCAACTGCTGGAGATACGCCAAGAGATCTTCATCCGAGAAGCTGGCCAGAAACTCGGGCTGGGCTGTCGGGTTGAGCCGCTGGATCCGCTCGATGATTTCACGCTTGCTCATGAATCGCACCTCCCCTCTTGAGGGCCAACGAAACTCGCTGCGCACGGCTGGTCTGCAACCGGATGGATGTATCGGATGAGGCGGGGAAACTGCTTTAAACCGCTTACACGCCATTACTTGCGCGGTGCGGAGGCAATTCTTGCGCTGTGCTGGAGACCGAGGTCGAATCCCCTCAGCGCCAATCCGCCCGGACGGCCGCCGCCGTGGCCGCGGTACCACTGATGAAGCGTTGCACTCCGGTGAGGAGGTGATACTATCTCCCGTTTCGACCCGCGGCCCGCGTGGCCGGCAGTGCACCCGGAGTGGCTCATGACCTCCCAGGAAATCTTCGATCTGTATGCCCAATGCGTCATCCCCAGCTACAAGCGACTGCCCGTCGTGATCGTCCGCGCTGAGGGGTCGCAGATGTGGGACGCGGACGGTAAGCGCTATCTGGACCTCTTTCCGGGCTGGGGATGCAGCCTGCTCGGGTATTGCCATCCGCGCGTTGTCGAAGCCATTCAGCGCCAGGCGGGCACGCTGATCCACATTGACAACACGTTCTACACACAGGAACAGGGCCGACTGGCGCAGATTCTGCACGAAAAGGGCTTCGGCGGGCTGAGTTTTTTCTGCAACAGCGGCGCGGAGGCTAACGAGGCGGCCATCAAGCTGGCGCGCCGGCACACCACCGCAGCCCGGTACAAAATCATTACCACCGAACGGAGCTTCCATGGCCGCACCTATGGGGCCATGTCCGCCACGGCCCAATCCAAGATCCATCACGGCCACGAACCGCTGGTTCCCGGCTTTGTCTACGTCCCCTTCAATGACATCGATGCGGTGCGGAAGGCGATCACCGACGAGACGGCCGCCATCCTCATCGAGACCATCCAGGGTGAAGGCGGCGTGAACATCCCGGACGAGAACTACCTGCCAGCCCTGCGGGAGCTGTGCGACGACAACGGCATGCTGCTGATCCTGGACGAGGTCCAGACCGGTTGCGGGCGTACCGGCAAGTGGTTCGGGTACCAGCATACCTCCATCGAGCCGGACATCATGACCCTGGCCAAGGCCCTGGGGAACGGCGCACCCATCGGGGCCATGGTGGCCCGGCCGGACGTGGGCGCGTCCATGACGCCGGGATCGCATGCCAGTACCTACGGGGCCAACCCGCTGGTGGTCGCCGCGGCTATCGCCACATTCGAGACCATCGAGTCGGAGAATCTGCTGGCTCGCGTCGAGCAGATGTCCGCGTACATCGTAGACAAGGCCCGGGCTCTCCAGCAGCAGTATGGCTTCATTGAGCGGGTCCGCGGGCGAGGCATGATGATCGCCATCGAACTCTCGTTGCCGGGAACGCCCATCGCGATGACGTGTTTGGAGCGCGGGCTGCGGATCAACTGCACCCAAGACACGATTCTGCGCCTGCTGCCGGCCATGACCGTGACGACGCAGGAAATCGACGAGGCGTTTGATATTCTGGCCGGGGCCCTCAAGGAGACAGAAAGCAAGCTGGTGGCTTCATGAGCAGTGACATACCAAGCGCCCTGGCGTCAATCGACCACTTTCTGTCCATCCGCGATCTCCAGTCTGAGCAGTTGCAGGCGCTGGTGGATTTCTGCCTGCACCGCAAGGCGGACTTCCGTCGCGGCGCGCTCAAGCCAGTCCTTCAGGGTAAGGTGGCTGCGATGATCTTCCAGAAGTCGTCGCTGCGCACCCGCCTGTCGTTCGAGACGGCCATGGTGCAGCTCGGCGGCTATGCCATCAACCTTGACGACCACCAGGTCGGCCTGGCCAAGCGCGAGGAGCCGCGGGACATCGCGCGGGTCATCTCTTCCATGTGCGACGGGATCGTGGCCCGCGTTTTCGGGCACCAGTTGGTGGTCGAGCTGAGCATGTACAGCTCGGTGCCGGTGATCAACGCGCTGAGTGACTGGGCTCACCCGTGCCAGGCCCTGGCGGATCTGCTCACCATTCAGGAGCATTTCGGAGGGTTGGCCGGCCGTACGCTGGCCTACATCGGCGACGCGAACAACGTCGCCCGCTCGCTCCTGCATGCCTGCGTAAAGGTAGGCATGTCCGTCTCCTTCGCCTCGCCGGCCGGGTATCATCTGGAGGACGCGCTGATCCAGGTGGCCTGGACAGACGCGCGGCAGACCGGCGCCACGATCAAGCTGACGGATCAGCCCGCCGAGGCGGCCGCCGGCGCGGACGTGATCTACACCGACGTCTGGACGAGCATGGGGCAGGAAGGCGAGGCCGCCCAGCGCGAGAAGGCGTTCGCGGGATACCAGATCAACAGCGAACTGCTGGCCAAAGCCAGGAACACGGCCATCGTGCTGCACTGCCTGCCGGCGCACCGCAACCTGGAGATCACGGACGAAGTTCTGGACGGCCCCCAGTCGCTGGTATTCCAGCAGGCGGAGAACCGGCTGCACTCGACCCGGGCGCTGTTGGAGATTCTGCTCAGCCGGCCCAGGTTGTACTGATCGCGGTCAGAACCCACGGGCGCTGCCCGACTGACAGGATCAACGAGATCGGGCCATGAGGCGACAATCGAGTGGCTGAAACCAGGAATAACCCCCGAGGGCGAATCGACGGTCGCCGGCCGACCCAGTTGCGGCCGGTGGAGATCGTCCGCGGCTACACCAAATTCGCGCCTGGATCCGTTCTGATCCGCAGCGGCGATACGGCCGTGATCTGCACGGCCAGTGTCGAAGAGAAGGTGCCCGAATGGATGGCGGGCAAAGGTCGCGGCTGGGTGACCGCTGAGTACGACATGCTGCCGGCCTCCACGGGTCAGCGGCGGGCCCGCAGCCGCAAAGGTGTGGACGGGCGAGCGACGGAGATCCAGCGGCTCATCGGCCGGGCGCTGCGGGCGGTGGTGGATCTCAACGCGCTGGGCGAGCGGAGTATCTGGGTCGACTGTGACGTGCTTCAGGCAGACGGCGGAACCCGGACGGCCGCCATCACCGGTGCCTACGTCGCGCTTGCCGATGCCGTCAGATGGCTGAGGAGCAGGCGCCTGCTGGGCACGTCGCCCATCCGGGAGGCGATCGCCGCGGTCAGCGTGGGGAAGGTGGCCGGACGGCTGCTCCTGGATCTGAATTACCAGGAGGATTCGCGCGCGGACCTGGATTTCAACGTCGCCATGACCGCATCGGGGGCGTTTGTCGAGATCCAGGGAACGGCCGAGGCGGGGACCTTCACGCAGGAAGAGCTCGATCGTATGTTGAAGCTGGCCCGGTCCGGCATCCGCGAGCTCATCACGGCCCAGGAGCGGGCCCTGAGGACAGGAGGCCGCCGCCGGGGATAAGAAACACGACTGGGGGTGAGACATGACCTGGCACACACGACGCCCGAACGTTCACTTTCTGGCTGGGGCGATGGCCTGTTTTCTACTGGCGGGGGCCAGTTGCGATAACCGTCCCGGATCCGGCGGGGGAAGCATTTTCAGCCCCATTCAGTCAGGGAAGGAGCGCTGGACCATCCGCTGCGCGCGGCTTCAGACGCCGGCACACCGGGAATCTGCCGATCGGCTGGCGCAGGAACTGGGCAAGGTCCAAGGCCTGCGCCCCCGCTCCGTTCGGGTGGTCAGCGACGCCACGGGCAGCACGATCTACTACGGCGAGTACACCAAAGTTCCTTCAGGGGACGGCTCGCTGGTGTTTCCAGATGAGTACCAGGACGACATCGAGCTGATCCGCCGCCTGGCCTACGGGCGGCAGACACCGTTCTTTTACGCCGAGCCGGAGCTGCTCAGCGAGCAGGCCCCCGGTGCTGTCGCCGCAGAAGGCGACGTGTCCAATGCGAAGGGAACGCACGGGCTACAGATCGCGGTGTTCTACAACACGCCGACCTTCGACGAGCGCAAGCAGTCCGCCGAGCAGTACGTCAAGCTGCTGCGGGAACAGGGCTACGCCGCCTACTATTACCACGAGGCGGTGAAGAGCTTTGTCTTCGTGGGCGACTTCAATGCCTCCGACCTCATGCGCGACCCACGAGACCGTAGCCGCTATGTCTTCGGTCCCCGCGTCCAGCAACTGATCGCCCGAAATCCGGAGGAGTTCAAGTATTTCATGGAAAACGGACATCATGTCATTTACCGGGATGCGGGCGGCGGGGAGGTGAAGCTACCCACCGTGCTGATACCGCTGCCGGGCCGTGGCGGAGAGGGCCCTCTGCCGGAACCCACCCGCCCGGAACTCCATCGGGACCTGAATCGCTAGTGTCGAATCCAGTTGCCGAATTCCGCCTCCGTAGCGGCCGGCCTCCGTGCCGGCCGGTCACTGAGCAGAACAGCCGGCACAAAGGCCGGCCGCTACCCAGCACGCAGTTCGTAGACGGGAAGTGGCACGAACTCATCATACTCAGGACCGAGCAGGCAACATGCCTGCACCACAAGAGAGGCGGGCCGTAGATGCGCGAGATCCTCCTGGCAACCGGCAATCCCAAGAAAGGCCGCGAGATGCGGGAGATCCTCGAAGGGTCGGGTGACGCCGCCGGCCAGGTGCGGTGGCGCTTGTTGTCCGAGTTTCCCGGTTGGCCGGAGCCGGTAGAAAGTGGAAGCAGCTTTCTCGACAACGCGCGGATCAAGGCGGACTACTACGCCCATCTGAGCGGCCTGTGGACCATTGCGGACGACTCCGGGCTGGAGGTGGACGCGCTGGGTGGCGAACCCGGCGTCCGCTCGGCCCGTTTCGCCGGGGAACCCGCCAATGATGCCGCCAACAACCTCCTCCTGATTCGGCGGCTGGCCGGCATACCGGCCGAGCAGCGTTCGGCGCGCTTCCGTTGTGTCGTCGTGCTCAGTGACGGTCGAGCGGCGCTGGCGTCCGCCGAAGGGACGGTCGAAGGACATATTGTCGATGATCCCAGGGGAAGCAACGGTTTCGGCTACGATCCGCACTTCTGGGTGGACTCCCTCGGCATGACGACGGCCCAGATGGAACCGGCGGTGAAGCATGCGATCAGCCACCGCGGTCAGGCGCTGCGCCGCTTGCGTGAGCAGGTTCTCAGACTGCTGGCCGAACTGCGCAGCGGGCAGCTCTGAGCGCTGCGGGGGGCGCATGGCGGGTGATTTCTGG
>BTUC01000173.1:0-6355 GCA_045863575.1 Phycisphaerae bacterium
CAGGGCGACATCATTGCTCGCCAGCACTTCCTGGAAGAAACAGGCAAACGCGGCCAGTGCTTCGTTGGGCAAACGCGGCGAAGCCAGGCCGGCCACGCGCTGTGCGGCGCGCAGCTTCTCGGCGGCGACGGCCAGGGCCTCTTCCCAGCTGGCCTCGACCAGGCGCCAGTCCTTGCGCACGAGCGGTGTCAGGATGCGCGGCGGCCGCGACTCGACTGCCTCGAACCGGCCTACGTCGCACAGCAGGCCGCCGTTGGCCGCGTCCCAGTCGCCCTCGACGCGCAGCAGTTGGTTATCCCGCGTGATCGCCTCGATTCCGCAGCCCACCGCACAGCCCAGGCAGACCGCCCGGGTCCGCGTGACCTGCGCATCGTGACCCATGTACGCACTGCGGCGGTCCATCAGGGCGCCGGTGGGGCACACCTGAAGGCAGGTGCCGCAGGAGATGCAAGTCGATTCGCCGAACGGCACGTCGTCGTCGGCGCAGATCATTGTGCGGGCGCCGCGCTGGGCCACGCCCAGTGTGTGGTTGGCGGCGATCGCATCACACGCGCGGATGCAGCGGCGGCACAAAATGCAGCGGCTGTGATCCATCACGAAGTACTTGCGCGACGCGTCGACCGGCCAGGGTTTCGCGTAGTCAGGCGTGAACTCCCAATAGTTCAGGCCATACTGGTAGCCCAACCTCTGCAACTCGCAGTCGGTCGTCTCGGCCGTGCCGCTGGCCGGGCAGTACATGCAGTAATGGCTGCGCTCGGAGAAGAGCATCTGGAGGGCGAATTTCCTCGCGCTGACCACCTTGGGGGTGTCCGTCTGGATGACCAGACCCTCGGCGACCGGGAACGTGCACGCCGGCTGGAGCGTGCGCTGCTTCTCAATGTCCACCATGCACAGTCGGCAGGCGCCTTCCGGCTTGAGCTCCGGGTGATCGCACAAGCCGGGAATATGAATCCCGCTGGCCCGCGCGGCTTCCATTACCGTCTGGCCCGGCACAGCCCGGACGGGCCGGCCGTTGATCGTCATGGTCACGAGAGACGCTTCGCTCATGGTTTACTCCGCCGGCGACCCGATCCTGCGGGTCGCATCGCTGCTGGGCCTCGAGCCTGGGGAGCACCGGCAAAGAGCCGGTTCCACATTGCATTGACCGGCAGGATGCCAGTCCCACACATATTCCTCTGACCGGTTTAAAACCGGTCCCATCAGACACTCTCTGACCGGCTGGAGCCGGTTTCCACGCTGGCTGCTACGCACTTGCCGGCGCCGCCTCCACCGCTGCGGACGCCGCCTCGTGGTCGTGGTGGCAGCCGTTTCCTGGGTTGCGCTGGACCGTGGCGACCCATTCCAGATCGCAGCGCAGGCAGCGCTTGGCCTCTTCGCGGGCGGCCTGCTCGTCGAAACCGAGCTCGACTTCCTTGAAGTTCTGCTCGCGGTCGGCCACGGCCAGCTTGGGCGATGCCGGGCGATGGGCGCTGGCGTAATCCTCCAGCTTCTGCACCTGCTCAACTTCGCGGTAATCGGTGACGAAGCGTGGCTTTTCCATGCGGCCAGTACGCAAATAGTGGTCCACGGCCGCGGCTACCGCGTTGCCCTGGGCCACCGCCTGCACGATGGTGGCCGGGCCGGACACCGCGTCGCCGGCGGCGAAGACCACCGGACGGCTGGTCGCATAGGCCTCGTTGACGACAAAGGTCTGCGCCCGGGTGGTGTCCACTTTGCAGTCGGTCATCCAGGACAGATCCGGGGTCTGGCCGATGGCCGGGACGAGGTAGTCGAGCGGCAGGGTGTAGCTGTCGCCAAACGGCTGCGGTTTGCGGCGGGCCGAATCATCGAAGTCGGCCAGACGCTGCCGCTGCAAGCGGACGCCGGTGACGCTGTCATCGCCGAGCACTTCCACCGGGTTGACCAGCGTGTGAATGCGCACGCCTTCATGCAGGGCGGCCTCGATCTCCTCGGGCAGGTGCGTTGCCGGCATGTCGTCGCCGGTGCGGCGGTACATCACATGCACCTCCCGCGCCCCCAGCCGCAGGGCCGTGCGGGCCGTGTCGATGGCCACGTCGCCTCCGCCCACGATGCCGACCCGTTTGCCCTTGAAGTTGGGCACTTTACCTTTCTCTTTTCGACCGATCGCCTTCATGCAGGATTCGACCGCCACCTCTCGGAGGAAGTCGATGCCCTGGATCACGCCCTTCTTGTCCTCGCCGGGGATGCCCAGCCGACGGGCCTTGTGGGCTCCGATGGCCAGCACCACGGCACTGAAGCCCTTCTTGGCAAACAGCTCATCCAGCGAGAATTCCTTGCCCAGCGCTTCACCGCAGCGAATTTCAACGCCGGCCCGCTTGATGTTCTCTACCTCTTGGAGGATGTAGTCGCGCGGCAGGCGGTACTCGGGAATGGCCCAGGCCATCATGCCGCCCGGCACGGCGAACTTCTCGAACACCGTGACCTGGTAGCCGTGCTGGCCGAGCCGCAGGGCGGCAGTCAGGCCGGCGGGGCCGGCGCCCACGACGGCCACCTTCTTCTCCGCGTTGAGGCGGCGCTGCTCGGGGGCGGCCAGCGACGGGGGCGTCCAGGGCTTCATCACCTCGTGGTCGGCCATGTATCGCTTGACCAGCCGAATGGCCACCGGCTCGTCGATCTCGCCGCGGCGGCACTTGGTCTCGCAGAAGGCCGGGCAGGCCCGGCCGCAGATCAGCGCGAACGGGTTGCGCTCGCGGTGGATCTCCAGCCCTTCGGCATAGCGTCCCTGGGCCACCAGGGCCAGGTACGCCGGCGTGTCCACGCCGGCCGGGCACGTGTTGATGCACTTGGCCCGGACGAGTGGCTTGCACTGGCCGGCGCGGCAGAGCTTCTCGTCGATGTGATCGAGGAACTCGCTCTCGAAGAAACGCAGGGCGGCGACGATCGGGCCCGGCGTCCGCTGGCCCAGGCCGCACAGCGAATTGCCCAGCATCTGCTCGGAGATTTCCTTGATGACCACCAGATCCTTGCGGGTTCCCTGGCCTTCACTGATTCGCGTGAGGGCCTCCAGCAGCCGCTGGCCCCCGATGCGGCAGGGCACGCATTTGCCGCACGATTCCGCGGCCGCGAACTGGAGGAAGTACTTGGCGAACTCCACCATGCAGGTGTCGTCGTCGATGACGATCATGCCGCCGGAGCCCATCACCGCGCCGGCTTCCTGCAGCGAGTCGAAATCGACTGGGGTGTTCAGGCAGGAGGCCGGAATGCAGCCGCCCAATGGACCGCCGGTCTGCACGGCCTTGAAGGGCTTGCCCCCCGGGATACCGCCCCCGATATCGAAGATGATGTCTCCGAGCGGAATGCCCATGGGTACTTCGATGAGCCCGCTGTTGTTCACTTTTCCGGTCAGCGCGAAAATGGCCGTGCCGGTCGACTTGGGGCTGCCGATGGAGTTGAACCAGCGCGCCCCCTTGCTGATGATCTGGGGGGTCATCGCATAGCTCTTCACGTTGTTGATGTTGGTCGGCTTGCCCCACAGGCCGCTCACCACCGGGAACGGCGGGCGCGGACGGGGCTCGCCCCGGCGGCCTTCGATCGACGCGAGCAGGGCGGTCTCTTCCCCGCATACGAAAGCGCCGGCGCCTTCCTTGAGCTCAATGTCAAAGGAGAAATCGCCCCCCAGGATGCGCTCGCCCAGCAGGCCGTACTCATGTGCCTGGTCGATGGCGGCCTGAAGATGCGCGATGGCCAGCGGATATTCCTCACGGCAGTAGATGTAGCCACGGGAGGCGCCGATGGCGTACCCGGCAATGGTCATGCCCTCGATGACGCTGTGCGGATCGCTCTCCAGGATCGAGCGGTCCATGAACGCGCCGGGATCACCCTCATCCGCGTTGCACACCACGTACTTGGGGCTGCCGGTGGCGCGCCGACAGTACTCCCACTTCGTGCCGGTGAGGAAACCCGCGCCGCCTCGGCCACGCAGGCCGGACTCTTTCACCTCGCGAACGACGTCCTCAGGGGACATTTCGGTGAGCACCTTGCCCAGGCCCCGATAGCCGTCGCGGACGATATAGTCGTCGATGCTCTCCGGGTCCACCACGCCGCAGTTGGCCAGCGCGATCCGCACCTGCTTGCTGAAGAAGGGCAGATCCTTGTATTGCGGCAGTGACTGCTGCTCGAACGGCTCCTGATAGGTCAGCCGCTCAACGATCCGCCCGTTCAGCAGCGTCTCCTCGACGATCTCGTTCACGTCTGTCGGGCGGACGCGGCAATAGAGGATCGCGTGAGGCTCGATCACCACCAGCGGGCTCATCGGGCACATGCCGCGGCACGGCGCGGCGGAGACCGAAAAGCGGCCGTGCAGGTTGCGGCTGGCGATCTGGGCCTCGAATCCCTTGAGCACCTTGTCGGCGCCGCCCGCGCAGCACTCTTTCCCGCTGCACACCAGAATCCGGGTGTGGATCGAGCCGTTGCCCGAACCCGCGCCCGCCTCAAACGCTTGACCTTTGTCCATAGTTTTTACCTACGCTGCCTTGAGGCCGCTGAACGTCATTCGCCGGGCATCCGGCAGATCACCCATTCCTTGACCGGTTCGCCTTTCACCAGGTGCTGTTCGATGAGCCGGGCTACCATGTCCGGCTGCACGTTGGCATACAGGATGCGCTGCCCACCGGCCTGCCGGATGTCCACGAGTGGCTCCTTGACGCACATGCCGATGCAGCCGACGCTGGCCACGTGGGCCTGGATCCCACGGCGGACAAGCTCCTGCTCGAGCGCCTCGTAGGTTTCCCGCGCGCCGGCGGCGATGCCGCACGTGCCCATGCCGACGGAGACGACCGTCCCGGTCATGACCCGGAGTCTGCGGTCGGCCTTGGCCTCCTCGCGGACTCTGGTCAGGTCCTGTAATGAACTGAGTTTGGGCATACCTGCACTCCGAAGTAGGGTCGATTACGCGATGTTGTCGAGCTTCTGGACGAGCGACTCGGGGCCGAGACGGCCGTACACCTTCTCGTCCACCAGCGCCACCGGGGCCAGGCCGCAGGAGCCCAGGCAGTAGACGATCTCGAGTGTCCACTTGTAGTCCGGTGTCGTCGCACCTGGCGTGACGTCAAGCGCCTTCTCCAGAGCTTCGATGTTCTTGGGCGCCCCCCGGACGTGACAGGCCGTGCCGTCACAAATGCGGATGAGATGGTCACCGCGACGCTCCAGATGGAACTGGGCATAGAATGTCGCGACGCCGTAGAGCTGCGTGAGTGGAATCAGCGTCTTCTGCGAGATGTAGGCGAGAACAGGGCGGGGCAGGTAGCCGTACGCGTCCTGAGCGCGCTGCAGGATGGGGATCACGGCGCCCTTCCTGCCCTTGAATTCCTCCAGGATTCGATCGAGCCGCGACAGATCCAGGGAGGGCTCTTCCGCCGTACCATCCCGCCGCTCCGTGGCGGGCCCACCGGTGGGCATGATCGATGTTCCTTTCTCAGGGCAGACCCAGAGCGCCCCACCTTCGCGACAGGTCCCGAAGGGGTCGGCTGATCCAGAGCCGCACTGCGACCGCATCACAACCACGGCGCGAATGCGGCGCGGGTGACGAGATCAAAATGGATGTTCGAGTTCGTTACGCTGCCGAAGGGGTGCGGCGGTGTCCGGCCCTGCTCCCACACAGGTCCGTCGCCCGCGCCGGCGGCGTTCCGCATACTTGCGTGAAATATATCACAAACTATAAAGGGAGGCAAGGGGGTAAGTGAATTTTTTCACGGAGGAATTCGAATCCGCATGAATTCACAGCAAAAGACCGTTTTATGGGTAGGTTCGGCCGGGCTGTTGGCTCTGATTCTCTATCCCAGATGGGAGATGAATTGGACGTCCGCCAAGCTTTATCGGCCGCCCGGTACCAAAGTGGAGTCACCAGAGGTGGTGGAGCGCCAAGCGGTACAGCGCTCCGTTCGGGCCTGGATCTGGCGCGGGCCCCAACCGCCTCCCCCGCGCGATTCCGCTATCCCCGCCGAGGCGATGCCCCCGGACCCGCTCGATCCTACCCGTCTGCTGGTAATCTACGCGGTTGAAAACCGGGGATTTCACGCACACCTCGCCATCGGCCGACTTGTGACGGAAGTTGCTCTGCTGGCAGCGGTTACAGTCATTCTGGTCGTCGTCCTGCGGCGACCGGAGCGAGATCTGTCAGTCGAGGGCCGGGCATCGGACATCGATGCGCCGAAGTGAGTTTCTGGCTCTCCGGCGTCACTGGCCAACACCTGATCTGCGGATCGTCAAACAGGGGATGCATGCCTTGCGACGGGGGCCCTCCTGGCCTAGGATTCGGCCTTTTCACTGGCCAGGAGAGAACCCATGTCCGATCAGCCGAACTACCGACTTGCGACCCGCTGTCTGCACGCGGGGC
>BTUC01000173.1:6365-14381 GCA_045863575.1 Phycisphaerae bacterium
GCCCGACCCGACAACGCTATCCCGGGGCGTACCCATCTACCCGACGACCAGCTACGTGTTCAAAAACACGCAGCATGCCGCCGATCTGTTTGCCCTCAAGGAATTCGGCAACATCTACTCCCGGCTGATGAACCCCACCAATGACGTCTTCGAGAAGCGCATGGCCGCTCTCGACGGCGGTGTGGGGGCCTTGGCGTTGTCCAGCGGGCAGTCGGCCATCTACGTGGCCATCTTCAACATCTGCCACACCGGCCAGAACTTCATCTCCGCAACCAGCCTCTATGGCGGCACCTGGACGCTGTTCACGCAGACGTTCCCCAGGTTCGGCGTGGAGGCCCGGTTTTTCGACCCAGCCAAGCCCGAAGACATTCGGAAGCTGGCGGACAAGAACACCCGTTGCGTCTATCTGGAATCGATCGGAAATCCCAAGAACGACGTGCCGGATTTCGCCGAGATCGCCCGCGTCGCCCACGATCTGGGTCTGCCGGTCATCTGCGATAATACCGTTGGCACGCCGGCCCTGCTCCGCACGTTCGAGCACAACATCGACATCAATGTGTACAGTTGCACGAAGTTTATCGGTGGGCACGGGGTGCATATCGGCGGGTGCATCGTCGATTCGGGGCGGTTCGACTGGACGGCCGACGCGAAGCGCTGGCCGGAGTTCACCGAGCCGGATCCGTCCTACCATGGCGTGGTCTTCGCCGAAGCGCTGAAGCCGATCGGCAACATCGCCTATATCATCAAGTGCCGCACGCACCTGTTGCGTGACATGGGCAGTTGCATGAGCCCGTTCGCATCCTTCCTCTTCCTCCTGGGCTTGGAGACGTTGCACCTGCGCATCCCGCGGCATTGCGAGAACGCGCTGAAGGTGGCCCGGCACCTGCAAGGGCATAAGGCCGTCGAATGGGTCAACTACCCCGGCTTGCCCGAGCACCCGTTCCATGCCAATGCGAAGCGCTACCTGAACGGCGGCTTCGGGGCGATCCTGGGCTTCGGCATCAAGGGAGGCATGGAAGCCGGCCGCAAGTTCATCGACTCGGCGAAACTGCTGTCGCACCTGGCCAACATCGGCGATGCCAAGTCGCTGTGCATCCATCCGGCCAGCACGACCCACTCGCAGCTCAGTGCGGAGGAACAGGCGGCCACCGGCGTGCAGCCGGAATACGTCCGCCTCTCCATCGGTCTCGAGGACCCCGAGGACATCATCGCGGACATCGACCAGGCTTTGGCCGCCTCACAGAAGTAAAGTGTGGTGTGTGGCGGGCGGCGTTCCTGACGGCCGTGCGCTGAGGACAGGAGCTGGCCATCTCCGCCCCGTTGGCAGGAAGCCAGAGCACTGGAGGTGGCGGCTAAGGCAGGTTCTCCAGGTCGGCGAGGTCCTTATGCCGAGCGGCCGCGCGTTTGTTCTGTTTCAGATCATGGAGATTGATGAGGCTCACGTTCTCGCCGTCAAGGTCTCCCATGATGCGGTGCTGATAGCACTCGGCAAAGTCAACGCCGGAGATGTGCGTCTGAATCTCGATGCGGAGCGGTGGGACACCCATCCGGATAATCGTGCCCGGCTTGGCGAACAGTGCCGGGGACAGATTCTCCCCGCCAAAGCCGAACTCCCGAAGAACCTCCAGAACCTTCGTCGTATTATCCGGATGAATGGAGATCCAGACGTCCAGATCGCCTGTCGGCCGCGGATAGCCGTGGAAACCGACCGCGAACCCTCCCACGACGAGGTACTCAACGGATTTCTCGTTGAGCAATCTCAAGAACTCTTTGAAGTCGGGCGGTAGCGGGATCATAGCCATAGGCAACCTGCCGCAGGTATTCGAGGGCGCGGAGTCGTTCTTCAGGCGTCTTACTCAGCCAGAACGCCTTTTCGTCGCTGGGCTCGTCAAGGGAACCGACGGAGAAGTGGGACCGGTCCAGACGGAATTCGTCCAGTAAGCTCATAAACCTATTGTATCGGGAAATTCGGGCGGACGCCACGAGCCCAGCTTGCGGCCCTTGAACTGCCCGGCAACGGGAATACGATGGTCACGACATGGCTGCCGCTGTAGAAACAACAGCCGGGTCTATTCCCGGCGACTCCGTGGGCATCGTCCGGACGCAGACGGTCACGCTTTTTGAGCCGCCCGATGTGCTGCGCCTGGAGTGCGGCCGCACGCTCGGGCCGATCCAGGTGGCCTACGAGACGTACGGCACGCTCAACCCGCAGCGCAACAACGCGGTGCTCATCTGCCACGCGCTCTCGGGTGATGCCCACGTGGCCGGCTATCACTCACCCAATGATCGCAAACCGGGCTGGTGGGAAGTGATGGTCGGGCCGGGCAAGGGGATCGACACCGACCGCTACTTCGTCATCTGCTCGAACGTCCTGGGCGGCTGCCGCGGGACCACCGGTCCATCCAGCATCAATCCCGAGACGCAGCGTCCGTGGGGGCTTGATTTCCCGGTCATCACCGTCGAGGACATGGTCAAAGTCCAGAAGCGCCTCATCGAGCATCTGGGCATCGAGCGGCTCCTGGCCGTCGTCGGCGGATCGATGGGCGGGATGCAGGTGCTCGAGTGGGCGGTGCGCTACCCGGACAACGTGGTGGCGGCGATTCCCATCGCCACGACCGCGCGGCTCAACGCCCAGTCGATCGCCTTCGACGCGGTGGGGCGCAACGCCATCCTGGGGGACCCGCACTTCGCCGACGGCCAGTACCACGACGGGCCGCTTCCGGAGCGCGGCCTGTCCATTGCCCGCATGGTCGGCCACATCACCTACCTCTCCGAACAGGGCATGCACGAGAAGTTCGGCCGCGAGCTGCGTCACACGGAAAAATACGCTTACGACTTCGGCAGCGAGTTTTCCGTCGAGACCTATCTGGACTACCAGGGGCGAGCCTTCGTAGAGCGCTTTGACGCCAACAGCTACCTCTACATCACCAAGGCGGTGGATTACTACGATCTGGCCGCTGAACATGCGTCTCTGGCGGATGCCCTGCGGCCGGCCAAAGCGCGCTTCCTGGTGATCAGTTTTTCGAGCGACTGGCTGTTCACGCCCCAGCAGTCACGGCAGATGGTGGATGCGCTGCTGGCCAACGGTCTGGAGGTTTCCTACAGCGAGGTCGGCTCACCCTATGGGCACGACGCCTTTCTGCTGGAACCCAAGGTACTCGGCCGTCTCATCGGCGGCTTTTTGGCCGCGGCGCAAGGCCATCCCGTGATCGAAACCAACCGCCAGTCGCCTCAGCCGTACAGGGAGGAGCCGGTCGTCTACTCGGCGTGGACACGCCAGCGGATCGATTACGATCGCATTGAGGAACTGATCGAGCCGGGCAGCTCAGTCCTCGACGTCGGTTGCGGCCGGGGGGCACTGCTCAGCCGGTTGATTCAGCGCAGAAACGTTCGCGGCCTGGGCGTCGAAGTGGTCCAGGAGGACATCTGCGAATGCATCGACCGCGGCCTGCCGGTCGTCGATTTGGACATTGAGACCGAACTGGGCAGCTTCTCGACCAACTCGTATGACTACGTGGTGCTCTCGCAGACGCTGCAGACGCTCCGCCGGCCGGATCGGGTGCTGCTGGAGATGGTGCGCATCGGCCGGCGGGGGATTGTGAGCTTCCCGAACTTCGCCTGCTGGAAACCGGTGCTCATGATGCTGCTCACCCGGAGGACGCCGGTGACCCGGAACCTGCCGTTCCGCTGGTACAACACCCCGAACCTGCATTACCTGTCCATTCGCGACTTCGAAGATTTCTGCACCGAGAATGGCATTCGTATTCTCCGCCGTCTTTCCCTGGTCGGCCAGCGCCAGGCGCCGATCCGGTTCCTGCCGTATCTGCGGGCGGAGGAGGCGATCTTCGTGGTCACGCGGGAAAATGATGGCGTCTGATCAGATCACCTCGCGAAAACGGAACATCCGCCTGCTGGCGCTCTTTCTCGTGTTGGCGGCTATACCCCTGTACTGTACTCCCGCATTTCGATCGGAATCGCGGTGCGACGTGACTTCCGCCTATTGTCCGTTTGATGTGCCCTCGGACGCGAAACACGTCTGCTATTACCGTCGCGGTGTCTTCGGACCCAACTCCTTCTGCGAGTTCGACGTGTCGCCGGAGAGCTTCCTGGCGTGGGCCGTTTCTACTCTCAAGAACCTTGTGCTGCGTACCGCGAGAGATCCTGGCCAGCCGCTTCGGCGCGTTGTCGAAGTCTAGCTTCGGTTTCCGGACTGAGCCGAATCCCAATGCTCATTTGAGTATCACTCCGCCATCTTGTGTTTCATGGACTTCCCGCCCGGATTGGCATACGTCACGATGTTCATCGCGATCGTCCAGCGGTAGGAATGGAACGTGCGCTTGCCGGACACCTGCCGGTCTACTTTGAGGCCGTCGTAGTACGCGTAGCCCTTCTGATAGAAGTCCCCGTCGCCGTAGGTCATGAGCGGCTTGCTGGGTGTGATACTCACGTAGTAGGTTTTACCCGGCTCGAGTTTGATCTCGTCCGGGTGCCAGGCCGCCTGGAAGAACTGGCACGGCTTTTCATAGAAAGCCTCGTAGCCTTTCAGCGGCGAGGGCGTCTGATAGCGAACGATGGGCTTGTGCGGCGAAGGGTGGGCGCGGGCCACCTTGGCCGGGCCGAGCTTCTTGCCCCACGGGCCCTCGGTGAGGATCTGTATGTCGCACTCAACGTCTTCCTCGCCGCCACTGCTGGCCCAGAACGACACGCCGGCCATGCTGACGCCATGAGATTCGAACGTCTGGCCGAAATCCTGCGTCGGCCGCACCGGGGCCACGAAAACCTCCCACTCTTCGCCGCAGATCTGGTTCTCGATGAGCTGGCCGTGGCTGTTGCCGAAAATCAGGCAGCACAGGTCGCCCTCAACCGGCTTGCCGCCGCGCGCATACGCATGGCCGTGCGCGTACCCGTCGCCCGAGTCCGGACGGATGTAGCCGGGGAACTCGTACTTGCGGGCCGGCGAGGCCAGTCCGTAAAAACGCACGGTGTATTCCTGGCCCGGCGTAACCGGGATGTTGCCGTGCCGGTAGCCGACCATGCTGAGCCCATGGTCGCTGAAACCACCCGTGACCATGTCCCAGTGCCCGCCCATTCCGGGGTCGGGCGACTGATGCTCCTGGAGCAGCAGCGCCTTGGTGTCCGGACCGCCCTCGTGCACGAACATGTGCAACTGGTTGCCAGGGTCGCCGGCCTTGGGGCCGTCGAAGACGCTCACGCCGTAGATCTGCGTGCACTGCGGCACGAACGTCTGGGCGAAGAAGGTGGCCTTGATGGCGTACTCCTTGTCCCAAACCTCGGGATAGCCGGCCGGAACGCAAGCGTACTCGGTGGGGATGAGCAGATCGCGGCTGCCATCGGGCCCCGGCCACTGCGTGTACACCAGCGCGGGCGTTTCCATGCGATCGAAGAACGTGATGACCACCGCGGGCTTGGTGGACTCGGGCAGCTCGAAGGTGCCATCGCTGTTGATGCGCGCGGAAACACCCTTGCCATACCCGCGCTCGTAGGCATCGATCCAGCCGGTAAACCCGGTGAGCGGATGCACCTCCGGCCGGCCGGTGATGTAGGGAACGACCAGGCGCCCCTGGCCCCCGAAGGCCAACAAGTGGGTTTGAACTGCTATGAGGGCCACCGACAAGACGGTCAGATGTTTCCCAAGCATGACAACATCGCTGGATCTTTGCACAGTAGGCACTCCAGATCATATGGCCACCTCTCACGCGGGCCATGGTATCGGCATCGGAGCCGGATCTAAAGCCGCTGTCGCCAACGGTTCTCACCGGCGATCTTCCGTCTCAGCAACTTCCCTGGGAGTACCCTGGCCAACATCTTCCGGTGTTCCCCTTCGCTTCCGCCGGTGTGGGCACCGGCGGCACTTTTGCTATTAAGCCCCCACCCCGGCCCTCCCCGCAGTATCGGGGGAGGGAGACGTGCAAATTCGCGGCGTACAGGCGAGGAAGACTCACGGTGCACTGGTGAGGAAGAGTCACGGCGTGCTGGTGAGACAGGTTCACGGCTTCTGATGAGGCAGATTCGCAGATTCACTGGAGTACCCGTAACTTGCGTATTTGAAAGTTCTGCGTCTCTTATAATGGCGATCCTCGCGGGAGCGTGCGAGAATAGCCGATCGCTGACCGCTGACCGCTGATTGCCGATGGGAGGCCTGCCATGAGCTCTGAATACCCCGCTCCCCGTCGCTGGTCGGTCAAGGCCAAGCTGTTGACGGGCATCGGTCTGGTCCTGCTGATCCTGGTTGGCGTACCCCTGACCGTGGACAGCATCGGCCGCGCGCGGCTGGGTGCGGCCATTCGCGAAGCCCGGGCCACGGGCGAACCGCTTACGTTTGAGGAACTCGCCGCGCGGCGGAAGAAGTGGTCGGCCGCGGAGGACGCCGGCCTGGTTTTCCTACCGCTCCGGCCTCGACTGGGTGAGTTGAACGCCGAACTCAAGAGCCAGGATCTTCCGATGGTCGGCGAGGCCGAATCGCCGCCCCTGGGGCACCGATGGACGGATGAGACCCATCAGAAGGTCGACGATCAGCTCATCGCCGTGCAGGACGAACTCGCCAAGCTCCGCGCGCTGGGCAAATATCCCGGCGGCAGCCTGCCCTTTACGCCGGCACCCAATCCAATAGATACTCTGCTGCCGGAACTGGCCGATGTACGTTTCGCCGCGAAGCTCATCTCGCTCAACGCGATTCATCGGGCCATGGAGGGCCAAACCGATGGACTGTCAGAACGAGTGGCTGCCTCGCTGCGCGTGGGCCAGTTGCTGCAGGATCATCCCACGCTGATCTCTTCCCTGGTGCGCATTGCTGTTGATTCATTCACCGTCTCGACCATCGAACGGGTGCTCTCGCTGGCTGAACTGACCCCGGAGCAGTTGACCGATCTGCAGCAGCAATTCGCCGACATCGAATCGGAGGATCCGCTCTATTGGGGGCTCCTCGGTGAGCGGGCGACGTTCTACGGCACCGGCCAGTATCTGACCAAGACCGGCAACACCGGCCCGCTGGGTGTGACTGCTGCGTCGCGCGTGCCCGGCCTGCGCGGTGTTCTGTTCATGGATCAGGCTGCGGGCCTGCGCATGTACAACCGGCTGACCGCAGTGGCCCGCCAGCCCGACCAGCGTCTCGACGTGGCCGCCGCCCTGGAGCAGGAGATGAGCCGCCTTTCCAAGGCATACCTCTTCACCTCGATCATGTTTCCGGCACTGAAACGGTCCACGGAATTGGGCTTGCGCAGGATGGCCCATGTGCGCGCCGCACAGATCGGCATCGCGGCAGAGCGCTACCGTCTGAAGACGGGCCAGTTTCCAGTAGATTTGGGCCAGCTGGTCCCCGGCTACATCAACGAGGTGCCGGCGGATCCATTCGACGGCCAGCCGCTGCGCTACAAGGTCGAAGATGACCGGCGCATCATCTACAGTATCGGCGAGGACGGCCAGGATGACGGTGGAGATGTGGATACGGGTTTGAAACGCGCGCCGGGGCAGGGACCCAAAGATTGGGGCTTCACGCTGTTCGTACCCGAGGCCCGCAACCGGCCCGCAACGCAGCCGGCAGACACCCCGGAGACACAGCCCGAGGTGCTGTCAACCTCCAACCACCAACTTACAACCTACGACCTACAACCCACCACTCACACGAACAACTGACCAAAGGACAACTGACCCAACAACTGACCACAGACGACCGACAACTGACGGAAGCCCCGTTGTCTGCCAGGACCCCACCCCAGCCCTCCCCCGGGGTATCGGAGGAGGGAATAAGAGCCCCGAGCGCAAGCGAGGGGGGGAAAGTCGGAGCCCCCAGCGCGAGCGAGCGGGCCGGCCGTTGAATGCATCTGCGTGGCTACTTCAGGTTTTCCGGGTTGAGCGGCTCTAACTCCGGCAGCACGAACCGGCCGTCCTTGCGGATTAAACGATCATCAAACCAGATCTCCCCGCCGCCCGCCTCGGGCGACTGCAGCAGCACCATGTCCCAGTGAATGTCGCTCTGGTTGCCGTTGGAGGCCTCGT
>BTUC01000174.1:0-3954 GCA_045863575.1 Phycisphaerae bacterium
CTACAACGCGTTTTACCACCTGTATCCGCAGGGCACCGGCGTCGGCTCGATGCCGGGACCGAAGGAGCTCTCGGTCGCGACGTCGGCCTGGAATGCGGCTGGCGTCGAACCGGCGGCCATTCCCGCATATTGGCGCCAGGGGGTGGCGAAGATGGCTGCTGGAGCCGCGCGCGTCGACATCCTGAACGAGCGGATTCAGATGGGGGCCGTCATCACCTCCATTCGTTTGAATCCGCTGCGGTCGTTGACCGCGGAGATACTCAACAATCTGCGGCTGCGGATCTGGTGGGATGGCGAGGAGTCGCCGTCCGTCGACGTGCCGGTCGGTCCGTTTTTCGGCAGCGGGCAGGGCGAAGCGGCCGTCCGATCGCTGCCCATCGGCATGAGTCCCAGTGGTCCGTACTACTGCCGGCTCCCCATGCCATTTGGCTCGGCCGCACGCGTGGCCCTCGAGAAACCGGACGCACAGCCCGCGCTGGATGTGCACTACGAGATCATGATTGAGCCCAGCGAGCGGGCGATCCGGTCCGTGATGAGAAGCATGCCCGATGCGGCTTCGCGTCTCAGAGCCCGGATGCAGGAGGAGTCGCGCTTCCATGCTGAGTACCGCCAGTCCAAGCCGACGACCGCCGGGCTGGATCACGTCATTCTGGATGTCGCCGGCCGTCAGGGTGTTTACCTGGGGCACTGTCTGATGGTGGACCCGACGTCACCGGAGAACAAAAAGTGGTGGGAAGGCGACCTGCGCGTGTGGGTGGATGGACGCCGGGATCCCATCCTGAACGGCACCGGCCATGAGGACGAGTTCCTGGGCGGCTGGTCCAGCCGATGGATGCAGAACCCGTACACGCTGCCGCTGCACGGGCTGCCCTCCGTAATCATGCTCGATGATCGGCCCAACCAGCAGAAGAACGGAGCGGTCAGCGCCTACCGGTTCTTTGCCGGCGGGATTCCTTTTCGCGACGGCGTCCGGGTGACGACGGAGCACGGGACGGAGAATTCAGTGGAGACACATTACGCCAGCGTGGCTTACTGGTACCAGGGGAAGTCCAGCGGGTTGCGCTTGACGGACACCCTGGACGTCGGTGACGCCGAGTCGGAGGCGTCCCATCAGTACCGCGTCCAGGCAGGTGGTCAGATAACCACCGAAGCGAGGCGATTCGACGGCGACTCGGAGGCCCCGTCGCTGCGGGAAGACGGCCGCAAGGGTCAGCGGCAAGAGGAGTTTGTTCTGGCCATCGATCCCGAGAACGAAGGCGTGCTGCTGCGCCGGTTGTACGATCAGGCCTGCGGGCGGCACCGGGCCACATGGGTCGTAAACGGCGCGACCT
This sequence comes from Phycisphaerae bacterium, assembly GCA_045863575.1. Classification (GTDB taxonomy): domain Bacteria; phylum Planctomycetota; class Phycisphaerae; order UBA1845; family PWPN01; genus JAAXZI01. The sequence continues at coordinate 1,332 of BTUC01000174.1, forward strand.
CAGGAATGCTGGGCTCGCCGGACGACCATCGCGTGGATCGCTGGCGCGAAGAGGATGTGATCCTGCCGCCCGAGATAACGCGGGGCCTTCAGCGGCTGGAGATCGAGATCCGCAGTGAAGTCGGCGAATGGAATGCATTTCGCTACGAAGTGTGGCTGATTCCGGCCGATTGAATTTCCCTCCTGCGGCCATTCATTCCAGTTACCAGACGCCGACGCGTTGACTGCCGATTGCCTGACGCGCGGTTGTGAGCCGGTGCCACTCCTGGGAGGGGGTAGGTACCCCATGCGCTTCTGTCGCACGACAGGAATTGGGTCAGGAGGCGCTGAGGGGTTGTGTCATTTCCCGCATCGTCTGGCGATATTCCACGTCCGATAGTGGCCCCACCGCCTCGGCGCGGCCGTGAGGGGTGTCGCTTTCCCATACGCGAGAAAAACGGTCGCGGCACGTTAATTGCCTAATAAGAGGCAACGCTTTTCGCGGCGACCGCCGCTTCAGCGTGAATCAGCAACCCGGATTCGTGATCACCGAAAGGTGCCCCGGGCGGCGGTCGACTTGAAGCTCATCGTCGATCAAAACGGTCGACGCGTACATAAAGGAGTGCGAACCGAGCACTGACAGACCGCAACGGTCTATTGCGGACCAACACAAAACGAAACCTTCCGCTGCAATCCCACCTCTCCGGCCCGAACAATGGAAGGTTAGTTGTTGGTCCGCTTCCTTTTTTACCCTCCTCCGGATCCGATCAGGCTGTGGGCGTACTACTCGCTCGGCTGGAAGGTCAACTCCAGGCGGTCCGGATCGTAGCCGTACTCAGGCAGCCGAGCGAGGATGGCCTCGTAGACGGACGCATCGAGGCTTGGCGTCCTGCTGAGAATCCAGAGCGTCCGCCGGTTGGGGGCGCCGACGACGGCGAATTCGTAATTGGCTCCCACTTCCAGTACCCAGTAGGGGGCCTGGATGGGCACAACGGCGAAGGAGACACCGAGCTTGGCCGGATCGTCCGGGTCGGTAGGGACAGCCGTACCGACGATGCGGCTCTTCTCGACTCCCTCCTCGTTCCGGCAGATATTCAGCACCCGCACTGTGCCGTCTTCGCGCAGTGTGTACTCCGCCGTCACGCCCGAGCACCCGATTTCGAAGAAGACGGGGTACTTCGCGATCTCGTACCACTTGCCCAGGTAGCGAGTCAGGTCAAAGTTGTCGGCGGTCGCCAGAGGCGGGTAGTTGGATGCGTCCTGGATACAGCCGACCAGGCCAGCCAGAAAAATGAACGATGCGCCGATTCGAACCATACTGTCACCTCTTGCCGTCATCAGGATCCACTCATCGGCGGGATTGTGTACCTGACCCCATGCCTCAGACCAGTCAAAGTGCCCTGGAATATTTCCCGGCCCCGCGCAACTCGTTCTGCCACCGAGGCTTCCATCTGCGCGGGTGATACTGCTTGACTCGTGGCCCGGATTGTTTACCATGGGGTCTATTGCTGCATTTCTTCGTTTGCTGATAGAGGGTTTGACCACGTCACGACGTCATGTCCATGAATCGCCCGGGAGGAATGTGTAATGACCACGAAGTCCATCGGCGAGCTGCCAGCGTTTCCGATGACCAACAGCCACGTCGACGCCATCGATGAGATCGGGGTCCGCCTCGAGGACGGCATGACTTACAAGCAGTGGCTGGTGGGCAAGCTGGTTCAGGGTCTATCGGCAAACCCGCACGTGGCCGTCGCCCGGGTGGTGGATCTGGCCTTCGGTCTGGCCGACGAAATCATCTCGAGGTTGGATGAGAGCGATGCGCAGGGCTACTGAGCCTGCAGGCCGCTCACACGCCGTATGCCGACCGTTTAAGAAATTCGGGTGTATCTGATGGGCCTCCCCTGCCGATCGCTGGATTCACGCCTGCTTGAGCTCATCAGTGATTCGAATCGTCAGATTGCTCATGGTGCAAGGCATTGTAGTGCAATGCTGTCTGGCGTTTCAAGGTGACGCGCGGTTCTCATCGTGGCTACCGGACCTTCGACTTCGACGACACCCGGCAAGAAATGGCCGGATACCCCCCCGGATGGCAGTTAGCCGCGGCCTGCACGTTCAGCGGTTCAGATGTTTGGTGATGAACTCTGCGGCCGCGTCCACGCGCTCGACGGCCAGCGCGGCGTCCTCATCCATCTCGATGCCGAATTCCTCCTCGAACGCGGCCACCAGCTCCACGCTCTGAACCGACTCGGCTCCCAGGTCGAAGGCGAAGCTGTCGGTTGGTTTGATCTCGGCCGGATCCAGGTTCAGCACGCGGGCGGTTACCTGGATCACGCGATTGAGTACATCCTGATCCGCCATGGGTATTCCTCGGATATACGGCGTCGGGCCGCCGGGTCCGTGCGCCTTCTTCTTATGGTTAATAGTTCTGATCGGACTCTGCAACTGCTCGATTTCAAGACGCCTTGGCTCGGGCCGCGTACAGCTCCGGCAAGTGAGTTTTGACCTGCTCCGCGAGTTCTTCGTCGCTGATGGCGGAGAGTCGGCCGTGGACGTTGTACTGGTCCATGACCCATTTCTGGATCTTGACCACCTGGGTCAGTTTGACCTCCTGGGCTGTTCCCCGGGTACCCAGGAAGTCATTGACC
>BTUC01000174.1:3964-14348 GCA_045863575.1 Phycisphaerae bacterium
CCAGATGGCGATGCCGTCGGTGCCGGTCTTGTCCGTGATGGCCACGCGCGGAGGCCGGTTGAGCAGGGCGGTGGTATCCATGATGTTGTAGATGCGTTCGTCGCGACGCAATCCGCCTGCATGGATGCCCGCCCGCGTGGTGTTGAAGTGCTTGCCGGCGAACGGGTAGTTGTCCGGAATGGGCAGCCCGATAGAGCGCATGTAATCCGCCGCCTCGCTGATCACGGCCGTCTCGATGCCGCAGAGATCGCCCTTCAGGGCGATGTACTCCATGACCGCCCCTTCCAGAGGCGGGTTGCCGGTGCGCTCGCCGTAGCCGAACAGCGTGGCGTTCAGCGCGTTGCATCCGCAGATCCAGGCGGTGGCGCCGTTGATGTGCACACGGTGGAAGTCGTTGTGCCCGTGCCACTCCAGCCGCTCGGGCGGGATGCCGCACTCGTTGTTCATGTACCAGCACAGCTTGGCGATCGACCGGGGCGCCGCCACATTGGGGAAGCTCAGGCCAAAGCCCATGGTATCGCAGAGACGGATCTTGACCTTGAGGTGCTCAGGCACTTGTTCGCTGAGGCGCGCCAGCTTCTGCACAAAGGGGAACACAAAGCCGGCCCAGTCGGCCCGGGTGACGTCTTCCAGATGACAGCGCGGGCGGACACCCGTTTCCAGGGCGGCCTCGACCACTTCAACGTACTGGTCGAATGCCTGCTGGCGCGTCTGCCTTTGCTTGTGGAAGATGTGATAATCGCTGCTGCTGGTGAGCATGCCTGATTCCTTCAGGCCCGCCTCCTTGACCAGCCGGAAGTCGCCTTTGACCGCCCGGATCCAGCCGGTGATCTCGGGGTAACGCAGATTGAGCTCGCGGCAGCGATCGAGCGTCTCCCGATCGTTGCGGGTGTACAGGAAGAACTCGGTCTGACGAATCACGCCGTTCGGACCGCCCAGCCGCGAGAGCATCTGATACAGCTTGACCTGCTGTTCGACGGTATACGGCGGGCGAGCCTGCTGGCCGTCACGGAAGGTGGTGTCGGTAATGTGGATGTCCGCTTTAACCCGGTCAGCCGGTTTGAACACCGCTCTACGGTTGTCAATGTTCTCGACCCATTCGCCGTCGAATCGGATCAACGGCGGCAGGGTGTAGGGAAAGATCGCCTCGACGAGGTTAGGCTCGGATACGTCCTGGAGGGGGTAAGTCCGTTCCATGCGTTCACCCTCTTCATAGAGAAATGTTCAATACGTTCGCGCTGACAGTCTACTTCCTGGCTATGGCCCGCCGGCCTTTACGCACATACTCCATGCGATCCTCGGCGGTGAGTTCGTGGACGCGCCTCAGGAGAGCTTCTTCCTCCGCGCTCATTTCAACCTTCCGGCGCGACATGGCCGTTCGGGCCGTCTGGATCAGGGCGTTAAGACCAAAACCCTTGCTCACGAAGCCATTCAGGAACCAGGCGAACGGCGGGATATACTTGGGCAGCGGGGCGCCGGTCGCGACGAGCACGGCCATGGTGCCGACGATGGTGCCCGTGTTCAGCAGAGTGCCGATGCTTGTCTTGACGTGATCGGCAATGAAGCCGCCGATTTTGGCCGAGCCCGTATCCACGGTGCGCCCGCCCATCAGGACACTGACGGTGGTGTAATCGTTCTTGAGATCGCTGTTGGTGGTCAATGCGCCCAGGTTTACCCACTCGCCGACGTAGGCGTGCCCGAGGAAGCCGTCGTGGTACTTGTTGGAGTGGCCGTGGATGATGCATTCCTCGACCTCACCGCCCACCCGGCACATGGGGCCGATGCTGCATCCTTCGCGCACCTTGGCCCCCAGCAGGATGCTGCCGCGCCCGACGTAGCAGGGGCCTTCGATGCGCGTGTAGGGATGCACCTCGCAGCCGGCCTCGAGCGTGACCGGGCCCCCGTGCGTGTCGATGCACACGAAGGGGTGAATCCGGGCGTTCTCACCGACGTAGACCCGCTCGCGCGGACCGAAGATCACCGCGGACTCGTGCATTTCACCGTGGATGCCGACGCGCCCGGAGGCCTTGAAATCGGCGGTAATCTCTTCCGGGCCGGCCAGCATCAGATCCCAGATGTAGTTGAACCAGCGGCCGGAGAATTCGACCCGCGGAGCTTTCCGTGCGGCTTCGACAAGATCGGCGTAGTCCTTTACGCCGCTGAGATCCGCGGAGGTCCGCCAGACAGCCAGGCGGTCGTTCTTCCAGCAGGCCACCGGCTCCTTGGGCGGCGCCCAGCCGGTGGCACACACCCGGGCGTTGACCAGCAGGGTGTCGACCCCACGGAAGTCGGTCAGGTCGTTGACCGCGGACTCCGCAAAACGCCGCCGCACGACCGGCGCGAGATAATCGCGAACCAGCAGGGCGATTGCCGGCGTTCCCGCCGAGTGGGCTATCTTATGCGCCAGTGTTACCGCGCCGCATTTGAGTTCGAACACGCCGCGGACCCAGGCCAGCGGCAGGAAGTGATCGGCCTGATCATCCTCAAAAACGACGAGCTTCATTCAAGGCCTCCAGGTAGACATGTGCACCTTTCCGGCCAGGAACAAGGTATACCCGCCCCGGCGGCACCTGGCAATCTTTTCGTTCGCGCGGTCCAGGATATAATTCCAGCCCGACTGCCGGTCCGAGTACAGCCGGCGGGATTGGCCGTTCACGTCCGGTGGCAGGAGAACAGCATGGAAGTCATCATCACTCGGAGTGCGGACGAACTCAGCACACTGGCGGCGGACATGATCCAGCGCCAGCTCCTCACCAAACCCAACTCAGTGTTGGGGCTGGCGACCGGTTCCACGCCGGTCGGCACCTATCGTGAACTCGTGCGCCGGCATCGGGAGGACGGGCTTGATTTCTCCAAGGTGACCACGTTCAACCTGGACGAGTATCTCGGTCTGCCGCCCACCCACCCCCAGAGTTACCGTTACTTCATGGACGAGCACCTGTTCAACCACATCAACGTTCCACCTGGCAGCATCCATGTGCCCTACGGGCATGCGGATTCCGTGCTGGAGTTCTGCGCCTGGTATGAGGGCGAGATTCAGCGGGCGGGGGGCATCGACATTCAGATTCTGGGCATAGGTGGCGACGGTCACATCGCGTTCAACGAGCCGGGCTCCTCGCTGGGCTCGCGCACGCGGCTTAAAACGCTCACCGAGCAGACCATCCAGGACAACGCCCGCTTCTTTCAGAGCCTGGACGAGGTGCCGCGGTTTGCGATCACTATGGGCGTGGGCACGATCATGGAAGCCCGTAAGATCATCCTCCTGGCCCTCGGGGCATCCAAAGCCCAGATCGTGGCCGAGGCCATTGAAGGTCCCATCAGTTCGCAGGTGACCGCCAGCGCGCTGCAACTCCACCGGGACGTCGTGGTCATCCTCGATCAGGAGGCCGGCGCCCGGCTGAGACGGGCCGATTACTATCGTTGGGTGTACGACCAGAAGAAGCGGCTGGTGCCCCAACTGCTGGGGCAATCTACGTGAACGCGAGGGAGTCCGACCATGCCTGGATCAAAGCCGGTTACATCAGGGGCCCTCAACCGCCGGGATCTCCTGGCAAGTTCCACCAGTGTGCTGGCCGCCGCGGGAGCGGTGAAGGCCTTGCAGTCGCACGGGCTCAGGGGGCCGTTGCGCGTGGTGCAGATCGGTGTACAAGGTCACTGGGGGGAGATCATGCGCGACGTCCCCCGCGCGCAGGATTGTCGGCTGGTGGCCGTCGCCCGGTCGCAGCCCGGCGAGGATCTCTCAGCACTGCAAAGCCGGCCGGCCTGGAACGACGAGGTGCGGATCTACGACGACTACCGCAAGATGCTGGAGGAGGTCCGGCCGCACCTGGTGGCCACCTTCATGCCCTACGGGCTCAACGGCCAGGCGAACATCGCCGCGGCACGGCAGGGATGCCATATCATCTCCGAGAAACCGCTGGCCGGGACGCTGGGCGAGTTACAGACGCTGCGGCAGGAACGCGACCGAGCGGGCGTGAGAATCACCGCGCTGCTGGGCATGCGGCTGGCACCGGCGCTGGCTGCCGCGCGGCGGGCCATCGCCTACGGACTGATCGGCGAGCCGGTGCTCGTCTCGGCGCAGAAGTCCTATCGCTGGGGCACCAACCGGCCGGAGTTCTACAAGCAGCGGCGGACGTACGGCGGGTCGATCCCCTGGGTGGCAATCCACGCTATCGATTTCATCCGCTTTGTGACCGGTCTGGAGTACGCCGAAGTGACGGCCCGGCAGGCGGTGAAGGTGCACAAGGACTACCCCGGGTGCGAGGATTGCGGCGCGTTGCTGTTCGGGATGACCAACGGCGGGCACGCCACGCTCACGTTTGACTTCCTCCGGCCGGCGAAGGCGGACAGCCACGGCGACGACCGGTTGCGCGTGGTGGGCTCCAAGGGAGTCGTGGAGGCTCGGCTGGCCGGGAAGGGTACGTGCGAGCTGGTCACCAACGGAGAGGAGCTCACATCACTGCCGCTGCCGGATTCAGGCCGTAGCCAGTTCCTGGACTTCGTCGCGGAAATCCGCGGCGGCCCGCAGCACTTCCTCGCGCCGGACGACGCCTTCCGGGCAACGGAGGTGGCCCTCAAGGCCCGCGACGCAGCAGACGAGGGCAGGACCGTGAAACTGTAGTGTCGGCGACGGGCACGATAGTGAAGCCGGGTTCGGGCCTCGGGCACAACGGTAAAGCCGTGTTTGGCCCCGGGCAGGATGCTACGGCAGTATTCCCTCCCCCGGTACAGCGGGGGTGAGGTCGTCTGTTGTTTCCCTCCCCCGGTACTCCGGGGGAGGGTCAGGGTGGGGGCTTGGAGGCAGAGGGGCTTCCCTGCCTCACGGGATACACCGCGGTAAGGGGCGCTGGCGCGGTCTACGCATGTGGATACGGTGGTGTTCCCCAACCCCCCCAGCCCCCCCTTTGTAAGGGGGGGAGGCACTGAGCCCTCAGCCCTCAGCCCTCAGCCCTCAGCCCTCAGCCCTCAGCCCTCAGCCCTCAGCACTTTCTACTTCTTCGCCCCCGCGCAGAAGCGTTCGAAATTGTCACCCAGCAGACCGGCCACATCGCGGCGGATCTCCGACTCGGTCACCGTCCAGCCGGTGGCGGTCAGGTCGGTGTACTTGTCGGCCAGCACGTCCGCGATGAGCGCGCGCGAGTGGGCCCACTTGTAGATGAGCTGATCGAGCACACGGGCGTCGGAGTGTTGCGGCACGTGCGATAGCCCCAGCAGCTCCATGCGCATGCGGGTCATCTCGTCGATGATGCTCGGGTTGTTCAGGAACCACCAGCACCCGAAGACCAGCAGGTTGGGATGCTTGCGGGCCGAGACGCACAGCTCGTGCTGGTTCTCCCGGGCCAGCATGGTCACCAGGAAGCGGTTCTCGGGATACTGCCGGCACAGGGCGTCGACGGCGCTGACATCCGACTTGCCCACGCCGTCGGAGGCCAGCCGCAGGCCGGGATTGACCGCCCGGCGCACGCCGATCATGAGCGCGAACGGAATCCCTGCCTGCCGGGCCACGGGCAGGATGCACTCGGCGATGACTTTGCCGCGCGGACTGTCCTCGGGGAAGGCAAACGTCGGCGGGAGCGAGACGGCCATGTAGCGCGGGTTCATGCGCTGGACCCAGTCCAGGAGAAACCGGCGCACCTCCTCGAGGTCTTTCGGGCCCAGGTCGCCCTGCACTTGGTAGCCCCACTCGCGCAGCCGCGGCGCGGCCGAGTCCCAGGCGATCAGCAATGGATCGATCCGCAACGCCGCCTGGAAGCGGGAATCGGTTTCCTTGCCGCCGCTCAGCCAGACCGGCCGCTCGTGGTCGTCGAACGGGTCGTTGGTCATGACCAGGCTGCGCACGTTGGACAGTTGGAGCACCTTGTCCACGTAGTCTTCGACTTTCATCGATGCGAAGTACTTGCGCAGCAGCGGCAGATCGCGCTTGCCGACATCCAGGCCCAGCGCGTGCAGCACGGTGAGCACGCCGCGGCAGGCTTCGGAAACCGGCGAACGCTCGATGAACAGGTGCTGCCAGATGTGCTCGGCCTGCTGGGCCTTGCTCATGGCCCAGAAGCGTTCGTACTCCATGGGGGCCACGCGGAAGACCTCGGCTACCAGGTAGTGATAGGTCAACAGCTCGTCGAGTCCCCACAGGAGCAGTTCGCCGAACCGCGGGGGCACCAGGTGCGTGTGCATATCCAGGATCGGCGTCTCGTGGACGATCCGACGGATCGTCGGCCGCAGGTCGCTTGTGTTCAGTGCTGACATGGTCAGGACTCCGTACGAACGCGTCAGATTTCAGAGATGCGGGGCATGATAATGGTGGTCGGCCCGGTTGGGAACCGGCGCGACGGGCGGGCTGGTTGATCCGACGCTGCCTACACGGCCAGCTTCTGCTGGCGCGCCCCGCGGACCTTGCGGGCGGCGGCCAGGAGCTGCTCGGCGCGGGTCCGGGCGGCCTCCATTTTCGGCCAGCGGATCTCCGCATAACCGGTGACCGACTCCACCGTATTGAGCGCATCCACATAGAGCTGGTAGCTCGTTTCGTCGGTGTATGCGAAATCGTCCACCACGCGCTCGTACCACTGGAGGAGCTGCTTGTCTTCGCGATGGTAACCGGGCAGAACCGGGCGCAGGAACCGGAAGTTGCGGATGACATACAGCATCCAATGGGGGATGCGGACGTCCACCTGCTTACCGAAGAAGCGAGGGTGAAACGTCCGCCGGTAACGGATGCGGTCGCCACGAGCCGGATTGACGTTGTAACGCTGCCGGTCACGGCGCCGCTTCTCGTAGCTGGTCAGCAGGTGCGCGACGTAGAACTCATCCTTGACCAGCATCAGCTTGGCCAGGTTCCACACGGCCGTCCGCGTGGCGGCAAAGCCATAGCGCTCATGGTCGGCCAGGAACACGCGGCGAATGCGTTCCACATAACGCCGCGCACAGCGGCCGCCGCCCCATTGAATGAGATCGTAGATGCGCACGGCGATGTCGCGCATGGTGGCCCGATCCAGCTCACGGCAGGCGCGCAGCGTCGTGTACACCATGTGCTTGTACGTGCGGGCCAACTTCGTATCCGGCAGCCGGCGCTTGCCCACGGGGGCGTGGGACTCGCTTCGCAGCAGGGCGCGCCGGGCGCCCAGCAGGCGCATGTTCAGATAGGCCGCCTTCTCGCGGACGGTGCGGGCCAGCGAGGGCGACGGTTCGCGTTCGCCGAAGAGCTCGGGGTGGCTGACCAGCTTACGGCCAAGATCGAAGGCTCGCAGGTTCCGTTTGAAATCCGCCTTGATGGTGTTGCGGATCCCTTCCTTGAGGGCCTCGAGCGAGACGGGGATCAGCCCGCGCTGGTAGGCGACCCCCAGCATGGTGATGTTGGCGTACAGCTTGGTGCCGAAAATGCGCTCGCACAGCGAGGAAATCCGCGCCGAGAAATAGCGGTCCGGGCGAGTGGCCTGGCGGAGCGCTGATTCGAGCTCGTCGACACGGAACTCGTCCACGCCCATGAGCGTGCGGATGGTCGGCGTGCGGTCAGTGTTGACCACCGCGGCCGTCCGCTCGGGAACGGCCACGCGGAACGGTGCGTTCGCATCCACCGCCCGCACGGCCTCGAGCAGATCCACCCCCAGCAGCAGATCGGCCTTGCCGTAGCCGACGGTCATGCTCACGGGTATCTCCCCGCGGCTGAAGATGAGCTGGGAATAGACGCCGCCGTTCCGGATGGCCAATCCTTTCTTGTCGCTGAACTGGACGGTGTAACCCTCGTGCTGGCCGGCGAAAACGAGAATGCTGGTGGCCGTGCCGATGCCCATCCCGCCGACGCCGGCGATCCACGCCCGCCACACATCGCCCTGGAAGTTGATCTGGGGTTCGGGGATGTCCTCCAGGCGGATCTTGTGATCACGCGGGTGGGGGGGGCGCTTGCGGGTGACGATGACCTCTTCGAACGACGGGCACGCATCGAGCCGGGCACAGGCGCCATCATTGACGCACCACGACAGGTCGATGCCGATCTTGGGGCCGTAGTCGGTGTTCTCAATGTTCAGGCCGGGGCAGCCGGTGTTATTCGTGCACTCGCGGCAGTTTTCGCACACCTCGGGCGTGATGTTCATGTGCGTTTTGCGGCGCACAAACCCGATACGGCGCTGCTCGGCGCGCTCTTCGCGGGTGCGGCGGCGATGGTAGGTAATGCCGCATTCCTTGTCGGCAATGATGATCTTGACGCCGTCGGCCACGATGGTCTGCTCGAGCACGCGCCGGTAATTGGCCCGGTCCTCCGGGTTCACGCGCACGACAAGGCTGTTCCCGCCGGTAATCGCCCGGACGATCTGCTCGATGTCCTGCGCGGGGATGGGGCGATCGAGAACGTCGGTGTCCAGCGACGGCAGCGGCTGGTGGCCGGTCATGGCCGTCGTGCCGTTGGCCAGGATGATGTAGGTGATGTCCTGGCGGCCCGCGATGGCGTTGCTGATGGCGGTCGAGCCGGAATGAAAGAACGTCGAATCGCCCAGGAAGACCACCTGCTTGTTGCGGATGAACGGGTCAATACCGCTGCCGGTGCCACCGCCTAAGCCCATGCCCGAGTAGTTGTGCATGAGCGGCGAGTTGGGCTCGAACATGAGCATCGTGTAGCAGCCGGTGTCGCCGTGGAAGACCACGTCAATGGCGCCCCGACGATGGTGCCGGCGCATGTAGGCTTCGTCGGCGAATTGCCGCTTGAGTTCCAGCAGGATGCTGGAGGAGTCACGATGCGGGCAGCCGGGGCAGAAGGTCGGCGTCCGCGCGGGCAGCGACAGGTTGTTGCGGCCGGCGTCGGAAATGATCCGCAGCTCAGTCTCGATGCCGGCGGCCGCCTTGCGGGCCAGCGGGGACTCAATCGCTCTCAGGAACCGGCCGATCCGGTCGGCCACGATGGAGACGTTGAGCCCCAGCACCGAAGGGAAGCCCGCGGTGTTGCCCGGGAACTGCTTGCCCCACAACTGGGCCACGCGGCGGGCGCCGGACTGGCTCAGGCGCACGGCCATATGGGCGATCTGTTCCTCGATGAACGCGCGGCGCTCCTCGATCACCACCACGTGCTCGAAGCGCTCCAGAAGCGGCTCAATACGGCGCCGGTCCAGCGGATAGGTAACCGCCAGCTTGAGAATGGGGATGGCCCCCAGCAACCCGACATCGCGCAGGGCCTGGCGCACGTACTGGTAGGCCAGCCCGCTGGTGACGATGAGCACCTCGTGTGAGTCTTCAACATCCAGCAGCGGGTTGAGCCCCAGCCGATCGGCCTCGCGGGCCAGGCGCTCGAAACGCTCCGGCATCTCCACTTCTTTCCGGCCGGTGCGCGGCGGCAGGAGCACGGTGTTCTCGAGGTTGAGCGTGTACGTGTGGAGGTCAAAAGGATGGTTCGTGTTGGTCAGCGGGTAATGGTTGGGCCGGCAGACGACGCTCCCGCCGCCTTCAGCCAGCGTGGTGGTGATGATGTAGCCGAGGTAGAGGTTGCTGGCCCGCGACAACCGGAAAGCGGCGTCCACAAAATCCTTGATTTCCTGGGGCGTACTGGGCTCGAGCGTGGGCACGAACAGATGCCGGAACAGAAAGCGCGAGTCGGCGGGAACCTGCGTGCTTTCGCTCCAGGGATCATCGCCGGACACGATCACCGCGCCGCCATCCGGATGGCCGCCCGCCAGGTTGCCCAGGGCCAGGGCATCGCTGGCCACGTGCAGACCGACACTCTTGAAAACGGCCATCGCCCGCAGGGGCCCCATCTGGGAACCGTTGACCGCGGCGACGGCCAGCGCTTCGTTATTGGCGATGCGCCCTTCGACCCCGCGCTCGCGCAGGAGGGGGGCACAGTCGGTCAGCACGTCGAAGAAGGTGGCCACCGGCGAGCCCGGGTAACCGGTCATCAGGTGAACGCCGCCCTCGGTCTCCAGCGCGCCCTTCACGAGCAGTTCATTGCCGTTGAACACGTCCTGGCCACTGTCTCGCAGGAACCGCGGCGGGATGGCAATCGTCTTGTTCATGGCTGGTTGCTCGGCTCGATTCGTGTCGTGCCCCTTGCGGTCGTGCGGATTTCTCGTTCTGCCCGCGCCTGGTGTCGCCGGCTCACGGCCAAGCCCGGAAGGACCGGCGGCAAACCCCATATCATAACCGCCAGTGGCCTTGAAGCCAGCCGGGGCAGGATTTTGATAAAATTGCTGAGGAACCGCTTGACACGTGCCGTTAATGGTGTATATTACTGCGGACGGGCGGTTTGTGCCGCCTCGTATGTGAGCAGCGAAAATGAACCGGCTTTACCCGATTACCAGCACGATGACGACGCAGAAGCAGAGCAATTGCTCGGCCTCGCATGCGTTCGTCGCCGCGCTGTGGGGTCGCAAGGTCTGTGACCGGAGGCGACGGCCATAGGGTAAAG
>BTUC01000175.1:0-14281 GCA_045863575.1 Phycisphaerae bacterium
GTCGATCAGCATCCAGTCCTCTTCACCATAGAGGTACCGGTAGCCGACGTCGTAATCGAAGTAAGGGTGCTTCCCATCGAAGTAGACCGGGGCGACCAGCACCAGATTCATACGGCTGGTGGAATCGGTCGGGTGCAGCAGGCTCTGATCGATGAAGCCGTTGAAGTCCGGCGTCGGATCGTATGGCTGCCCCGGGACCGCGCTGGGGTGAATGTAGTAGAGCTTGCGATCGGCGTAGTCGATCGGCGTCCCCTCGGACTGTCGCAGGTAGAGGTGAATCAGCAGATCGATGCCGGACAGGTCGTAGACCAAGTGAATGCCCTGCCCGGGCACGCCGGTATACCTGGTGTTCAGCGCGTACGGTCCAGGTTCGTTCTCGACGTGCATCAGCTCGAAATACCGGAACGTGACCGTCTCGGCGTGCGGTGATGTCCAGTTCTTCAGGATGGTGCCGACATACAGCGGTGGCTGGCTGATGCTGACCGTGGTCGCCAGCGACCAGAACTCGCCGTCCAGGCTGTACCAGGCGGCGTACTGATAGCCGCGTCGCTTGATTTTGAGAAAGGCCGTCGTGATCGGGAACGCCTCCCAATGGTCAATGGGACCCGGGCGCCGCAGCCGCAGATCGGTAGTTCCATGGGGGCCGAAGACCAGCAGGTCGTTCGGGCCGAACACGACGCACAAACCGGCGTGGAACCGGGAGCCATGGTCTGGACTGAGCTCCGTCTGCACCTGAATGGTGAAATCGTCGTCGCGCAGGTGGATGGGATCGGCGTCCAGGTCGATGCGCACCTGGGGAGCATCGTCGGCGTGGGACCAGTTGTCGTACACGCCGGCATCGTCCACGTGCATGGTGAAGCCCGCGTGCTCGGCCCAGGTGATTCGCCGATGCACGCCGTCGTGGTTGTGGACGTGCTCGGTCATGCTGGAGCCGGGCGACTGGGGATTCCAGACGGTGGCCGCGGAAGACACACGCAGCATGAATAGCACGCCAGCGACCAGTTCTGCTCGACGCATGGGCAGGTCTCCGGGGCGGAAGTATCGCTCCAGTATACCAGCGCCTGCTGCCGTTGAATCTGGAACGGAAGCTGCGCGGGTAGCGAGGGGGTTGTGACCAGTTTTAGGCGATGAGGCTCTGATACCCCGCCGATCCCGTCACGCACCCGTAGCGAGGGGCTGTAGGGGGGGAGATCCCATCGCCGGTTCGGCTGCCAGGCCAAGCTGCCAGCCTGTTGTTGACAGGGGGGGAGTCGTCGCCTCTTCACCCGATCCAGTCGATGGTCGTTTCGCCGGTGCTGATCGTGGCCCGAATGTTGACGCGGAGGCTCACCGGAAGGCTCAGCCAACTCCAGTTGGAAATAAACCCGTTGCTGACGGCGTCCCAGATCATGACGTGGGTATTTCCAGGCGAAAGGCTATAGTAGATCCGACTGTCCGTGTGTTCAAAGCAGAAAGCGAGCCAGTAGCTGCCCGCTTCCAGCGTAATTGGGGAGGAGAGCTCCGCCGTGCGCCAGCCGGCCGCGGGGGAACCGACAGCCGTGGCCGCAGTCTGGCCAATCAGCGAGCCTGGCCGACTGCCGGCATCTGAATACACCGCCACCCTGAACTTCCTGGAAGCCGCTGCTCCGGAGGTATACACGCTGATGCTGGTCAGTTCGCCCGCATCGGTCAATGTGACCTCGGTGGCTATCTGGATGTCCGCCAGACCGTTCAGCCAATTGGGGAAGGGCGTGGTGTAGCCGATGTCACTCGAACCTCCACCGCCTCCACCCCCCGAAGAACGCACAATGGCCCGGACGACTTGCGTTGTGTTGCCGACTTTTCCTGTGACCGTAATGGTGGCCGGGTCGCTGGCGCTGTCCGACAGGCTGCCGTCGCCTTCGCCGGCGTCGATGGCGCCGTTGCCGTTCAGATCGGTGCCGTCTTCGACACGGATGGTGAATGTGCCCGAGCCGTAGCTCTGGTTGAGCGCCCACACGCCGTTGGGCTGGAGCGTTCGCCAGTCAGAGTGGGCCTCAATATATCGGCTGGCCAGTTCCAGGCCGGTCTCGGCCAGGTACCGGGCGGGGGCCGCGTCCCGTATGTTGCGGGCGATGCCGATGGACGTGCCCTGGCTGGCCAGATAGGAGTAAGCCAGCGTGGCCGCCACGATCACCGCAATCATGGCCAGCAGCAGGGCCACTCCGCGGCGGTAAGGGCGGGAAGGCCGTTTCCGGCCCCCGGCTGCGGAAATCGATCGAAGCATGGGCATGGGCGATGCTTTCTTCCGCAAATGTCGGCTCTCGGAAGCCGGTTCATGACGTTTTCGTCTTCCACGGGCACGATTCGATCATTACCGCACGGGGTGGTCTGCCGATAAACCAGCGATTACACTGGTGGTTTCGTTATCAGACCTTCAATGAGAGGACGGCTGACAACGCATGAGCTTTTTCATTCCCACGGCCGCGACCGGCAACGGGCTTTGTCTGGCCACTTTCGGCCGTTCAGGCGAACTGATGGGCTTCTTCTATCCACGGATCGACTTCGCCCAGAACGTCAGAGAGGGCATGTGGGCTCTGCGGCTGCCGGGTCGCTCGGGGGACGAGGGCTTTTTGTGGTGCTTCTCCGACTGCTGGCAGGTGACTCAGGAGTTTGAATGCGGCACGAACGTGCTGGTGAGCCGGCTGGCGCACCGGGAGATAAATCTGGCGGTCGAAATCACCGACGTGCTGCCCCCGGGGGAGCATGCGCTGCTGCGGCGCATCTCGATCACCAAGGGCGACGACGTCGGACCCGTACAGTTTCTGCATTACTTCCGACTGTCGGCCGGGGACACGGCCGAGCGCAACGCCGTGACCGTCTTCGGCGATCAGGGCCTCGTCTTGCAGCACTATCGCGAGGTGGCTATTGCCGTAACCGCCGATCGACCTCTGGGAGCCACCTGCGGCTCGTATAAGCCAGGCGGCGAGTCGCACACCAAGGGGGCCATGCAGGGAGGGCACTTCGATCCCGTCGGCCGTGCCATCGGGAGAGTCGATTTTGCGGTCGGTTTTGACCCCAGTACCGGGCCGGCGTGGCAGGGCGTGCTCGTGGTTACCGGGGGGCCGAACGCGGAAACGGCCACGGCCACGGCGAAACGCCTGGCGGCCGCGCCTTTCGAGAAGGCCTTGAGTGCGGCTCGTGCCCGCAGTGCGCGCGAACTCGATGGGGCCGGCGCCGCGTCCGTGCCGGAACTGGCCCAGCCGTTCGAGCGTTCTGTGCTGTCGCTGCACGACCTCTACGACGACAGCCAGGGAACGTTCGTGGCCGCTTCGGAGTTCGATCCCGGTTATGAGCTGTCAGGCGGCTATGGATACTGCTGGCCGCGGGATGCGGCGGTGTGTGCATTGACCATGAGCCATCTCGGACGGCCGGAACTGGCCCGCCGATTCTTCGAGTGGACCACACGCACGCAGTTGACCAGCGGCCACTGGTACCAGCGGTACTGGACCGACGGCGCGCACGCCCCGTCCTGGTGTGTTCACGGTGGAGAGATCCAGCTCGATCAGACCTGTGCGATCGTCCACGCGGCCGGGCAGTTCGCGCGCGGACTCGGTAGCCACGCCAGGACGTTCATCGACGCCTATCGTCCGACTGTTCATAAAGCCACTCAGGCCATTCTGGCTCACCTGGGCCCCGACGGGCTGCACCTGCCCGCAACGGACCTCTGGGAGAACAGCGTCGGGTCGTTTGCTTACTCACAGGCCGCCGTGTGGGCCGCCTTGCGCGAGGCCGAAGAGGTCTTCGGCATGGACTCCGAGCTGACCGGCGAGGGGGTCCGAGCCCGGGTGCGGCAGCGACTGATCGATCGGTTCTGGCGGGCGGATGAACAGCGCTGGCTGAGGCGCGTGGCGCCGGACGGCTCTCCGGACGCAACGCTGGATTCGTCGGCCATGGGACTCATTGATCCATGGGAGGTTCTGGATCTCAACGATTCGGCGGACCGGTTGCTGGCGATTCAGACGGTGGACGGTATCAGCCGCGACCTCCGCTCGCAGGTGAAGGGTGGCGGGGCCATCCTGAGGTTCCAGGGCGAATCGTACATGGGCGGGGGCCCTGGTTGCGTGAACACGCTATGGCTCGCGTTGTGCCGGCTGCGGCTGGCGGCGACGGCCACGGACCAGCACGAGCGGAGCCTGCATCGAGCCCTGGCCATGGACGACCTGCGGATCGCCCTCGCGAACACGAGCCCGACCGGACAGCTTCCGGAGTTGATCCCGCGCATCCTTTTTGAGTACTGGGCGGCGCCGCACGCCTGGGCCTGCTCACTGCTGATCGAGGCGGTGCTGGCTTTGAGGGCGATCGACGAGAAAGAGCTGACGCCGTTTGACGTCGAGCGCCTCCGCGTCAAGCGGCGGGCGCCCTCTCACTGACTGCACAATCGTTAACTGTGGGGTTCAAGAGGTTATTCGCTATGTACGTCATGCTTCACCCGGGGGTCGCCCGCGGGGGCACCCGCCTGGCGATGGGCTGTGGTCTGTTGGCGATCCTGGGGGCGGGCTCCGGATGCGTCTCGCCCCCCCCGGGGCGTACCGCCTGGCTCGGCCTGAACACCCATGTCCCCGAGACGACGGGGTGGACCGCGCGGCCCACCGACGAGCGGTCCGAGCCTGTTGGCAGCCCTGTGTTGGCCCCCTTGCGAGAACTGAGTGTCCCCATGATCCGCGACCGACTGATGGACTGGTCGCGGGTGCAGCCGGCCCCGGACGCGCGGTATGACTTCTCGACTTCCGATGCGGTGATTCGCGAGGCCCAGGCCGCCGGTGCGGATGTGCTTGTGCTGTTTGCCGGCATTCCGGCCTGGGCCGCGGGCACGGGACCAGGCGGTTCTCCCCCCGCGCGGCTTCCCGCCCGCGAGCATGCTCCGGCGTTCGCCTCGTTCGTGCGCAGTTTCGTTGAGCGCTACGATGGTGACGCTGTCGAAGACATGCGGGGTCTGCGCTATCCCATCCGGGCCTACGAATTCCAGAGCGAGATCGAATCGCTCCCGACCGCCGAATATGCCTTCTGGCTGCGAACCTTTCACGACGCGGTCAGAAAGGCGGATTCCCGTACGGTGATCAGCCTGGGCAGCCTCCGCAGCCCCGGTGTGCGCGGCGTGCACAGCTCCGACTCCGATGATCCCGACTGGTTCGAGCAGTTGCTCGCTGAGCCGGCGCTGCAGAGAGGGACCTTCCCGCCATTTCAGGCGATCAGTTTCATCAATTACCCGCCGGATTATCCGGGGCGAGTCGAGTTTGCTGACGCACTGGCGTACCTGCGGCGGGTGATGGCCGACCACGGGCTGAACCTGCCCATCTGGCTCACTGAGTACGGCGGGGGAGGCGTGGCCGCTGACGAACACCGGCAGGCACACCAGGTGGTGAAATGGGCATTACAGGCTCGGGCTCAGGGCATCGATCGAGTTTATCTGGGCGCGTCGCGGGAAGAATCGATCGCAGGAAAAAACCAGTCATTGCTGTCCGGTCTCGTGAAGCCGGGAGAAGCAGGGGTCATCGTCAAAACTCCTGCCTTCAACGCGTTCGCGGCACTGCTTCACGAACTCCGACGTCGTCCCGCGGTGAGCAGGAGGGCTCCGGGCCTGTACATGCTCAGCGGGGAGGGGCCGCCCGTTTTTGTCATGTGGCAGGATGAAGAATTTAACCTGACGAGCTTCTTGAGTCCGGGCTGGTGGGAAATACGTGACTTCGACGGGCGCACGTTTCTGCGTCAGGGAGCCGACGTGCAGGTGACCGAGGCGCCGAAATTCCTGCAGCGGGTGCGCAGCCCCTTCATCCGGTGAACGGACGGCGGGCCGCTGCTGCGGTCTTTGATCGCCCCGCTCAGCACTCCAGCGGCTTTTTTACATGGCGGTTACACTCCGGGAGGGTCCACTGCCGCTGACAGGTGGGCTATAATCGCATCCCGAGGGTGAATGGTGAGGTACTGGTATGCGCGAAGCAGTCAGAGTCGTCCTGGAGGGGCTGGCCGTATGGGTGGCCGGTTTGGGCATTGGGCTGGCTGCCAATGCCATGTCGCCCAAGGGGTTAAAGGTCAGCAAGAATTACTTTCCGAAGCTGGCTCCTGCGAAACCAGTCAGCCAACCCCACGCGACGATGCCGTCAGGAACCCAGGACCCTCTGCACCCGGAGGCATCCGCTTCTGCGCACGCCTCGGAGGAGCCGCGGGTTTCTCCTGCGAACCCGTCGGCAGATTCCACCCAGGTTGATCCCGTCCACCAGCATCTTCACGAGATCGGCCTGAACACCCTCCCGCACGAGGAGGTGGCCCAGATGCACAGCGACCCGCGCACGCAGGTCAACGCCTTTCTGTTCATCGATGCGCGGGATGATGCCCACTACCAGGCCGGCCACATTCCCGGAGCGTATCAGCTCGACCACTACTACATCGACCGTTATATCGATCAGGTCTTGCCGCTGGCCATGAACGCAGAGAAGGTGGTGGTGTACTGCAACGGCGGAGAATGTGAGGACAGCGAATTCGCGGCCATCGAGTTGCGCAACCGCGGGCTCGATCCCTCGCGGCTGTTCGTCTACCCCGGCGGCCTGGAGGCGTGGAGGCAGCATGGCCTGGCGGTCGAGCGTGGCGCCCGCGGCAGTGGCGACCTGAATGGAGGGGCACAATGAGTAGCGGGCCGGAGGCCATGAGCTACACTCCGACCAGAGAGGCGAGGCAGTCCTCGCTGCTGCGGCAGTGGGATGCCACCGGTGTGCCCTCGCTGCTGGCACGGCTGATCGTCGGCGGACTGTTCATCTACATGGGTTTCAACAAGACCCAGGACCCGGTCGGCTTCCTCAAGCTGATCCGTGAGTATCAGATGATCCCGCAGGGGATGCCCGTTCTGCTGAACGTTCTGGCGGTGGCGCTGCCGTGGCTGGAGGTCTTGTGCGGCGTGCTGCTGATTGCCGGCGTCGCCGTCCGCGGAACGGCCGGCCTGCTGGTGGCCATGCTGGTGGGGTTTACGGCCATCATTGCCGTTCGGGCCGTGGGTATTTATCAGTCGACCGGGCAAGCCTTCTGCCAGATTGCCTTCGACTGCGGTTGCGGCACGGGGGTGGTCAACATCTGCTTCAAGCTGTTCGTCGAGAACACAGGGTTGCTGCTGCTTTCACTGGTCGCGCTCTGGTCACGGTCGCGAAAATTCTGCCTGCGGTGGAGTTTGGTGCCGGGGCGTCGGGCAGGTTGAGCCGGGCGGCAGATCTCGTTTTTACAGGGTCCTGCTGGAGCCGCGGAGCGATGCCAGCCCACGCGACTTGGGGGCCATGCCATCACGCTGCCATAGCGGCTCCGATGATGGTGCCAGGTCAGGCGGCGGGGCTCGATTCTGGAGACGAACCACTTCCTTTCAATCCTTGACCCCTATCGGGTACCATACTCGGCCAGCACGCCCCCCGGGCCGTTCGGGATGCGTTTTGACAGATGAACCTGGAAACCGGGCGCCGGCCTTTGCGGCCGGAAGACCCCGCCGAGGAGAGATCCGTGAGATCATTGCAGCTCCCAGGCCTCGGTCTGGTATTGGCTTTGGGGGGGCCTGCTCTGATAAATGCGGCCGAAAGACGCATCCAGATCCCTCATGGGCAGACAAAACCGCCGGCGGCGGCCAAGTCCCCAGCCGAGGCCGAGGCGGCTTTCACCGTTCCGGATGGCTTTCGTGTTGAGCTGGCGGCGGCCGAACCGGACGTCGTCAACCCGGTGGCCATGACCTGGGATGATCGGGGGCGCATCTGGGTCTGCGAGTCCGTCCAGTATCCCCACCGCGAACCGCGCCCCGGCAAAGACCGCATCCGCATTCTGGAGGATACCGACCGGGATGGCCGTCTGGACAAGGTGACCACTTTCGCCGAAGGGCTCAACATCCCCTCCGGCATCGCCATCGGCTACGGCGGCGTCTTCGTCAGCAACGCGCCCGAGATCCTCTTTCTACGCGACACCAACGGCGACGACGTCGCCGATACCCGCGAGGTGATTCTCGACGGCTTCGGCACCAGCGACACGCACGAGCTGCTTAATACGTTCACCTGGGGCCCGGACGGCTGGCTCTACGGCCTCAACGGCGTATTCAACCCCTCGACCGTGCAGCACCAGGGTCGGACCTGGCAGTTCACCTGTGCCCTCTGGCGCTATCACCCGCGGACTCAGGCGTTCGAGGTCTACTGCCAGGGAACCAGCAATCCCTGGGGGCTCGATTACAACGCCAACGGACACTGGTTTGTCTCCGCCTGCGTGATCGATCACCTCTGGCATCTGACGCAGACGGGCTACTACCATCGCCAGGCCGGCGCGTATCCCCCGCACGTGTGGAAGATCGAATCCATCGTCGATCACGTGCACCAGAAGCGCGCCTACTGCGGACTGGCTTTCTACGATGCCGACGTCTACCCCGAGGAGTACCGGGGCGACCTGTTCATGGGCAACATTCACGGCAACTGCGTCAATCGCGATCGCCTGTCGCGGCGCGGCTCGACCTATCGGGCCGAGGCGAAGGAGGATTTCCTCCAGGCCAACGATGTCTGGTTCATGCCCGTGTCCACCAAGCTCGGCCCTGACGGCTGCTTCTGGGTCCTCGACTGGTACGACCGCTATCATTGCTACCAGGACGCCCAGCGTGACCCCGATGGCATCGACCGTGGCCATGGGCGTCTTTGGCGCGTCGCCTATGGCGATGTTCCGCTGCCTGGGCCATTTGACCTGAACCGCAAGTCCAACAGCGAGCTGATCGCGATGCTGGCGCACGCGAACGGCTGGTGGCAACGCACGGCGCAGCGAATCCTCATCGAGCGCAACAGCGAGTCGGATGTGGCCATGCTCAAGGAGCTGGCCCGTTCGTCATCTCCTCACCACGCGCCGATGTACGCCGTCTGGACGCTCATCGGCATGGGCCGTGTGGATAGCGACTTCCATCTCGAGCTGCTCGCTCACCCCGAGGCCACCTTCCGCGCCTGGGGCGTTCGCGCTGCCTGCGAGAAGAGAACCGTCCCGGAAGCAGTCTTCAAGAAGGTGCAGGCACTGGCCCACGATCCCAGTCCGGACGTGCGCATCGAGGTGGCCATCGCCTCCTCGCGTCTTCATCATCCTGACGCGTCCAGCCTGATGCTTCGTACGCTGTCGTATCCGGCGGACGATCCGCTCATCCCGCACATTGCCTGGGAGAACCTCCACCCTATCATCGCTGCGCGACGTGACCAGGTGAGCCAGTGGCTCGCCGACGAAGCGAATTTGAGCACGCCCGGTGTCCGCGAGGTGGCCCAACGGGCCATCCGCATGCTTCTGCCCCACAGCCGCAACCAGGTCACTGCATTCAGTGCGCTGCTCGAACAGGGAATTCGTCTGGGCGGCGATTCGCTCCTGCTGCGCTACTGTCTCCAGGCACTGGCGGAGGACATTCACGACGGCACGCGGACCGGCGGCATGAATGGGCGCGATCTCTTCGCGCCGGACGTGCGGGAGGCGCTCAGCGCCCTCACCGAGCGTGATGACGAGGTGGGCATCACCACCATGGCTATCCTGATCGGCTGGCATGATGCAACCGTCGCCCAGCGCGCCCGGCGCCTCGTCAGTGATGCGAGGAAGCCGCTCGATCTGCGACTTCGCTTGCTCAAAGCGTTGGCCGGTGCGCAGAGCGACGGGGTCCTTGATCTGTGCGCATCGGTCCTGAATGCCTCGGACGAGTCGACCGAACTCAGACGCGAAGCGATCGCTTCTCTACAGGGATTCGACCGGCCCGAGGTCGGCCCGCTGCTGCTGGCCGCCTGGCCGGCGCTGAATCCGGAACTGCGGAACGTGGCCATCGGCGTTCTGTCCAGCCGCTTGCCATGGGCTCACGACTTGCTCAAGGCGGTCGATGAGGGCCGTATCCCGCGAACGATGCTCAACACGAACCACGTCCGCCAGATGCTGCGGCACGAGCAGCCGGAGCTGACGGCCGCCATCCACCGAAGCTGGGGCCGCCTCCGTGAAGAACGCAGCCCCGATCGGCAGCGGGTCTTGCGCAGGATGACCGCGGTTGTGAACGAAGGCCGGGGCGATCCGGCTAACGGCCAGCTCATGTTCAAGAAGCACTGCTATCAGTGCCACCAGATCTACGGCGCGGGCATGGACATCGGCCCTGACCTCACCGGCAACGGGCGCGCGGATCTCGAGCAGATCCTCTCTAACGTGCTCGATCCTAACCTGGTCATCGGCAGCGGCTACGTCGCGCGCACCGTGTGGACGAGGGACGGCCAAGTGTTCAATGGCATTCCCGTGGAGGATTCACCGGAGCGCATCGTGCTCAAGATCGCCGGCACGACGCAGCCGCAGGTCATCCCGCGAAGCGAGATCGACAAGCTGCGCACCTCGGAGATCTCGCTCATGCCTGAGGATCTCGAGGCGGGTTTGACGGAGCAGGAATTCCGCGATCTGATCGCATTCCTGCTGACCGCGGAGCCGCCGCTGCCCTGGGAACAGGTGCCCGATGTGCCGGCCGGCCAGACATCGGCGTCGTCCGATGTGAAAGGCCAATGACCGTGCGCAAACATGGGCAGGAGCCGCGGGCTTCAGCCCGCGCGGTCGTCCCTCACTGCTGATTGCAGAATGGTTCATCGGAATTCAGCCCATAGAGTTTACCACAGAGACGCACAGGCACAGAGCTGCAATGGGAATGAGTGCAGTTTCGGAATTGATACAGGAGTTTGTCGATGATTCAATGCCGCCTTTTGACGCTCGGCCTGCTGACGCTGCCGTCGCTCGCTGCCGCTGAGGACATTCGGTTCAGAAAGACCGTCCTCAGCACGACCTTCTACTCCGAGGGCTGTGCGGTCGGCGACTTCAACAAGGACGGCCGGCTCGACGTGGTCGCGGGACCCTGCTGGTACCAGCAGCCGCAGGATTGGGGCAGCTCCTGGCCGGTGCACCAGATCCGCGAGCCTGGCACGTTCAAGTGGGACGGCGGCTACAGCGAGTCGTTCGTCAACGGCGCGATCGACGTTAACCAGGACGGCTGGACCGACATTATCATCGCCGGCTTCCCCGGTAAGGCGACGCTCTGGTACGAGAACCCGCAGGACAAAACCGGCCGCTGGAAAGAGCACGCCATCACGCCCTGGACCTGCAACGAATCGCCCCAGATCGTCGACGTCAACAGAGACGGCCGGCTCGACCTGCTCTACGCGTTCACGCCCGACTTCGAAGAGCGCGGGTGGATGGCCTGGTCCGCATGCCCTTCTTCAACAGAGGGAAGCGGGGGTGGTAACGCACGACGGCGGCTCCGCTGGCACCTCCATCCGATCAGCAAGGCCAAGGCGCCCTGCACGCACCGCTTCGCCCACGGCCTGGGTTTCGGCGACATGAACGGGGACGGGCACGGCGATGTGATTTGCCCGGAAGGCTGGTGGGAGAACCCCGGCAATCCGGAAACGCCGGACTGGCCGTTCCACTCCGCCCAACTCGGCGAAGCCTGCGCCGATATGTACCCGTTCGACGTCGATGGCGACGGCGATATGGACGTGATCTCGTCCTCGGCCCACAAGTACGGCATCTGGTGGCACGAGCAGGGCTCGGCGAAGTCGGGTTCCGGACCGGACTCTAAGGGCGAACCTACTTGGACGAAGCACGAAATCTACATGAAGGTTTCCCAGACACACGCGTTGCAGGTGGCCGACATCAACGCCGACGGCCAGCCCGACCTGGTCACCGGCAAGCGTTACTGGGCCCACAACGGCCACGACCCCGGCGCCCGCGAACCGGCCGTCCTCATGTGGTTCGAGTTCCGGCGGGAGGGCGGCCGGCCTACGTGGACTCCGCACGAAATCGACCACGACTCCGGCATCGGCACGCAGTTCGTGGTCACCGACATAAACAACGACAAGAAGCTCGACATCGTCACGAGCAACAAAAAAGGCACATTCGTCTTCACGCAGGAGTAAGCCGCCGGAGCCGGCGTCTCCTGGGCGCTTCAGGGCGTTTCGGCCATCTGCCAGGTCTGGAGCACGTGCATGTAGCTGGCCCGGTTGAACGGGCTCGGGTCGGGGCACTTGAGGAGGCTCATGCTTCCGCAGGCCTGTTGGAGTGATTCGTATTCGTTCGTCTCCAACCAGCGGGCGACCTCCTCGCGCACGGTCCTGAGGTGCCCCGGACCATGTTTGAGCAGGGCGGACACCATCTGGACGGCCTGGGCGCCGCACATGGTGGCCTTGATGGCATCGATGGCCGTGTGCACGCCGCCGGTGACGGCCAGAGACGCTTTGACTCGCCCCGAAACCAGCGCGAGGCCACGCAGCCGCAACGGCAGCTCGTTCGAGTCAGAGAGATTGAGCCGCGAGATGATCTCCAGGTTTTCGGCGTCAATGTCCGGATGGTAGAACCGGTTGAAAAGCACCAGGCCGTCCACGCCGGTCGCGTCCAGCTTCACGGCCATGTTGACGAACGAGGTATAGAACGCGGAGACCTTCGCGGCCACCGGGATCTTCACCAGACGTTTCACGGCGGCCACCATCTCCACCGTTCGTGCTTCGATCATCTCGCCTGAATCAGCCGGGTCGGAAGGCAGGGAGTAGATGTGCAGCTCCAGCGCGTCAGCGCCCGCTTCTTCCATCAGCCTGGCATAGTCGAGCCACCCGCCCGGCGTTCGCCCATTGAGCGAGGCGACGACTGGAACACGTACCGCGGCCTTGATCTGCCGCAGCTTTTCAAGGTATTCGTCGGGCCCAAGGACAAAATTCTCGGGATCCGGGAAGTAGGTCAACGCTTCCGGGAAGGAATAGGCCGGGGTATCCATCGAGCGCGTGGCGGCCATGCCTTCGGCCGCGAGTTGCTCCTCAAACAAAGAACGCATGACGATGGCCGCGGCGCCGGCGTCTTCCAGGCGCCGGACGGTATCCAGACTATCCGCGAGCGGTGAAGCACCCGGCATGAACGGGTGCGGTAGTCGGAAGCCGAGATAGGTTGTCGACAGGTCCATGGATCCAATCCTCCCGATTCATTCCTGCTCTGAGGTGTTACACTGGCTGGAACGGCCGGCACTTCAGGCCGGCCGTTCCAGGACCTGGAAATCACACATTAGGGGGGGGCAACAGGCAAAGTTCCTCAACTCCGAGCGGCCGCGCGGGCTCCAAGCCCCCGGCTCGTGACCATCCGCTTCGGGCGGAGCTGCTTCACGCCTGGCCGCCGCCGGCTGGAGTGCCCTCGGCTGCCGACGTTCGGCCCGCGGCAGGCAGGACGCTCGCACCGTCGCCGTTTCCGCCGCCGTCGCCCGCATGCTCACCACCCCGGGGGACGGTGAGTTTGGCCATGTGCTCGTAGACGGCCAATCGCCGCGCCGCTGCGTCGCGGGCCTCCACCGAAAGTCGGCGGAATCGCTCAGGATCGATCTTCTCAACCATTCGGAAGCGGGTTTCATTCCGCATGTAGTCACCCACGGTCGCCTTACCCGCGGGAGCATCCAGAATCAGCGGCGGCAGCCCTTCCGCCCGGCGGCGTGGATCGTAGCGATACAGCGGCCAGATACCGCTATCCACCGCCAGCTTCTGCTGATCCAACCCGTAGGAGAGATCGTATCCGTGAGCGATGCAGTGGCTGTAAGCGATGATCAGCGACGGGCCCGCGTAGGAGTCCGCCTCCAGGAAGGCCTGGACCGTGTGGGCGTCCTTGGCTCCGAAAGCCACGCTGGCCACGTAGACGTGGCCGTAACTCATGGCCATGAGGCCCAGGTCCTTCTTCTGGATGCCCTTGCCGGCGGCCGCGAACTTCGCGGCGGCACCCAGCGGGGTGGCCTTGGAGGCCTGCCCGCCCGTGTTGGAGTAGACCTCCGTGTCCAGCACGAGGATGTTGACGTCGCGCCCCATGGACAGGACGTGGTCCAGCCCGCCGTAGCCGATGTCGTAGGCCCAGCCGTCGCCGCCGAGAATCCAGACGCTCTTGCGGACGAGGTAGTCGGCCAGCAGCTCGAGTCGGCGGGCCTCCGTGCCCTGAATGCCGGCCAACTTCTGCCGCAAGGCGGCGACGCGTTCGCGTTGAGCGTGGATGCCTGCTTCGCTGAGTTGATCGGCGGCGAGGATCTCTTCGACGAGGTTCTCGCCGATCTGGCCGGCCAACTGCTTGAGCAGCATCCGGCCCTGCTCCTTGTGCACATCCAGAGCCATGCGGAAGCCGAAGCCGAACTCGGCGTTGTCCTCGAAGAGCGAGTTCGCCCACGCTGGACCCCGGCCCTCGGCGTTCACGCAGTAGGGCGTGGTCGGCAGGTTTCCGCCGTAGATCGAGGAGCAGCCGGTCGCGTTGGCGATCAGCG
>BTUC01000176.1:0-14279 GCA_045863575.1 Phycisphaerae bacterium
GCATTCGCGCCCTTAACACACCTGAGGTCGGCGGCAGAGAGCAGATGAAAGATGAACCAGTTGTCGCCCTGACTCAGAATCTCACCGGGAATGCTTCCGGGTTGTTGCGTGATCAGCATTGCGCCCAAGTCGTACTTCCGCCCCTCCTTGACCCACTCAATGTACGGTTGCGCCGCCGATGCCTTGTCATTGAGCACCGACTGCGCTTCCTCCACGACCGCGATGGTCGGAATGCTTTGCGGTGACTCTTTGGTGAACTCCTCTTGGTTGCGGTCGAATATCCGTCGCAGGATTAGGCCGCTAAGCACGAGCGAAGGCCCGCCTCTCAGCTGCGACACGTCAACGACGCAGAGCTTCCCTTCTCTCAGTGCCGCAAGTAATGCATCCATGAGGCGGCTCGCCGGGTCGTGGAGCATGTTGACAATGCGCGTGAGATTCGCTCTCGCAGCGAACACCTCCATGTCACTCATATCGCGGGCGTTCAGGAGTCGCTTCACATCATCCACACTAGCCGAGTTCCCGTCCTGGTAGATAAGATCAACGAGATCGGACCAGTTCTGCCCCCGTACCGACCGCAGCTTGGCGACGTTTTGCTGGTCCTGCTTGTCCTGCGATAGTGCCAGCGAAATCACGTCGCTCGCGCTAAGTGTGCGAATATCAAGCTTGACCCCCGCGGCCACGAAGGACATGTAATAGCGGCTCTCGATCTTACGAGAGGTGAAGACGACGAGACGATCCTTAAGATGTGACACGTCCGCAAGGCCCGGGCGATCCTTATCGTCGGGCCAGAAATACTCGCCGTCGGGATCGAAGATAATCGTGCCCACCGGGACCTGTTTGCCGCCTCGTTTAGTCACCTTCGGGTCGGAGCGGTACAACTCGGAGAAAAGGAGCTTATTCAGATTGGATTTGCCGAAGCCTGCACGGGCGAACACGAACGTGCGACGTGAGACGAGACTGCCCGCCTGGAACCTGACGGTGAGCTCTGGATTCAGATGCTGCACCCACTCATCCGGAGCCAAAGCGGTCTTACCTCCGGTGAAGACGTACTCCCCCATCGCATAGTGACCGATAACCGCGCCATCGCTGTTGTGGCCGAGCAGTTCCTTGAGAACGGCTTCCTCCACGAACGCGACGGGGCTACCGACATGAGGAAGACGCCGATGTGAGGCAACAAAGGTGAGCTTTTTGTCGTCGTTCACCCTGAGCACACCGAGCACCCGGATGTCGACGCGGTACTTCAGATAATCCTCACGCAGTTGTTCCGGGACGTTGCGGGACTCACGCATCGCGCGGATGTTAAACTCTTCGCCGGCCATCCCTGTCAATCGGCCATCAGAAGAGAGCGAAGTGATGCGCCCGAGGACAGCCTCATTCGGCGTCTCCAGTTGGACGAGCACCAACTGGCCATGCATCGGCATGTTCTGAAAGTCGCTTCGATACGGCAGGGCGAGATCCGCGTGGAACTCCAGGCCGCCTTCTCGGAAGCCGCGGAAGATGCCGATCGTCTTTTCCTTAGGAAACAGTTGCACATGAGCCTCCAGAACAGTCAGCCGTATCGGCCTGCAGATGGGTCGTTTGGCTGGAGCGACATCTCGTCTAAACGGCCCGCATGCTCGGCCAGGATGCCGCGCACCGAGCGAATCACCTCGTCCTGCAGAATAGTCATGTCGAAATCGACGAGCGCGGCGTTCTCATGTGCCTTCTGAAGGCACTGCGGATAGAACGGGACCGGGAAACCGTCGATTGCGTCCGCGAGCATGTACCCGAGCACAGTCGGGGCGTCCTTGGCCTGCGGGAGGAAGATGTCAATCGGCCAGATCGGATCGTGCGGTCGCGACCCGAACTTTACAAAGAACATCTTGCCCCCGACGAACTTGTTCGCCTCGCCCCCGAGCTTACCAGCTTCTTCGTCCCCACGGGCGTACTCCCCCCAGACATACGATTTCTCCTCAAGCTCACGTGGCACTTCGACGTAGGCCGGATAGTCGGTTCGGAGGATGCCCTCGATGGCCATCGCGAGGCGGTACCGCTGAAGCACCTTGCTGTGCTTGGAGACGCCCGCCAAGTAGATGTTACGCCGGTTCCTTCTCTGCGCCTCAATGGCGTCCGCCAACAGTTGCCGGTATTCAATGAAGAGCCTCTCCTTGAACACCTTGCTGCGAAGGTTGCCGTCAGCAATGATCACCGTGTCCGACCCGTAATGCAGCTCGCCGATGAGCTTCAGCAGAACTGCCCACTCCGTTAGCTCTCGATAGACTTGGACCCAACTAGGCGAAATCGGCTCGATCTTCGTCCCTGGCTTCGGCGGCCGCTGGATCATGCCGGTGAGATTCCAGAGGCACCTCCCGTCTTCGGGAAGCAATTTGGCCATCATCTGACCGAGAGCCGTCTTCGGCGCTCCTTCGGGGTTGAAGTGCCGCGAGTTCACGGCGGAGCGATCCGACGTCGGAGTTACCACCTCCAGGCAGTACTCGTTATTGCTGGAGTCTACCACTCGGACCAACTGCACCATGAAAGGGTCGAACTCGATCTTATTGTTACCGCCATCGGTGCCTACCAGCGAAATCGCCGTCGTGCTCCGCGGCTGGATCCTGCGAGTCTGCCCCTTCAATGGGCGAACGTCATCCCGCAGCTCATCCAGCACCCGGCGATCGCCTTGGATGCTCGTTGCGAGTTCGGAACGAAGGGTAGAAATGCTTTCAGGATCAATCACCAAGTGCCTCTGAAATTCAACCTAAAGATTCTGGTGCAAGAGAACGCGTCGATGTAACTTGGTCGCCGGTATTGAGTACCTCCTCGCGATTGATTCTACTTGAGCGACAGGAAGAGACTGCGAAGTCCATGTCGTTTGTTGAAACACCGCCTGCATTCTGCAGTGGCAAGTCCGTCTCCCCAACGCGTCATTGGCTGGCGAACACGCAATGTGCCGCCAGATGCCACCAGATCACCCGTCCGCCTGCGCGTCTTCCAGTCCAAATTCTGCAAAAAAGAGACCAGGCAACGTACTACCGCGCGAGCCGCACGCTAGCAGACGAACTTCCGTCTCCCACTCTGCAGATCGAAGTTCAGCGAGCTCCGCCCTCGCCCCCCCACCTCTCGGACCGGCCGCTGCAGATTCCATCCTTCGCCCCCGGAGCAACGCCTCCACCTGCGCCAGCCCCAGGTTAGCGGGTTGGATTCCCTTGTGCCAGCGTGTTCACCCACGGCCGGACTCCTTTCGCCTCGCTTTGCGACGTAGCGTCGGGCGCGGCCGGGGCGATGACTGCTCCAGCCGTTTGACCTCCTCGACGGCCTTGTCGAAGTCGCTCGTCGGCTGGGTGGCCTCGAGTTGGCGACGCTGCTCCTCGTACTGCTCGAACTGCGCGTGTGCGTGCTCCTCGGCGAGCTGGTGCGAGATCTGGCCGGCGTGGGTGAGAATATCGCGCTCGTTGAATTGGAGGAAGGCGTCGAGCTTCCCGACCCAGTCGGCCATGTGCATCGGCTTCTTGCGGCGGGCCTGGTCCTCGGCGTAGTCAAGGTACATGGTCACGATGCGGTTCAGCTCGGTGATCTCCTCGTGGGCCAGGTAGTTCTTGGCCACGGTCACGTCGGCCTTGCGGATGGGACCCTCGGGCGCGTTTTTCCAGGTGGTCAGGCCCATGTGCGGCCGGGAGGCGTCGGCGCGCTGGTGGATGATCTCGGCCGCGGTGTGGCCGTGGATCGCCCAGTGCAGCTTGTTCTGGACGGTGGCGAAGAAAGCCTGGCTGGTGGGGTGCGTGGGGTCGTAGTCGATGCTGGTGGCGTAGATGTCGGTGATCTTCTGGTAGAACATCCGCTCGGAGGCCCGGATGTCGCGGATGCGCTCCAGCAGCTCGTCGAAGTAATCAGCCCCGATCGTACGGCCTTCCTTGAGTCGCTGGTCGTCCAGCACGAAGCCCTTGACGAGCAGCTCGCGGAGCTGGGCGGTCGCCCATTGCCGGAAGGCGGTGCCCCGGGCGGATCGCACGCGGTAGCCGACGGCCAGGATGGCGTCGAGGTTGTAATGATCGACGTTGCGGGCGACATCGCGCGTGCCCTCGTGCTGAACTATCCGGAAATTCCGGATAGTTGCCCCGCGGTCGAGCTCACCCTCGTCATAAATGTTGACGAGATGCTCGTTTACGGTCTTGACCGAAACCTGATAAAGTTCGCTGATGAGGCGCTGGGTCAACCAGGCGGTCCGACCTTCAAGGCGGACTTGAAGCCGCGTGGCCCCATCCTGATAAATGAGCATCTGGCCCTGCGGCGGGGGGGGCCCGGGACTGTCAGCATCACGCGTCAATGCGCTTCCTCCCGGCTTGTTTGAGGCCGCGGCCACCCGGTGAACGGGACAGCGCCACCAGTTTACCCCTCCGGCGGAGCCGCTGCCAGTCTCAATCCTGCGAAAAGAGCCCGGACATGCTTTCAAGAGGCCGGTTCACCACCAGATGAGCCGCCCTCGGCCGTGCGCCAGAGACAAGCCCTATCGGCAGTCTTCAGCGGAGCGGTCCGCCCGCGATCGAAACGCCGGAAGGCCAGTCCTCGCCATACCCGGATCCCGCTCCCGCTCCAGTTCCCTCTCTTCCGCGGCCTCGGCGAGCTCTATGTCGAAAAACAGCGATCCACTCATCAGATCGAACTAAAGCTATACTATCCCCTTCGCCGCCCTTCGCAGAGTATCGTTTCTCCGGTTGCCTGCCGGCCGGCGGGCTATGATTGTTTGCGGGAGGAGTCATCATGCAACAACGAACCATCGGCAGCGGCCGTCTCACCGTTTCGTGTCTCGGCCTGGGATGCATGGGCATGTCCGAGTTCTACGGCCCGCGCGACGAAAGCGAGGCGATCGCCACGATCCATCGGGCTCGGGAGTTGGGCATCAACTTCCTGGATACCGCCGACGTTTACGGCCGGGGCCAGAACGAGGAGCTCGTCGGGCGGGCCATCGCGGGGCGGCGCCAGGAGTTCGTGCTGGCCACCAAGTTCGGCAATGTCCGCGACGCGGAGGGCAACTTCAAAGGCATCAGCGGACGGCCGGAATACGTCAAACAGGCCTGCGACGCCAGCCTGCAACGGCTCAACGTGAACGTCATCGACCTGTACTACCAGCACCGGGTGGATCCCAACGTCCCCATCGAGGAGACCGTCGGGGCCATGGCCGACCTCGTCAAGCAGGGTAAGGTGCGGTTCCTCGGCCTCTCCGAAGCGGGCGTGCAGACCATCCGGCGAGCTCACGCCGTGCACCCCATTACCGCGCTGCAGACGGAGTACTCATTGTGGACGCGCGATCCGGAGGACGAGATCCTGGCCGTCTGCGCGGAGCTGGGGATTGGCTTCGTGGCCTACAGCCCGCTTGGCCGTGGGTTTTTGACCGGCCAGATCCGCCGCTTCGAGGACCTCGCCCCCGACGACTGGCGGCGCAATTCGCCCCGCTTCATGGGCGAGAACTTCCAGAGGAACCTCGACCTGGTCGAACGTATCCGCCAGATCGCGGCCGAAAAGGGTTGCAGACCTTCGCAGCTCGCACTGGCCTGGGTGCTGGCCCAGAGCAAAAGCATCGTGCCCATCCCCGGCACGAAACGCCGCTCATATCTGGAGGAAAACGCACAAGCGGCGAGCATCACGCTCACACCAGACGAGCTGAGCCGCATCGACGAAGCCGCACCGAAAGGCGCGGCGTCCGGCGATCGCTACGCGCCGCCAGGGATGGCAGCGGTCGAGAGGTGAGTGATCAGCGGTCAGCAGTCACCGGTCACGTGTGGTAGTTTTCAGTTCTCAGTTTTTAGTGGTCAGTCAGTGGAGGTGGGTTGTCGGTTGTGGGTTGTGGGTTGTGGGTTGTCGACGAGGGTCTGCCTGCTCACTCTCCGTCTCTCAGTCGCCTCATCTCTCTGTCCCACCCGGATCCCGAAGTCTCCTTGTCACCCGGTCACCTTGTCTCCGGGTCGTCCCCCAAGGAGGCGTGGCAGGCAGCGGACGTTCCAATGACCGCTGCATTCGGTGGTCAATTCACGGCCACTTGTGGGCTGTTGGTTCTCCGCCAGCGGCAGGTCGCCCGCGAAGCCTCACTGCCCGTTCTCCTTGTCACCGTGTCACCTCGTCACCTTGTCGTTCCCCGGGGGCTTGGCAGGCAACGGACGCTCCGTCATCGCGCCACTCACGGCCAGCCTTCAGCCCGCTGAAGCACTCAGCGACGCCGCCGCGCCAGTACCACGCCCATTCCCAGCAGCACCAGCGTGCACGGTTCGGGAATGAGCCCGGGGCCAAAGCCGACCCAGTCATACGTCGCGGTCAGCGCGCCGCTGTCGTCCGGACTCCAGGCCGCGGAGCCGAACTCCGCGTATCCCTCTGTGGCCCCCCACCCGCCCACGATGCCGGACTGATTGAACAGCAGGGCGCCGTTCCACCAGAGCATGACGGTGTCCGTGGCGCTGTCCAGGTATAGAGTTACAGTATTGAATTCCGAAGGAACTACGGGTGCGATATTGCCCACGAGGGTGCCTTCGTCCCGGGCGGGGAAGAACTCGCCGAAGGTATACTGGCCGCCGCGAATTCCGAACACCAGGCCGGGCGAGGTCCCGCTGATGTTCCCGGCCGTCAGCAACAGCAGGTTGTGCGGCGTGGCCGGATCGTAGGCGTCGACCCGGAATCGAGTCGCGAACGTGCTGGCCTGCTCATAATGGGTGTAGTAGTGCTCGTGATGGCCGCCACCGCTGTCCGTGTACTGGATTCCGCTGTTGCCGCCGCCCAGCGCAACCACCGCTGCGGATCCACCGCCCCCGTCCGGCAGCCACGGTGCGGCCGGCAGCGATGAGCCATCGAGCATGATCGGGAACTGCGCCAACGCACCACCTGCGTACGCAGACAGTACCCCGGCGGCCGCAAGAACGAATGACCTGTGCATCTCACTCTCCTCCACCTGCCCTGAAGAAATGACGTGACTCGTTCAATAAAGCCGAACGAGATGTGAGCTGCACTTTACCAGGAGGGGTCCCGCGATGTCAAGTGAGAAACCCCAGATCGTCTGCGATCGATGATCGGAAGATGGGCTATGTATGCCGACAGGCGCCAACCGACGCTCCGCGAACCGTCAAGTCCCGGCCTCAGAATGGATTCTGGCGGCCCTCGGCCACCGGTACCGAGCTTAAGCTGGCGGAAAGGGCTCGCGTGGACCCGCCTTTGCACGGCTTCCGCCGTGATGGTGATCCTGAATACCACGGCACTCCTTGATGCGAGCTGCTCGGCTGACCCAAACCTCCGACCGACAGCCCACTACCCACAACTGACTACTGACCACTGACCAGTCCATCACACCTGCGGCAGATCCTTCATCGCCTCTTCAATCTTCTCCTTGGGATACTCGTAATCTTCTAGTTCTCCAGAGAGGTACCGGTCATAGGAGGCCAGATCGCAGATGCCGTGGCCGCTCAGGTTGAAGAGGATGCACTCTTCCCTGCCGGCGTCGCGGCAGCGGACGGCTTCGTCGCAGGCCGCCTTGATCGCGTGCGAGCTCTCCGGGGCGGGAATGATGCCCTCGGTCGCGGCGAAGAGCTTGGCGGCCTCGAAGCAGCCGGTCTGGTAGAAGGCCTTCGGCTCGATCAGCTTGAGCTCGGCACCCAGGCTCACCAGCGGGGCCATGCCGTGGTAGCGCAGGCCGCCGGCGTGGATACCCGCCGGCATGAAGGTGTGGCCCAGCGTGAACATCTTGATGAGCGGCGTGAGCTTGGTGGTGTCGCCGAAGTCGTAGCGATACTGGCCGCGGCTGATCGACGGGCAGGCGTGCGGCTCGGCGGCGATGAAGCGGATCTCTTTGCCGTCGGTCAGCTTGTGCCGCAGGAAGGGGAAGGCGATCCCGGCGAAGTTGCTGCCTCCGCCCACGCAGCCGATGACCACGTCGGGGAAATCGCCGAACTGCTTCATCTGTTCCTCGGCCTCCAGCCCGATCACCGACTGGTGCAGCATCACGTGGTTGAGCACGCTGCCCAGGCTGTACTTGGTGTCTTCACGAGTGGCCGCCTCCTCGACCGCTTCGCTGATGGCGATGCCCAGGCTGCCCATGCAGTCAGGGTCCTGGGCGAGGATGCCGCGACCGGCGTTGGTCTGATCCGTCGGGCTGGGCAGCACCGTTGCCCCCCACATGTGCATCATGGAGCGCCGGTAGGGTTTCTGCTGGTAGCTGATCTTGACCATGTAGACCTTGCATTCCATGTCCAGCAGCGAGCAGGCGAAGGCCAGCGAGCTGCCCCACTGCCCCGCGCCGGTCTCGGTGCTCAGGCGGGTGATGCCCTCCTGCTTGTTGTACCAGGCCTGGGCGACGGCCGTGTTGGGCTTGTGGCTGCCCGGTGGACTCACACTCTCGTCCTTGAAGTAGATGCGCGCCGGCGTCTTGAGGGCCTTCTCCAGCCCGCGGGCCCGCACCAGGGGCGTGGGCCGCCACATCGACAGAATCCGCCGCACCTCGTCGGGGATGGCGATCCACCGCTCCGTGCTCATCTCCTGCTGAATGAGACCCATGGGGAAGATGGGAGCGAGATCCTGCGGGCCCAGCGGCTTGCCGGTGCCCGGATGCAGCGGCGGCGGACAGGGCTTGGGCAGGTCGGCCTGAATATTATACCAGGCGCTAGGGATGTTCTTTTCACTGAGTTGAACGCGTTTCGTGTCCATCAGGATCAACCTCGCTCGAAAAGGTGCGGAACCTCGATCCCCTCATTCGGCGACTGACATCGCAACGGAAGTGGCCGATGGCGCTGAGGGTGCGACTCTTGAGACTCGCCATCCGCGAGCGGCCCTGAGCACGGCCGCCCGGTGGCGTAGCTTGATCCTACTGGTACGGCGGTCTCTGTCAACGCCTACGGGGGCAGATACCCGTTGCCACGCCGACTCCGTGACCTTGAGCAGGCAGTTATGGGACGCTTTCCACTCCATCCTGCCATGTAACGGACGCGATTTGCCCCACCGGCCGGGCCGTGCTAGCCTTGGCGGCCCATGACGGAAACACCCGCGGTCGATGCTCGTGGAACCCAGAGGCAGCTTCGAATCGCTGCGTTCGGTGCCGTGCTCACACTGGCCTTTGTCGGCCTTGGCTCCGTGGGCGCACTGGCGATCTTCCTGCTTGAAGGGCTGGTCAGCCTGGCGGTGCTCGCGGCCGCGGCGCTGGCAGGCGGTTGGATCGTCCGCTGGATCGGCCTGCGATCAGCACCCTGGGGAGAGCGGCTGATCATCGGCGCAGCCCTGGGCTGTGGCCTGCTATCGCTCCTGGTCCTCGGCCTGGGCGTCTTCGGCCTGCTCCAGCGTCCGTTGATGTTTGCCGGGGTGGTGGTCATGGCCGCGGCCGGCATTGCTCGCCTCCTGCTGGATCTACACGAAAACGGCTGGTTGCAGGTGCACCCCCCGGCGGCCGGCGGCACACCCGCACCACCCTCTCGGCCCACCCCCTCATCCGGGCAAACGTCCCTGGGCACCATCGCGTGGCTATGGCTGCTGCTCTGTCCCTTCCTCGCCATCATGCTGCTGGCCGCGGCGTTGCCGCCCGGCGTGCTGTGGATAGAAGAGGGCCTGGGGTACGACGTGCTCGAGTATCACCTGGCGGTTCCGAAAGAGTTCTGCGAGGCCGGCCGAATGGGCTTTCTGCCCCACAACGTGTACAGCAACTTTCCCCTCAACAGCGAGATGCTGTCGCTGCTCATGATGGTCTTGCGCGGGGACGCGATCGAGGCGGCGTTCATGGCCGTCACGGCCAATGTCGGTCTGGCCATTTTGTTCATCGCGGCCGCCTGGATGGCCGCCCGGCAATTCTCCACCACCGTCGGATTGGTGGCGGGCGTACTGGCGGGTACGACGCCCTGGATCGCATACCTCGCCGGCATCGCCTACGTCGAGCCCGGCATGCTGGCAATGGGTATGGCCGCGATGGCAGCCGGCCTGAAGGTGGCACGGAGTGAGACGTTAGCCACCCGATGGGCACTGACGGCCGGGTTGCTGGCGGGGCTGGCGTGCGGCTTCAAGTATACGGCCGTGCCGCTGATCGCTGCGCCGCTGGGCATTCTGATGCTCGCGCGGCCGAAATCGAGCGTGAGCGACGCAGGCTCCTCCGAGAATCTGGAGAGTCAGGGCCCGGTGGATGCCGAGGCGAACGGCCGGTACGGAGGCCGGCCGCTACGTCCAGGCGGAGGGCCACGACTTCTGGCCTTATACGCGCTGGGCGCAGTGCTCACATTCTCCCCGTGGTTGATCCGAAACGTCGCCAACACGGGTAATCCGTTCTTTCCGCTGGCCTATGATGTCTTCAAAGATCGATCGGGTAGTTGGGATGCCGCCCTCAATGAACGCTGGGAGCGCGCCCACGGCTCCGCGGACGCGGAGCAGACGCTCAGTTCGCTGCCGGCACGGATCTGGTACCGGACCGCCGGTGACTTCCGGATGGGCATCCTCGCTCTCCCACTGGCGATCGTCGGGGCCGTGCGCCGACGGGATCGATGGACGCTGGTGCTGCTGATCATTCTGGCGCTCCAGTTCGGCGTATGGCTGCTGGCCACGCATCTGTTCGCGCGCTTCGCGGTGGTCATGCTGCTGCCGCTCCTGCTGCTGGCTGGGCGGGCACCGGAAGGAACGCCGGCCTCGATGGAGGTTCCACGCACTGGATCATCGCGTCCACTGCCATGTGAGCAGGTGCGCCATCCCAATTGGTGGCCCAAGTGGATGGTGGCCGCACTGGTGATCGGGACGGGGTTGAATCTTTACCGCCTCGGAACGCTCTATTATGATCACGGCGGTGTGGCCATCGGCGCCTACGGACAGACCCGTCTGTTCGTCGAAGGCCACTGGCCGGACGCCCGGCACTGGGCCGAGATCAACGCGCTCGGGCCCGACTCACGCACGCTGCTGGTCGGAGAGGCACGCACGTTTTACGCGCGCAGCCCGGTGGAGTACGCGACGGTTTTCAACCGTCATCCGCTGGCCGAGGTCGTTCGAGCGGCCCAGGATCCCCGCGAGGTGATCGACTGGCTCTGGCGGAGGGGCACCACCCATGTGCTGGTGAACTGGGTTGAGGTTCGCCGACTCGCGGATACGTATGGCTTTTATCCGGCGTTGGATCCGCAGGCCAACCCCGGAATCTACAACCAGTTGGAGACGGCCGGGCTGGTTCGTGTGGCGGACTTCGCCTATCAGGAAGGCAGTCCTGCGTACGCGACTCTTTACAAGGTGACCAGACCATGAGCGATATCGTGAACGTCGGGATCTGCTGCGTCGATGCCATCGGCCAGACGGTGGACGATTTCCCTCCGCCGGGCGGGTTACGCCTGTTCGATCGCCTGACGCTTACCACCGGCGGAAACGCCGTGAACTGCTCCATCGCCCTGGGCAAAATGGGCATCGCCTGCGACGCCGTGGTGAAGATCGGCGACGACGCCCTGGGCGAATTCGTCATCAGCGAGCTCAAGAAGTACAAGGTGGGCACGGCAGGAGTCATCCACGGCGCGGGCATTCACACGCCCTATACGTTCGTCTGCGTGCTCACGGGCGGGCAACGCAGCTTCTTTCACACCATGGGGGCCAACGGCACCCTGGCCCACGCCGAGATCAGCCAGGACATCATCCGGCAGGCGAAGTTCTGCTTCGTGACCGGCACGATGGTCATGAAGACGTTCGACGGGCAACAGACCGCGCTCTTGCTTGCGGATGCTCAGCGGGCCGGAGCTCGAACGCTGCTGGATACCGTCTATCTCGACTCCGCACCGCGCGACCTGTGGCACGCGAACATCCATCCCGCCCTGCCCATGCTCGACTACTTCATCCCCTCGCAGCCCGAGGCCCGCGCGATCACCGGCCTGGACGAACCGGCCGAAATGGCCCGCTACATCCAGGACCGCGGCTGCAAGAACGTGGTCATCAAGATGGACGAGAAGGGCGCCTTCTGCCGCGACGCCGATGGGCAGGAAACGTTCGTGCCCGCCTACCAGGTGGACAATGTGGTGGACACCACCGGTGCGGGCGACTGCTGGTCCGCGGGCTTCCTGGCCGGTCTGCACGAGGGCTTGAGCATGCCGGATGCCGCCCTGTTGGGCAACGCCACGGCCGCCCACTGCATCCAGGCGCCCGGCGCCTCCACGGGCATTGTCCCGCTCGATCAGATCAAGGTCTTCCAGAAGAAGACGCCGCTGAAAAAGTGATCGCGGCATCGGTCAGCACCAGGCGGTAGAGGTCATCGTCACCCAGATGGCGTGCCTCCACCCAGGCCGGTCGGACCACGTCCGCCATAACCGCGGGACCTCGCCCGTCCAGCGGCGAAATGCCCCCGCCGATCAACCGGCGGGAAACGAACACGACCGCCTCGTCGGCCAGCCCCGCGTCATGAAAGGCCCCCAGCGTGCGCCCGCCCCCTTCCACGAAGACGTTGGCCATGCCGCGCCGCCCCAACTCGTCGAGGAGCGCCCCCAGGTCCAGGCCGGTGCGCGTCCTGCGCAAGCCCAAGAGTTCGACCCCGGATTTCCGAAGCGCCCGCGATTTAGCTGATTCGGCAGTTCGCTTCTCCGTGATTACCAGTGTCGGCACTTGCCTAGCCGTGCGCACAAGCTTTGAGCTCGGTGGCGTCCGCAACGACGGATCCAACACGATCCGGGTCGCGATCCGCCGAGGTCGGCCGTGACGACAGGTCAGCAGCGGATCATCCGCCAGAACCGTACCCGCACCGACGATGACGGCATCCACCAGCCCCCGCAAACGATGCGCGTAAGCCCGCGATGCCTCGCCACTGATCCACTGTGAGTCGCCCGTACGCGTGGCGATCCGGCCGTCGAGACTCTGCGCCCACTTGAGGATCACCCACGGACGACCGGTCCGCCGACCCTTCAGATAGGGTCCGTTGAGGCGCATGGACTCGGCTTCCAGCAGCCCGAGCGACACGGGGATGCCCGCCTCGCGCAGGCGGGCGGCCCCCTTCCCGCAGACGCTGGCGAACGGATCTGCCATGGCCGCCACGACCCGGCCGATCCCCGCGGAGATCAACGCCTCGGTGCAGGGCGGGGTCTTGCCGAAATGACAGCACGGTTCGAGTGTGACGTATGCGGTCGCTCCACGCGCCGCCCGGCTCGCCTGGCGCAGGGCCCACACCTCCG
Organism: Phycisphaerae bacterium; assembly: GCA_045863575.1. GTDB lineage: Bacteria > Planctomycetota > Phycisphaerae > UBA1845 > PWPN01 > JAAXZI01. The sequence goes on from BTUC01000176.1 coordinate 13,110, forward strand.
CGTGAGGCTCGCCGAACTTGCGGTGGTAACCCTCGCCGACGATCCGGTCACCGCGCGCCAGCACACAACCGACCATCGGATTCGGCTCGACCCGCCCGCGGCCGCGGGCCGCCAAGGCCAACGCCCGGCGCATGTTACGCTCATCCTCTTGTGTGAAAGCCGCCATGCGCGATCCGTCATCTCTGGCTGAAGCTGTCGACCGACCAACCACCAGCACAGGCGACCGGCAGACCGACAACGCCGCGCATGATACGGATCAGGCGGCCGGTTCGGAAGCGGTGGGCATCAGGGCGGCCTGGGCCTTCTCCGCCTGCCGGTCCCACCAGAAGTTGATCATGAGGAGCCCCACGCCGAAGACCAGGAAGGCGTCCGCCAAATTGAACACCCAGGGCCAGACCTGGAACCTCCCCAGCCGCGGCTCCATCTTGATGAAGTCGCGGACGACCCCCTGCTGACGCACGACCGGCTGAACGTAGGGCGGAATGAGCCGGGCGTGCTCCAGATCTGCGTCCGGCCCCTCTGCGTCGACCTGGCCCTCGAGAATACGGATTCCCCGCTCGTCCTGATCAACAATCGTGCCGGCGATCGTGTGTTGCCGCCCGTCGGCGGCCGTGAACTTCACGACATCCGCGATGACGAAGGCCCGGTCGTACAGGTTGCCGAGAGCTCCCGCCAGGACCAGACCAAGAGCCACGTGCAGACTGCGGCGATTTCTCGTGCTGTGGATGAACAGGAAAAGTACAAACCCCAGCGCCAGCACCGATGCAAAGATGAACAAAGGCGTCCAGCCCTTGCCCAGCCCGAACAGCGCTCCGGGGTTCAGCGAGCGCCGAAACGCCATCACGTTGGGAATGACGATGCCATTGGCCGCGTTAGGGTCCGGGTCCAGAGACGTGAAGGCCCAGCTCTTGGTGCCGAGATCCAAAGCCACACCCGCAATCGCCACCAGCCACAACCGCAGATGCGAAGGCAGGTGCCACCTGGCGGAAGTTGACGGGTCGGCGAACTCGGGGCTCGCCGGCAGCGACTCCCGCAACGGGGGGGTGCCCAGGTTCTCGCCGGCGCCGCCGTGCGGGTCACCGGGCCGCGCGGAATGCGTTGAATCAGTCATGAGAGAATAGTAGACGTTTGTTGAGGATTACGCGAGAGGGCCGCGACCGGTTTCGCGGA
>BTUC01000177.1:0-2431 GCA_045863575.1 Phycisphaerae bacterium
CGTGTAATAGAAGCGCTGCGGGTGGTACTCCGGGTCGTTGTCCGGCGTAATCGGCGTGTTGTCGCGCGTGAGCGTGGTAGGGTCATAGAAGCTGCCTGCCCCGGTGATCGTGCCGTAGAAACGATCAAATCCGCGCTGCAACGGCCAGTTGGAGTGATCGGCGTCGCCGCGCTCCTGGCTGGTCACGTGCCACTTGCCGCACATGTAGGTGGCGTAGCCCGCCTCACGGAGCACCTCGGCGATGGTCATGGCCCGCCGGCTCAGCTCACCGCTCCACGCCTCCGGCTTGCCCTCCGGCCGGCCGGTCATGTGGCCCATGCCCGCCTGGTGCGGGTGCAGGCCGGTCAGCAGGCTGGCCCGCGTGGGGCAGCAGCGGGCCACGTTGTAGAACTGCGAGAAGCGCAGCCCCTGGGCCGCCAGCCGATCCAGCGTCGGCGTCTGGATCTCGCCGCCGTAACAGCCGATATCCGAGTAGCCCATGTCATCGCTCAGGACCAGGAGAATGTTCGGACGCGGCGCGACCTCGCCCTTCGCCGTGGCTGAGTGATCTGCCGCGATCAGCAGCAGAGCAAGCGCAATAGCCGCAGATCCGGAAAGTCCGAATCGCACAATGCTACCTCCCATGCGTGGCTGAATTCTCATCATCCTGATCCGATGTCCAGTGAACGGCATTGCCGCTGGCCGTCGAGGGTATTCTCGGTGATCGTAATCTGGACGTCGAGGGCCGTGGCGTGGAACCGGCATTTTCGGTTGTCGCGCGTGTGAAACCAGTATCCTGGTGGTTGTCTCGTGTGGAACCGGTATCCTACCGGTTAGTCTCGATGCGCCACTGCTTCTGCTCTTCTGCTCTTGTTTGGGCAGCCAATCAGTGGCCGATGATCAGATCGGCCGGTATGCTGGTGAGGGCTCTCAGCATCCAACCAGGAGGTTGTTCATGCCAGCACTTACTTCAGCACAGACTGCGGGACGTGCGTCCGGCGTCACCACGAAGTTGCTGATGGCCTGGCTTACGGTCGTTCAGATCGTATTAGGTCAGGCGCCGTCAACAGAAGCAGCGAATCGCGCCAAGGACGCAATGGCGGATCGGACGAACTTCCTCATCGTCCTCTGCGACGATCTCGGCTACGGCGATCTTTCCTGCTACGGGCATCCTTCCATCCAGACGCCGAATCTCGACCGGCTCGCCAGTCAGGGCATGCGGCTGACCTCGTGCTATGCGGCCGCGCCCGTCTGCTCACCTAGCCGAGTCGGCCTGCTCACCGGACGGAATCCCAACCGCACCGGCGTGTACGACTGGATCCCGGCCGGCCACCCGATGCACATGCGCCGCCAGGAGGTCACCATCGCCCAACTTCTGAAGCGGGCCGGCTACGTCACCGGCCACTTCGGCAAATGGCACTGCAACGGCCAGTTCAACTCGCCGCTTCAGCCCCAGCCCGGCGACCACGGTTTCGATTACTGGTTCAGCACGCAGAACAACGCTCATCCGAACCACCAGAGCCCGGCCAACTTCGTGCGCAATGGCCAGCCGGCGGGCCCGGCGGAAGGTTACTCCTGCCAGGTGGTGACCGACGAGGCCATCGGCTGGCTGCGCAGGCAGCGCACGGCCGAGAAGCCGTTCTTCGCCTTCGTCTGCTTCCACGAACCGCACGAGCCGGTTGCATCACCTCGGGAGCTGATGGCTTGTTATCCCCATGCGAAGAGCCCCGACCAGGCGGCCTACTTCGCCAACGTGACCAACGTGGACCAGGCTGTCGGCCGCCTTCTGTCTGCACTCGACGAACTGGGTGAGGCCAAGCGCACGTTCGTGCTGTTCACCTCCGACAATGGTCCGGAGACGCTCAACCGCTACCGCGGAGCATCGCGTTCCTACGGCTCACCCGGCCCGCTACGCGGCATGAAGCTGCATATTTACGAAGGTGGCATCCGCGTGCCCGGCATCATCCGCTGGCCGGGTCACACGCGTCCGGACCAGGAGGTGGACGAACCCGTCTCCAACGTGGACCTGCTGCCCACCTTCTGTGCGATCGCGGGCATCGGACCGACAGCCGGCCGTTCGCTGGATGGTACGAGCATTCTGCCCATCTTCGAGGGCCGCGCGCTGGAGCGCACCACGCCTCTCTTCTGGTTCTACAGCCTGGCCATCAGCAACCCGAAGCTCGCCCTGCGCGACGGCGACTGGAAACTGGTGGCCCACTGGGATCCGGTCGCCAATTTCAAAGGGCTTGAGCCCGAATCCATCCGCGCCCTCAAGCAGGCCCGCCTGACCTCATTCGAACTCTACAATCTGCGTGAGGACCCCGGCGAGCGCGACAACCTCGCCGACGGAGAAACACAGCGCGTCAAAGCCATGGCCGATAAGCTGCAACGCCTGTTCGGCGAAGTGCAGGAAGAGTGCCCGGTATGGGAGAAGTAGTGATGAGTGATGAGT
>BTUC01000177.1:2531-8946 GCA_045863575.1 Phycisphaerae bacterium
GAACTGTGGGTTTTGGTTGAAGGTGATCCAATAGAGGCAACACCGTGGCACCGCTCTCCGTGTCTCCTGGTCTCCTTGTCAATCTCCTCCTCTCTCCATCGCTCCGTCTCTCCTTCTCTCCGTCCTCCCACCTCGCGGTCTACGCCACGAACATTTCTCCGATCCGCCGAAGCGCAATCCGACTCTCGTCCCCGCCGGCCGCTTCCTGGAAGCGCTCGATTGGCTCGCCGGTCGGCTCATGGCTCAGGCGAAACGTCCCGTGGTGCATGGGCAGCACGCTCTCGGCGCGCATGTCATCGGCCATCTTCCAGGCCTGCTCGGGGGTCGCGTGGGCTTGAACATAGGGGTCGTAAGCCCCGATGCCGAGGATGGCCAAATCGACGCCGCCCATGTCTTTGAAGTGTTGCCCATAGGCCGTGTCGCCGCCGAACAGCACGCGCCGCCCGCCGCCCTCGATCAGAAACGCGCAGTACCCACGGTGCAGGTCGTTGAACGTGCGGGCACCCCAGTGGATCACCGGCCAGGCGGTAACAGTCAGCTCGTCGACCTGCGCCGATTCGCCCCAATTCAATTCCTGTACGCTGCGGAACCCGAGGTCGGCGATCAGGTCGCTGTTGTGGCGCGACGTGAGGATGGGCACGCGCTTCGGCAGCCGGCCCAGCGACGGCCGGTCCAGGTGATCGAAGTGAGCGTGCGAGACCAGCACCAGGTCAATCGGCGGCAGCTCGCACATGGAGATCGCCGGCGCCACCAGCCGTCGCGGCCCGCCGGTGACCAGGCCGAGATCCAGCCCCACGCGGTTGGAGAAGACCGAATCGGTGAGCACGTTCATGCCGGCGATCCGCAGCAGCGCCGTCCCATGCCCCAGCCAAGCCGCGGCCAGTTCGTGCCGATCCCAGTCGTCCAGCCTCGGCCGGCACGGCGCCGGCGCGGGAGGCGCCACGTGGTCCAGCAGGCACAGCCGCCGTCGCCCACGCCCCAGCGCATCGGCCAGGCGCAGCGTTGCCGGCCGTACCTTCGCCCAGTCACTGAATTCCCGCCAGCTCAGCAATCGTGTCCCTCCAGGCCATACAGCGGCGGTATTCCTACGTTTTCGGATCCGGATTAGATCGCGCCGCACTTCTCCGCCCGATCAAAGCGCCTGGAGCTTCTCCCCCCTTGGGAAGCGGGAGCAGGGCTGGTGTCGGACGCCACATGCACGATGTCTGCTAAATCGGTTCACACAACAGGTATGATAAGGTAGCGTTCTCCCAGTTCGGGCGGCCGCGCGGGCTGAAGCCCGCGGCTCGTTGCTTTCGGTTTTCGGTGGACCTCTTTAGTTGCTCTCGATGGTGATCTCCCCCCAGTACGCCGCTTCGAAGCACCAGTCGTCGTCCTTGCCGTTGAGCAACTCGAGATCTACCGACTTGCCGGCGAACTCGGAGAGATCGACCTCCACGTTCTGCCAACCATCCTCGACCGCGTCCTTGCTGACGGTTGCTTCGTACAGTGTCCGCCCGTCTGCTTTCACCATCAGCATCCAATCGCCGTCCTGGTGATAGCTGACCAGCAGGTTGAGCATTGACTTCTTGCCGGCTGGTATCTGAAGAGTGTTCGATAGCACGCACGGCGTCTTCTCGTCCAATGGGTGGGTCATGACCACGTTCTTACGGCCGCGATACTCGGCCAGCGGCCCGGGGCCCATGTGCGGGCCGCAATCGCGAATGGTCCAGCCGGGGGCCAGCCGGGCGAGGGCTCTTTGCACGCCGAGCTCGGGAATGCGGGCGAGCTCCTCCTCGGTGAAGCGGCTGTTGGCGATGGGACCGGGCGACCAGCTCAGCTCCAGGTCACTGGGGCGCGGCCGTTGCACCGGAATCACGAACACCTCTTCGCCCGCGGCGGACTTCTCGATGCGTCCACCGTCGCGGGTGACGATTTGCCGGGCGAGCTTCTCGCACACGTCGATCAGGCCGGGGATGTTGTAGGCCGTATGGCTGAAGCGCGTCTTCTCGTCGAGCTCCTTCGTGAATCGCTCGGGCAGTTTTGAGTATCCCAGCATGGTGAACAGCACGCCGGCCGCACTGGACGGATTGCAGTCGGAATCCTGTCCGCAGCAGCAGGCGATGATGATGGTTCGATCCGGGTCGCCCTCGCCATACAGCAAGCCCATCAGCAGGTAGGCGCCGTTGATCTTGACGTCGATGCCGCCGTTGGAGGCCTTCTGGTACTCCGGGTCCTCCCGGTACTTCTTCTGGGTCAGGCCCCAGGTCTTCTGCCAGTCGGTGGGATTCTCGCGGTACCAGCGGAGCATGTCCCGGACCATCTCGGCGTACTGACTTTTCTCCGGAATGCAGCGCAGCCCCGCCTCGATCACCTTCACGCGATCACTCTCGAAGAAAGCCTCCGCGTACATGCCGCCCATGAACTGCCCGCCGTAGACGCCGTCGCCGTAGTTCATCAACCGGCCGAACTTTTCACCCAGGGCGATGGCCGCATTGGGCAGCCCCGGCGCGATCAGGCCGGAGTAGTCGGCTTCGATCTGATAGTCGATGTCATTGGGGCAGCGGTTGAACCGCGGATGGCTCGAATCCGGCGGGGCGATGCCGTCGCGCAGATTGGAGCGGCCGGCGTAGTTCGCGCAGGCCAAACCGTACTGGCTGTTGGCGAAGTCGATGCCCGCCTGGCGGATGGACACATCCAGCCCGTACTGCTCCAGCGTGCGCAGGAAGGTCATCTCTACATAGAGGTCATCCTGGCCGAAGGCGTCGTTAATCATCTTCGGCGACCACCTGGGCAGGGACTCCTCGGGGATGATGCGGTCGTTGAATTTGAACTCGGTGGGTGCACCCCAGGATACGCCGGCGATCTGGCCGATCCAGCCGCCCTTCATCCGGTCGCGGTAAACCGAGACCGGGAGACGGCGCCAGGCCTGTTCGGCCTGTAGGATGGCGGGCAGCAGCAGGACCAAAAGTCCCCCCAATAGGAGCGGCAATCGATTCGGACGATGTTTTGCGTTCAGGTCGATCATGGATGGATACTCCTCAGGTTGTGGCACTGGCAGAATAGATCGAGGGAGGGTCGTACGCAACCGCTCCAGGCTGCAAAGCACGTGACCGGGGCGGTTCTGAATGTGGTGCGCGCGGTTATGATGGGGTCCGGCATGGGGCCGTGTGGTTTCGGGATGATGGCCGTGGGCATCCCGGAATCTGGCACCCCGCCGGAAGGGGTTATGGGAAATGAGGGAAGAAAACGGGCACGGGCAGCAACCATATGTCCGATACGGCGCCGCCGGTGCCGAGTGAGGCGCTCGAGGTGCCTGAAGACAGCGAACTGGTGCGGCTGATCAACCGCGGCGACCCGGCCGTTTTTCGGGCTCTCGTCGAGCGTGAAGGGCGGTACCTTTATGGTGTCGCACACGCATTGACGAGCAACGCGGCTGATGCCGAGGATCTGGTCCAGGAAACCTTCGTCAGCGCACTCAATGGCCGGTTCCGTGGTGCGTCGTCCCTGCGAACCTGGCTGGTGCAGATACTGGTTCGACGGGCCGGCATGCTTCGGCGAACAACCTGGTGGCGACGGCGCCGGCCTTTGGATCCAGAAGTGCTGGATGGGTCGGCCACAGGACAGGCGGTGCCGCCGGAAACCCACGGAACGGATTCCCGGCTCGACTTCTCGGTGATGCTGGAAAAGCTTTCGCCGGAGCATCGCATGGTAATCGTGCTGAGGGAGCTGCACGGTCTGAGCTACGAAGAAATGGCCGCCGCCTTGGGCGTGCCCCGCGGGACGGTTGAGTCCCGGTTGCACCGGGCACGAGAGGAACTGCGGCGTCGGTTCAAGGACTATCTGTAGGCTGCCGGAACGCGGTCGACCCGAGGATCGGGAGCATCATGAATTGCGGCAGAGCGGATGAGCTGGAGCGGTACTACGACGGCGAGCTTTCATCCGTCGCTCATGCGGAGATGGAAGCGCATGTGGCCCAGTGCAGCGTGTGCCGCGAGCACCTGGCGTCGTTGGCCTCCATGTCCGCCCTGTTGCGCGCTGCCGCTCTGACGGAAGCCGCGCCTGCCGTGCTGGAACGGCTGCAGCATCGCTTCGGAGCGGTGAATGAACGGAGTGTTCGGCGGATGGCGGGCTGGATGACCGGAGCGGCCGCGGCCTTATTGCTCGCAGCTCTGGCCGGTTTGCCAGACTCTCCGCCGCGCCGGATGGCCGAGGCCCCTCCGGCCGTCTGGCAGACGGTGGCCGCCATGCCGCCCGAGGTCGAGCTGGATGATCCCAATACAGACCTCGTGCTGATGGCTCAGTGGATGGCCGACGAACTGTCGGCCCCGGATAACGGTGATCCGCAATGACCAAGCGAATCGTGATGGTCGGCTTCCTGATCGCCTTCGCGGCCGGTCTGGTGATCGGCATTGAATCGCGACAGTCTTCCCTGGCGCCGCCCGAGAAGGAACCCCGGCGGGGCGGCTGGCTGACCACGGAACTGAACCTTACGCCGCAGCAGCAGGAGCAGCTCAAGCAGATATGGTCCGAGATCGCCCGCCACGGGGGGCGTGAGCGCGACGATCGCCGCCGACAGTTGTACCGGCAGCGTGATGAGGCCATCGCGGCGTTGATTCGACCCGAGGATCAGCCGAAGTATCAGCAGGTGCTCCAGGAATTCGAGGAAAAGAAGGCGGCACTGGAGGCCGAAGGGCGGCAGGCTTTCCAGACTGCCATCGAGCGTACGAAACAGATCCTTTCGGAGGAACAAAGGGTAAAGTACGACCAGCTGCTTCAGCATCGGCAGTGGGAGCGTGGTTCACGCGACCGACGCCGGGGGCCGGACCGCGGCCACGGTGCGTGCCGCTGGAGACCGGAGGAAGGTCGGACCAGGTCCGTCTCGCAGAGTTGACGCCGGTCAGCCTCGGGCGGCTCTCCGCAGCGAGTGGAAACAGTGCGGGGTCCCAGCCCCCGCAAGAGGAGTAGAGGGATGATCAGCAGACGGATCAGAGACATCGTGGCGTATATCGCCATCGCGGGGTTTGTTTCGGTGGCGTGGGCGCAAGACGGGCGGGACTCGGGCCGACGTAGGGGGCGGCCCGAGGACCGCGGCGGGGATTCCCGGCAGTGGGGCGACCGAGAGCGGGATTCCGATCGGCGCGGTGACTTCGGAGGGCGAGGAGGGCCACGCGGTGACTTCGGCCGCGGCGGCCCACCTGTCTTCGGCTTCGACCGGGATTCCGGCCGGATGAGCGAGTGGTACCTGGACCGGGTTACCGAGACGTACGGACTCGATGATGCCCAGCGCCGACAGGTGCAGCAGCGCCTCGAAGAGATCCGGGCCGCCGACGCCCCGGCGGCCGAGCAGCGCCGCCAACAATCCGAGGCCATTCGCGAACAGTTCCGCCAACTCCGGGAGCGCCGTGAGGCGGGAGAAGAGGTGCCCCCGGAAAGCTGGCGTCAGCTCGGCGAGCAGATGCGTGGGATTTATCAGAACACCCCTCTGTTCAACCGAGATTACATGCGGGGTGAGGTCGAAAAACTACTGCCCCCTGAGCAGGTGGCCGAAGGCCGCCAGCGCCGCGAACAGCGCGAGGCCGAGTTCTCGCGCCGCCGTGACGAGTTCCGCCAGCGCATGGAACAGTTCCGCGCCCAGGGCGGCGACATGCGCGACTTCTTCCGCCAGGAGCGCGAGCGCTGGGAAGAGGCCCGGCGCGGCGGGCAGGAGGACCAGCCGGCGGCAATTGAAGGAGTGGGCCCAGCTCCGCAGGTCCCGACGCAGGATGATGACGGCGATTCGGATCGACGACGCCGGCGCGACGATTGGCGCCAGCGGCGTGGCGAGGGCCGGGACAACAACGACGGGGAGAGCCGCCGGTGGGAGTACCGCCGCGGCGATGACCGCCGTCGGGACGAGAACCGGCTCGAAAACGCCGACCCGCTGGGTTCCTGGGAGCGCTACGAGCGCGACTTTGCCCAGCGATATCGACTTGACACCTCGCAAAGGGCAACCGCGGAATCCATCCTCCGCGACCTGCTCACTCAGCGCAAGCTCTACGAGGAAACCAAGCGCAACGACATAGCCTCTGCCCAGAAGATTGAGGATCCCCAACTGCGGCAGGAGCAGCTCGCTTTCCTGAACGCACACGTGGAGCGCATGTTCAGCGAGCTGAAGAGCAAGCTGGATCGCCTGCCCACTGCTGCCCAGCGGGAGACGGCGGACGGCCGCCGTAGCCCCTCCACGCAGCCCACGGCCAGTACTCAGCCGGCGGGCAGGACCAGCAGTGGTCCCACGGATGATTCCCGGCGCGAGTCGCGCCGGGAGCGCTCTTCAGGCCGTTCATCGCCCCGCTCTCGGGGCATTTGACGGGTCTGGGATTTTGCAGCCGGTGAAACGCAGGCAACCACTGTCTCTGGGCGCGCCGGTGCTCTGCACCGGCGCGCCTGGTCCTCT
>BTUC01000177.1:8956-14118 GCA_045863575.1 Phycisphaerae bacterium
TGTGGGCCGCCGTCTACCCGCCGCCACCCCCGGGCGGGGGGCGCGCGGGGGCCCGCCCCGCCCGCGCCTGGTCCTCTCCGGGTTCAGACCAGTCCCGCTTGGTCGCGAGATGACCTCGGAAAGCCGGATTCGTCTCCGATCGCCTCCGATCGCCTCCACCTCGAACGGGACCATCAGTACGTGTACATATCCTGTCGTTAGGAATGAGTTGACGTGGCGAGGCGTCAGATTGGCCGCCGAAGGGGCTACAAGCGCCACCTCACCTGAGCACAAGGCCGACAATCAGACCGACTGCCACTGAAATGCTGAGTACAAGGAGAAGCTTCGGTACATCAAAGAGGTCGCGAGCGCCCTTCAGCTCTACGTCGCGGCGATCGACGAGCTTGAAAAGAGAGCGGATCTTCGGCCGAGTGAGTACCCAGTACTGCCAGCAGCAGAGTAAAAGCAACACAGCGGAGACAGTCACTATGACGACGCCCGTTCTTCGTAATGGCAAGCCCAGCCATTTGGGCATCAGAAGCATCAGTAAAATAGCCAGCAGCAACCCAGCCATCTGCAGCCATAGCAGAAAAAGGGCCCAGGTGCGCGAGCCTCGAGTAAGGCGAAGCAACGCTGATCCGATGAAGACGCCAGCAATGTACGCGTTGGGAAGTGGCTTTTGCTGCGTGAACGAGAAGGCCATCGCCGCAACCGCCAACATACCTTGAAAGATGAACAGCGCCGCCACCGCTCTTAGGGAACGCGGCGCCTCCAAAGGCATGGTCATCACGCGCAGCGAGTCGTTAATGGGGCGGCCGCATTCCGGGCATTTCCCTTCTGAGGAGAGCCCGCGCAGGTTGTACTCGCATTCGATGCACGGCAAATCAACCTGGATGCAGGGGATGTCCAACATGAGCCACCGGGGTCGGTCGTTTCATCGGGCTTGATTTGCCAGGCACGCGTCGAGGATGTCGTTCAGGCGTCCCTCGGCCAGGCCGATGTTCGTGTCCGCAGCGCCGTAGTAGATCTTCACGGTGCCGTCGTCCTCCAGCAGCGCGTTGCAGGTGAACACGACGTTCATGACCCGTCCGCGCATCTCGTAGTCGTGCTCCGGCCAGAGCAGGAAGTCGCGCGTGTAGCCGAGCACCTTGGAGGGGTCGTGCAGGTCCAGCAGCATGGCCTTGAGCCGATAGATGAACCCGTTGCAAGTACTGGAAACGGTGTGGTAGATCTCCAGCCAGCCCCGATCCGTGCGGATGGGTACGGCCCCCGCGCCCATCTTGTGGCCGTCGTGGAAAGGCTTGCCCTTCCAGGTCAGCGGCCGGCTGCGGCCCCAGTAGATGAGGTCCGGCGAGTAGCTCACCCACATGTAGCACGGCTGCAACTCGTTGCCGAACGGCCGGTCGAAGCGCACATAGAGATTGTCGATCTTCTCGGGAAACAGCGTGCCATTGCGGTTCCCCAGCTCGCTGGCGATGCAGACACGCTCGAACCTGCGGAAGTCCCTCGTCTTGACGATGCCCACGCGCACGTCGTTCTGGGACAGATCGCTGGCATAGAGGATGATGTACTCGTCGCCTATTCTCGTGATGCGCGGATCGTACGTGCAGGTCTCCGGGTGCGTCGGATCAGGGGACGGCCAGTCGATGGGCTTCGGCTCAATGTCGAAGTGAACGCCGTCCCTGCTGCGGGCCAACCAGAGCCGGTGGATGTCGTCCAGCGTGGTGACGTCCATCATGAGGATGTACTCGCCGTTGTGCTTGATGGCGCCGGGATTGAACACGTACAGCACATCCTGCGGCATTTTCTGCGGCGTGATCAGCGGGTTGGCGGGGTGCTTGCGGAGAATGCGTTCTTTCATATCGCTCGGGTCCTTGTCAGAGGCTCTCTAAAACCACACGCCGCGCTCGATCCAAGCGGCCGGCGCGGGGAGATCATAATCCTTCTGCCGCCAGGAGCCTATCCCGGCAAGGTGTGGCACCGGTGTCCAACCAGTGCACACAGGTCGGCAACCTGCCACCTGTTGCCTGAGGGGATAGGCTCTCGCACACTTTCCGGCCCGATAAACCGCGTCGCGTGGCGCTGGCCGGTCCGGAAACTCGATTCCACGGGCGTATCTGCGACTGATCCGATACGCCACAGCGGGCGACGTGAACGAGATAATGTACACCCTTTCAAGCCCCGCCCCGCCGCGACCGATGAGAGCACAGCGTATCTCTTCGGGCGAATTCTGAGTGAAAGGAACCTGTTCATGACCAGTCGAGTGTTCGTTGTGATCCTGTTGACGTTCTCACTGGGTGCTTTGGCCGGTTGCAGCGCCACCAGCGCTGTGATGACCGGCGGTCGCGTGGCCTGGAACCTCTCCAAAACCGACACGCACCTGCGGATCTGGCTGGACGATCATAAGGCCGAGCAGAACACGCTCAAGAAGGCGGCGGTCGGTTACTCGGAGTGGAAAGTCGACGAACGCGTCGCTTGCGGTCCGAAGCTGAGATTTGAGATCACTAAACCCGAGAAGCTCGGCCGGATCACCATGGTGGCGGTCAGCGTCTTCCAGCAGTTCGAGGCCGACTACTCGCACCAGGCCGAATACACGCTGGTCGCTAAGGATGCCAATGACCCACAGGCCCAGATGAAGCCGGAGATGGTCTACAACCTGGCCAGTCCCGGGGAGGACTTCAAGGTCATCGACCTGCGCGGCAACCCCGTTGAGGGCATTAAGCTGGATCCCGGCAAGAAGTACAAGCTGGTGCTGACCGTGAAGGCGGACAAGAGTGAAACCGCCCAGATCGAGTTCAAGACGAGTTAATCGAGTCGAACAGCGGCGTCTGATCCGCTGGCGACGGGTACGTCACGCCCGAGGCTGTCAACACGGCCCCGGGCGTGATGACATGCGCTTTCGGCTCCCCGCGGTCCTGGATATGCAGCACTTGCCAGCCGTGGGCAGTGAGCCAGTCGCTTACCAGGCGCCGATGACACCGCCAGTAGACTGCCTCGGCGCACATGATGGCCGTCGGGTCCGACCGGGCAATTCTGAGCAATTCCTCGATGCCCTCCTGGAACTCCGGCGTGGCCATGTAGTCGGCGTAGCTTCGAAAGCTGGCATTTCGCAGCCCGGTGTTGATCGAGGGGGATGCTTTCGGGGTGCGCCGGCGGCCGCCCAGCGCTTCCAGCCAGCGGTAGGCGATCCCCGCTTCCGGCAGCCGAGCTTCCAGAATGCCGCGGTTGAAGTGGGGCACCGTGCGCGAGCCGGGAAAGCGGCGGATATCGACCAGCATGCCGACTCCGCTGTCCTTGAGCAGCTTGACGACAGCCTCGAGCGGCCGGTTCGAGTGGCCAATCGTGAACAGGGTATCGGACACACCCGATTCTAGTGCCGGATGCCGCGCGTTTGTGCCGCCGGTGCCATCACCGGCGGAAAGGCGGGGCAAACTGCCGATGAGGGCACCGGCGGCACCCAAGGCCGGCCGCTACGGAACTGACCAACTGGAAGAGGGGCGTAAGTACAACCGCAGAGCCCGTTATAGTGTCGAACGGGCTTCCCGCCCGTTGTTGACCGGCCAGATAACGATCCCACACGGTAAATGTTTCTACGTTCCGCATTGGCTCCCGGCACATCAAGCGGCGATCCCAAAGCGCCGAAGTGAAGGAAGACGGGCTCGTCCGTGCGGGGTCCGGGCTGGCCATTCCCCGCTTGGCAGTGGTGATTTCCGGAGGCGTTCATGCGTCTGCAGGTCATTGATCCGACGGTGTCTTTTTCCTGTGGCAGTTGCACGGCCTGCTGCGATCAGCCCTGGCAGACCCTGATCGAGCCGGAGAAGGCCGCCCAATTGGAAAAGCACGACTTCAGCAGGTATCACCAACTTCAGGGCAAACGCTTCTTTCACGCTTCCAACGACCCGACCGGGAGGCTGGCGCTGGCCAAGGGCGAGGGAACGCGCTGCCTGTTCCTGGACTCTGATGGATTGTGCATCATCCACAAGGAGCTCGGTGCTGCGGCCAAGCCGGCCATGTGCCGCCAGTTCCCGCTCCTTCCGGCCCGTACCTGGACCGAGGATCGAGTATCCGCCAACTACGGCTGCCCATCCATTCAGGCCCGCAAGGGTACGCCCCTGGCTCAGCAGGCGACCGACGTGGCCGCGCTGGTCCCGCAGACCCAGCGTCCCGTCCGGCCCGAAGCAACCACTCCGCTCGACACGCGGACAGTCCTGAACCCCACCGAATGCGATGCGCTCTTCGAGCGGCTGGCCGACTATTTCAGCCCCGAAAGTGACAACGACATCTGGTCTCGCTTCGGCCAGGCCCTGGGGCTGATTGAAGGGGTCAGGCGATTCAAAGAAGCAGCCGGCGGCGCGGACGGCCGTCAGGATACAGATCTCGCCGATCGGCTGCGTGACGGGCAGGAACTGCCCGCGATACCTGAACTCCCGGCCGTGGAGATGTATGAGCAACCAGGACAGGCACCCATGCCTGTCCGGTTTCTCTTCGCAGCAACGCTTTACCCCGATACTACGCCGGCGGATGCCGCGGGGTCTCTGGGGTTCATGCAGCGGATCACCCTCGTACCGCGGTTGATGTCGCTTGCCCGTCTGTCCGGTGCGTACGCATCCCGACTGCTGGGCCGTAACCTGTGCCTTCATGAGGTTATGCGTCACGACCTGGCTGACCAGTTGCCAGCCGCCTCGACCGAGCTGCTGGCAAGATACTATCACTCTCGCTTATGGCAGCGTTACCTGGCTGGGTCCCGTCTCAATATCGTGGCCGGTCTTCATCAGCACATCCAGGACCTGAATGCTATCCTGTTCTTCGCCCGCGCCGAGGCTCAGCACCAGGGGATCGATAGAATCGAAGAGTCGATTCTCCGTCAGGCGCTCACGCGGGTAGAGTTTCACCTTGCCAGCCAGAAGCGTCTGTACGACTACGCACTTAAAGGATGGTTGCGTGCGCAGTTGGCGGACACGAGCCTTGCGTTTTCCAGCCTGCGACTCATGTGTCTGCGACGGCAAGCCGTCACCTCGGCTGAGGCCTGACGCGCAGCGTTTGCATGGGCTAGCCGGCCTCGTCAGCCTCCTGGTACACTCCCTTTTTCGGCAGGTGGCTCCGGCTGCTGTGGGCCTAGACTCCTGTAGAGGAAGGACGCAGTGTCAGCTCCGTGCGGCTGACCTCCGTGCCGGCCGTTCTAC
>BTUC01000178.1:0-14005 GCA_045863575.1 Phycisphaerae bacterium
GTGACCACCCTGCTGGTTGTCACTGCAGATCCTGTTCCCTTGCGCAGTTCTGCTGCTGCGCTACATGCATGTGCTACGCATTTGATCAGAGAGCTGGAGTGGAACGCCAGACGTCCCTGGTTACAAGCGTTGCCTGTCCGATTCACTGAGCCCCCTGCAACACGTGTTCGGGCGTCAGCACCTCGATCCCATCGAACCTGGCGAAATGGCTCGCATTGAACGTCAGCAGACGCGTCAGTCCATGCCGCCGCATCGCCGCCACCAGTCTCGCATCGTGAGCGGTCTTGCCCTTGACGTCGTACAGGTTAACCAGCCGTTCCCATTCCTCAAGAATGCCCCGCTCGTTCCGAATCAGGTCGAAATGGTGCTTGATCCTGATCACCTCGGCCTGTGCCTCCGGAACGGTTATCCCCAAACCGTTCTCCCCCCACGGCCGGGTGGCAACGGCCCAGAACTCATACAAGTTCTGCGGCACGATGCACAGCCGTTCGCGACGCTCGAGAAGCAGCTTCACCGCGCCTACCGCTGCCGGATGCTGCGGATGGTTCGTCTGAGCAAGGCGGGTCAGGACATTCGTGTCCAGGAGCGTTCTCACTCCCCGCGCCCCTCATAGATGCTCTCGCGGCTGTCATCAACGATGTGGCCGAGCGGCCGGTGGCTGGCGGCCCAGGCAAGGAATTCCTCAACACGCCGCTTTGTGGAGCGTCTGGGACGGCTGCCGCCAGTATCGGCGTGCAGAGAAACCGTTTCCTCAAGAGCCTCGCGCGCGAAGGTCGTCACGTCCTTGCCCGCTGCAGCGGCCCGTTCGCGGAGCTTGGCCTCCAAGTCAGGCGACAGTTCTATCTGAAGTGTCATCTCGAGTCTCCCGCGTCGTTCACTCATTCCCCTGAGTCATCCCAAGAGCCGACATGACGTATTATACTGGTTGAACGCAAGCCAGAACAGGGCCGGCATGGAGCATTATTCATGATCGAGCGTCCTGGGGAGGCTGACGGAACATCCGGACGTGAGTTGCAGGTGCAGGATAAGTTTCGAGGTAGCGGCCCAAGGCGTTCTGGGGATGGCCCGGCTGGGCGGAGCGGGTCAGGATGTTGGTATCAAGCAGCGTGCTCACTCCCCGCGTCCTTCGTAGATGCTCTCGCGGCTATCATCGACAATATAGCCCAACGGCCGGGCGCTGGCGGCCCATGCGAGGAACTCCGCAAGCCGCTGCTCCGTGGAGAGCCTCGGGCACTCGTCTGATTCAGCCTCCAAACGCAGGCTCTCTTGAAGTGCCTCCCGCGCAAAGGTCGTGACGTCCTTGCCGGCCGCGGCGGCCTGCTCGCGAAGCCGGACATCATCTTCAGGAGCCAGATCAATGTGGAGTGTCATCTGAGATACCTCGTGCTTCGGGCGCGGATCTTCAAGCGTGCTCACTCTTTGGCGAGCTTGGCCCGAATCCCCCGCACCTCATCCACAAGCGGATCATCGGTGGGCAGCGCCTCCCGATCCCAGCCGGCCATCACTCGTTCGGCCGCCTCCTTCGAAACGCCGGCAAATACGCCGCGGCGTGCGGCATACTCGCTCTCCACTTCCCGAAGATGTTCGATCAACCGATCCACGTCATTTCCGTATTGCTCGCACATCTCACGACGAATGGACCGCACTTCGTCGATCAGCGCATCGCCTGGACCCTGCCCTCGCTCGCTCATACGCTGTCCTCCTCTTCGCTCTCCCAGAAGGCATCCGGCGTCAGGATATCAGGCGGCATGTAGCCGACTCTCCGGCAGATCTCCCGCAGGTGTCTCGCCTTCCGCCGGTTGGCCAGCGGACATCTGTACGGTTCGACACACAGGCACTGAGGAAGCTGGCCTCCAGGTCATGCGACAGTTCCATCTGAAGTGTCATCTGGGTTTCCGGCGTCGGCATTTATTCCCTGAATCATTCCAAGTGCCGACATGATGTATTATACGGGCGCAACGTAAGCCCGAACAGAGCCAGCAGGTCCCGAGGAGGCTGGCGGAACATCTGGATGGGGGACCGGTTTTCAAGCGGCTCACTCCCCGCCACCCTCATCGATGCGCTCACGGCTGTCGTCGGCGCCACTCATGTCTTCGGCCGACACACGATGAAAGGCCGGGGTGCTGATAGCGCAGCACCTCGTTGTCGTGCAAGTGGCCGGGGCGGACCGGGCTGACCCGGTGCTCGCACTTCCCCGACCCTGCGGTTACATTCCCCGCATGCAGAGACAAACTATCCAGATCCTGATCGGTTTAGCAGTTCACGTGAACCTGTGCGCATCGTCGTCCCACGCTCTGCCGGCCTTCCCCGGCGCCGAGGGCTTCGGTACGGACACTCCGGGCGGCCGTGGCGGCCGGGTGATCGCCGTCACCACGCTGGAGGATGATGGCCCGGGGAGTCTACGCGAGGCCGTCACGGCCAAAGGTCCTCGAACAGTCGTATTCCGGATTGGCGGTGAGATCCGCCTCAAGAAGCACCTGCGGGTTACGGAACCGTTCATCACCATCGCCGGCCAGACCGCCCCGGGCGGCGGCATCATGCTTCGCGACGCCGGGCTCTACGTGCAGACACACGACGTCGTCATCCGCTTCATCCGTTCGCGCGTCGGGCCCAGCCTCAACGAGGAGTACGACACGCAGGATGCCCTGCAAGTCAGCGGCGAGGGCGAACTCCACCACGTGGTTATCGATCACTGCTCCTTCTCCTGGAGCATTGATGAGGGTGTGGGCATTCGCAACCCGGCGCGCGACGTCACGCTGAGCTGGAACCTCATCGCAGAGGGACTTCGCCAGCCGTTCACGAAGGAGCAGATCGGCAAGGAGCGGTCGCACAGCATGGGCATGATCCTCGGTGGCGAGCCCACCCGGTGCAGCGTGCATCACAATCTCATCGCCCACTGCAACAGCCGCAACCCGCGAATCCAGGGCGGTCGACACGCTTTCGTGAACAACGTCGTCTACGACTGGGGCTGGCTGACCGGCACGTTCTCGCGCTCGCCGGAAGTGAACTTCATCGGGAACTCGTACAAGCCCGGCCCGGCCAGCCAGGATCTGAAGGCCATCTGCGAAGTACCCGGAGAAATGGGCCGCATCTATGTCCAGGGAAATCGCAGCCCCCACCGACCCACCGACGACATGCCCGAGTGGGATCCGATCGTCAACGCCTCCGCCGCCCAGCACCAGGCAAATGAACCCTTTGAGATGGCTTCACTGACCATCGAATCGGCGGAGGATGCCCATGACGCCGTGCTCGCCTCGGCCGGCGCGGTGCTCCCCCGCCGGGACGCAGTGGACGCCCGCGTGGTCCGCGACGCCTATCTCTCCCTGGGTACGAAGATCGACCGACCCGAGCAGGTGGGCGGCTATCCGGAGATCAAGGGTGGTGAAGCTCCGGCGGACAGCGATAACGACGGCATGCCCGATGACTGGGAGCGCGCCCAGGGCTTCGATCCACACGATCCGAAAGACGGGCCTGCCGACGCGGACGGTGACGGCTATACCAACCTGGAACAATACCTGAACGGCCTGGTGGCCGAGGGGCTGCGGCCGCGACCAGACGTCGCCTCACTCATTTACGGCGACCCCGAGAATCCGGTCCTGCCGGTTCAGGTGACAGCGGGCGAGACGCCGCTCCCGCTGGTGCAGCTCCCCGGCAGCCCGGCAGTGTACTACACCCATGCGTGGTTCAACGATCAGGTGGCGGTGCACGTGCGATCCGGCCTGCCCGGCCAGCGCCCGCTCGAGCTCGTCCCGGCCCGATACCGTCATCGTGTCCAGGCCACGACCCGGACCATGGATTTCATTGCCCACGAGGAGGGTCCCCGCGTCGTTGAACTGGGCGCCGCACCAGACAGCCCCCGCGTCATCCTCTTTCTGGAGCGGTTCCCTGCGGACGAGAGCGATGCACCCAAGCTCAACGTGGTCGATGCCCGCGGTTACGGGGTCACCTGGGGAGGTTCGGATATCACCCGCCGATTGCAGACCGCACTGGACGACTGTGCGGCAAGCGGCGGCGGCATCGTCTACGTGCCCACCGGCGAGCACGTGATCACCTCCCTCAGAATCCCGGCCAGGGTGATGCTGCATCTGGACCGTTCGACCGTCGTCTATGCCTCACCCGACCCCGGGCACGAGGCGGCGATTGTCTTCGATGGCGTCGAGGGCGCCGGCTTGGCCGGCCCGGGGGTCATCGACGGCCGCGGCAGCAGCGGCGTCCGCCGCTCACCGCTCGTGCTGGCCCGCAACTGCCAGCGTCTCGAGCTGCGCGATGCGATGTTGCGCGACCCGGCCGGGCCGGCGGTCCGGCTGATCAACTGCGAGCGGGTCACGCTTGAACGCATCAAGCTGCTCACCCCACCCGGTCGCAAAGACGTGGGGGGCGTCCACATCGAAAGCTGCCGATCGGTAGACTGCAACCGCTCCTTTATCACCTCGAACGGCGATGCCGTGGTCGTCGACGCGCCCAGCAAGGACCAGGCCGCCCCGGTACGCGACATACGCCTTCGCGACAGTGTCCTGTGGGCCACGGTCGCCGCCATCCGGATCGGGCCGGAAACCCGCGCCCCCATCTCCCGGATTCTGGTGCAGAACGTCGACGCCTACGACGCGCTTCGTGGCATCCAGATGATGAATCGCCACGCGGGCATTTCTGACGTCACCGTCCGGGATGCCACACTGCGCCTGCGGGCCATACCGGGAGACTCCGCCACGGGTGTGCCTTTCCAGGTGCTGGGTGCTTCGCCCGATGCGGACGCGCCCATCCGCGGCCTGCTCTTTGATCGCGTGGAGTCGAACGCCGCCAACAGCTCCGTATTCTGGGGCGGTGGGGAAACACTGCTGCGGGATGTGAAGCTCTGGGGTGTGCGCCTCCAGGCGGAAGCCCGTTCGGGCAGACAATCGGCCAGGGATCAACAGCCTCTCTTCCTCATGCGTCGCGCCCAAGACGCGCAGTTCCGATTTCTCTATGTCACCTGGCCGGATTCAAAGGAAACCTCCTGGGCCGGAGTGCTCAAGACGGTGCAGGTCGAAAACCTCGATTATCGAGAGAAAGAGATCTTCGAGCGGGTCGCCCACTCCACACCCCCCGCTGCGAGCCGGTAAACAGGTGATTCATCGGCCGCCCGGCCGGGGGACCGGCCTGCGAGCACCGCTCTCCATCACTTGGGCGCCTTCAGGTACGCGATCAAGTCGGCCATCTCCTGCAAGCCGATGCTGCGCTCAAAATCCGCCGGCATCATCGACAGACTGGAGGCATAGATCGATTCGATGGAGGAGCGCAGCAGCGTACGTTCAATACCCTCGCGCTGACGGATGGTGAGCGTGTTGGCTGACTCCGCGGAGATCAGACCCATCAGCGTCTCGCCGTCTTTCGTATCCACGACATAATTCGGATAACCAGGCACGATCGTATGGCTCGGATCGAGGACGTCGCGCAGCAATATGGACGGTGCGCGGTCACGGACTCCACCCAGGTCCGGCCCGACCGGGCTGCCCACCCCCTCGAGTACGTGGCAGGCGGCACAGTTGACTTTGAAAACCTCACGGCCGTTGGCCGGGTTCCCCATCCAGCGCAGCACCTGGGAGTAGTTCTCGTAGACCTTCTGGCGGCTGGCGTCGGCGCCGGGAGCCAGCAGCTTCTTGGCCCGGGCCCGGATCCGGGTGTCGCGGTGAGCCATGAGTTGCTGGGCCCGTGCCGGATCCACCGCCCAGGCGGGAACATCGCCCTTCTCGATCGCATTCAACAGAAGAGGGACATGGTGGGAGCGGGAAAAAAGGGCATCTACCACCGCATCCTGGATCGCCGGCGTATAGCCCTGCCACCGCTGCTTACTGAGCATGCGGGCGATCACCTCCGGACGACCAGTGCCGATGATGGACGCCACCGCCGCCTTCTGGATTTCGGTCGGCTGCTCGGCCGAGAGCAATGCCTCCAGCGAACCGGCGACCTTCTCGAGCGGACCGATCGCCAGCAGCTCGATGGCACTGACACGTTCTTCGAGCGGTTGCGCCGGATCGGCGACCAGCTTGAGGTCCGCCTCGATGCGGTTGACCAGGACGGTATCTCCCGTCCAGTTCAAGCGGGTGGCCAACCGCCGTGCACTCCGGCGGACTTCCGGCTGCTGGTCCTCGATCAATTTCAGGACCAGGGCACGGGAACGCTGCAACCCGGCGGAAGGATTCGTGCTGGTGTGGTGGCTGGCCCCCGCTCGCTCGAGCCCCTCCGCGAGTCCCTCGATGGCTGCGACTCGCCACCATGAGGCCGCCGGCCCGCCGGCGGCTGCGATCGGCTCCAGCGCCAAAGCCACGCCGGTGTCGTTCCTCCGGGTGCCGATCAGTGCCAGCAGATCACGAATGAATGCCGCCGCTCCCTCCGAGGCGCGCTCCAGGAGCCGGCCCATCTCTGCTCGTGCGTGCAGTCCCGCCCAGAGCTCACCGGCCGAACCGGCCGATGAGCTGAGCATCGCGGTCCGCATCCAGCGGTCCCCTGAATCGCGCCGGGCCACTGCCGCAAGCCCCTCCAGCGCCGCCGGCGTTTTCAGTTCTCCCAACGTCAAGGCCAATTGCAGCCGCACCCGTAAAGCAGGATCGTCCGCGAGAGCCACGACCGCGCGAACCAGCGCGGCAGATGCTTCTGAACGCCCATCCCCTCCCGTCTTGATCGCTGCCAGCAGCGGCTCCGTGCAACGAAGTGCTTGAATGCGGACCTCGGCAAAAGAATCCCCCAGCGCCGTGATCAGCAGGGCCTCGTCCCGGTCACCCAACCCCTCCAGCGCGCACAATGCATGCAGCCGCGCCAGATGGTTGCCTCCGCGCACCGTGCCGTGAAGGGCGGCGATCACGGATCGGTCCTGCCGCTCCACGATCAGCCGCTGGGCGGTCATGCGCCACCAGCGGTTGGGATGACCCAGCAGGGCAAGCGCGTCCGCCGTGGGCCTGCCGCCCAGCCCCGGCTGCTGCGGAGTCTTCGCGGCCGTCTTCGCCCGCACGCGGTAGATCCGTCCGGCCTCCTTGCCGTTTTCCAGATTGATCGTCTTGAGGATGTCCGCGGGGATGGATGCCGGCGTTTCGATGATCTCGCGCTGCATATCCACGACGTAGAGCGCGCCATCCGGCCCAACACTCAGGGCGACCGGCCGGAACCAGTTATCCGTAGAGGCGAGAAACTCCTTGCCCTCCTCCACACGGGTACCGACAAAGGCCACCCCGTCGTCGACCAGCTTGTCGCGGTGCACGAGGTTATTGGAAGCGTCACACACAAAGCTGTCGCCGTGATAACTCTCGCCCAGAGACTGCGCCGTGTAGATGGTCAGGCCGCAGGCCGCGGTGACGAACCCGCCGGGCACGAGCTCTGTCGGTGCGAAGCGTGCAGCCTCGGGCGAGGTGGCCCGCTGCCGCGTACGTACCACCCGCCACTCCTCCAGGGGACTGACGCGGAACAATCTCGCGGCCGGCTCGTGGTCGGAGATGTCCACCAGCAAAGGCGGAACCACCAGAAAGGGGTTCCGTGCCAGATAGCGGTCGGGCAGCATGATCTGAATAAGATGGCGGGAATTGCTACAGGTAAACCACCGGTCGCCCACATCTGCGGTCAGGCCGTACTGCCCGCCGCCAGTAGTCGTCTCAAATTCAAAGTTCTCCGGCAGCAGCGTGTCAGCCGGGCTCGTCGAGAGCTGCGTGGTGGCCCCCCGACGCAGCCGCAGCCGGAAATCACGTCCACGCAACGAAATCGGCTTCGCTTGAGGCTGCCCCCCGGGTCGAATCTCACCCCCGCTGCCACCACTGCAGCCGTAGATCCAGTTGTCCAGGCCCCACTGAAGTGAGTTGAGCAGTTGCTCGTGGTTGCCCGTGCCGAAGCCCGTGAACAGGACGCGTTGGATATCGGCCTTGCCGTCGCCATCCGTATCGCGGCAGTAGAGCAGGTCCGGCGCAGCTCCCACCAGGACGCCACCGTACGCCGGAAGCACGGTCGTCGGATGGGTCATGCCTTCGGCAAACACCGTGGCGTGTTCAAACCGCCCGTCGCCGTCGCCATCCTCGAGTAACCGCACCGTACCTCGGCCGGGCAGACCCTTGCCTTCCGGTCCAAGCTGAAAGCCCCGCATCTCCGCTACATACAGACGACCGTCCTCGTCGAACGCCATCGCCACGGGATCGAGCACCTCCGGTTCGGCTGCTGCCAACTCCACCATGAGCGACGGATCGGCCAGTTGAATGGTTCCGGTCGCCTCGTCCAGTGGCAGCGGCGTAGATCGGCCCAGGCTTGCGGCACAGACGGCCAGCGTCATGCCGACCGCCCACCTCATGGTTGCAACAGCTTCCACATGCAACTCCTGATCACTGCTTCGGCTTTCGGATTGACCCGGGCCATGCTGACCTCGTAGCCTCCCTGAGGGTAGGCATCCGCGGTTGGTATATAGGAAGGCCCGTTGTCAGTGTAGGCAGCCACCAGCACAAACGGACGCGTTCGGCAATCCGGCGGCTTGTCCGAAGGGCGAGTCGCGGCAATTCGCGCCGGGCTCCAGGGCTGGCCCAACCGCGATTCGAGCTCCGTGGGTGGATCAGTCTTCGTGCCGGCCTTTCCAGGTTCCGAGTCGCGGCCGGCCTCGGCAGCGGCGGGGCCCGCGTAGCGACCGGCCTCTGTGCCGGGCGTTTCACCAGGACCGGACGATGTGCCCACAGCACCGGCCCGCCGCTGGGCCATTTCCCACGCGGCCAACTGGTAGCCCACAAACATCTCGGCCGGCAGATGCAGCATAGAGACGTCGTTGACCCGCAGGCAAGTGAAGTCGATCTTCTTACCCGCCTCGTAGCGATCCCACCAGGCCAGCCCCATTGCTCCCTTGCACTGCTCCGCACGGCTGCTCTCCGGGCGGCGCATCATCGCGTCATAGTACGCCCGGTCGTACTCCTCACGCATGGGCAGGTGAACCGGTGCGAGCCGCCATTCGACCGATCGGATCGGCTCAGGGCACGCAGCCCGAACGGCCGTCTTCATGGCGGCATGAATACGCCCGGCTAGCACCGGGCGATTCTCCGGCGAACCATCGTTGTACTTGCCGGCCGCGATATCCCCCGCGCACCCCGTGAAGTACACCTGGGCCGCGCCGGGAAAATCGTCCTCACATGACTTCCGGGCCATGCCCACGAAATCCGCCGAAACACCCCCCTGACCGTAGTAACTCATGGGATGCGTGGCGTAACAGTGCAGTGCGGCCAGAAGCTGGTCATCCTCGTAGAAGGTCAGGCATTTGAGATGCGGATCGATGAGCCCCTCCGGAAAGGAGCGGGCCACCGGATCCTTGCAGGCACTCGCCCGCCAGTACTGGACTTTTCCATCAGGACCGAGCACCCGCCGGTTGGAGGCAACTTTCTCCACCGCGGCAGAGCCGGTTCCGATGTGCGTCACTGGCCGCAGCGATCTCAGTGAATCCCGCACAGCCGACGCCGCCCGCCCCACCGCTTGTTCAAAAAAGCCAGGCAGCAGCGTGCGGACCTCCAGTCCTTCGCGCTCCAGAATCCGATCCGCCTCCAAATCTGCCATGACCGAGTCATGCTGGTGAACACAGTGGACGCTGACCTGTCCAGGCGTGGTGCCGGCCGCATCCGCCAGCACTTCTCGCCAGCGTTCATGGCACTCGCCCTTGATCCAGCACCAGTCCACCGCACAGAGGACGATCGGTTCCTGGCCCTCGGGGGCCAGGACGATTCCCTTTGCGAAAAGCGGATCGACGATCTGCCGAGCAGGCGCAATCCATCCACCGCAGAGCGGGTGCCCGATAGGCGGCGTCACATCGCTGCTGAAGGCGGACAACTGCATGGACATCGCTGCACCGTTCCTCCTCAGGAGGCGGGCCCTACCGCAGGATGATGGAGCAACGGCTCATCTCGCAACGGAACGCCGCATGCCCGTACCAGGTCAACTTCATGGCCCAGCGTCCCTCACTGCGCCGGCCGGGCCGGCGCAGAAGCCTCCCGCTCGACATCGAGGCGTCGAACCTGTTTCACACGCATCTGTCGGCTCGCGGAAGTGACCGGCGGCGTCAGAGACAGCAACATCTCCAGCTTCCGCTCGCTGGCCTGCCGGAAGCTCACTCCTTGCGGATGAACGCTGATGCCAACCGAGTGCTCCGCAGACTCGATAACCGGCTGCAATCCAGGTGGATGACCGTCCAGCAGTTCCGGAGAGGGCTCAATTGTGCCGGGCGAGGTGACCAAAGTCAGAACGGCCTGGCCCTCCGGGCGAACCTCCTCCAGCCGGCCGGTCAGATTCGAGGTCAGTCGGGCCATGAGCGGAATGTTCACCGGCATGGTGGACTGCCAGGTATCGCGCGGCTTAACCGGATGGCCGGGCATGGGGGGAAAGAGCGCCTCCGCGATGACTTCGGCCATGCCGGCGTCCCGGAACATCCACTGCGCGGTCAGCAGCGCCGGGGGCACGAGGAGCAGCTTCGCTTTGCGCCACAACGGATCCAGGCCGCGCAGTTCCATCAGCCGTCCACGTGCATCGATCCGCAGCGTCACTTCCGCACGGGCCACGTGGACCATGATGTCCGCGAGCGCGTCACCCCGGCCCGCCTTGTTCAGGGCCGAATCGAAGGTGAGCATCGCCCCGGGCTCACCCGGGCTGCCGAAGGACAACCGCACGTGCTCGAAAACGAGCCGAGCGACTACGTCACCGTTCTCCTTCGGCGCGCCGTCGCGAGTGAGCAGACCGGTCAGGTGAAGTTCAAGCTCATGTACCGCCTTGGGCAGGTCCTCACCGGTCGTCTCGCGGTGCTCCGCAAGGTGGATGCGCACCCGCTGCGGCTCAGCCGGAACAAGGGCTGCACGAAGGTCAACAGCTTCCGTCGTGGTGGCCGAAACCTGCCCAGCAGGCGCCGATGCCGGCGGCCCGGGGGACCCCGGGGCCAGGGCGACCGAACCTGCACGGTTGGAGCCACAGCCGGCCATCAGCAAGACCGCACCCAGCCCCAGAATCCAGCACCTCGAATGCCTCGCGTGGATCATGGCCGTTATGGTAAGTGCAGCGGCCGATTTTACAACGGCAGTACGGATCCAACCCCCGGCCAGCCCAAAGTGTGCATCATCTTGCCGGTCGTGAGCTGTAAGCCGCCGCCCGGGAACCACCCAGCGAGCACCCCAAGCGAAGAACCGCCCACCACATTGCACCTGAAAACCTTCTGCGGTAGCGTGAACATCATGCCGGAGCCTGTTCACCAGCCCAAGCTCACGCCGGATGAGTTGCTGGCCGGCTGGACGCCCCGCCGGGTCGGGCGGCGCATTGTCGTTCTTCCCGAAACCAGCAGCACGAACACGGAGGCGCTTGGTTTCGCCGAGGATTCTTCCGCGGACGGCCTGGCAATCCTGAGCGATTTCCAGACGGCCGGTCGGGGACGCCACGGGCGGGCGTGGCTGGCCCCGCGTGGGGCCAGCGTGCTCTGTAGCGTGCTGCTGTTGGAGCGAGGTCAGAACTCGTCATCTGCCAGCGACGCCGATCGCCCCACTCTCCCATCATCCCGCAACGCCGCCGACTCGCCGGTGGGCCCGTCGCAGGCCGCTATGCCCTGGGATCCGACCGGATGGCTCACACTGGCCTCAGCCGTGGCCGCGTGCGAAGCGATCCGGCGCTCGACACAGATCACACCGGCGATCAAATGGCCCAACGATCTACGCGTCGAGGGTAGAAAACTCGCCGGCATCCTCATCGAGTCCCGCACGCTGCCGGCGGGACGGGCGTACGTCGTCGGCGTCGGCATCAACTGCTACCAGCAGGCCGGCCATTTCCCGCCGGAGCTGCGCGCGACGGCCACGTCCCTGGACCTGATCGCCGATCACCCGATCGATCGGGTGGCCGTTGCCCGGGAACTGCTCCGCAGCCTCGACGAGGCCGTGGCGGATACCAGCGAGGAAGCCCAGGCCCAGGTCTATGATCGCTGGCAGGAATACGCAGAACCCATCGGCCAGCGCGTGCACCTGCGTTCCGACGGCCGCGATTACACCGGCCGGACGGTGGCGGTCGATCCCCACGGCGGCCTCATCCTCCAGCTCGACGACGGCCGCCGCGAATGGTTCGATCCCCTGCGCACCACGTTCCGGTAAATTCTCCCTCCCCCAATACTGCAAGCGAGGTATGCCTGTTTCTCCCTCCCCCGGTACTCCGAGGGAGGGCCGGGGTGGGGGCTTGGATAGGCAAAGACCACCGACGATCCCGAGCGATCCGAAGCGTTATCCGCCCCCCTGGCCCACTCGCTTGTGCTCGGGGCTCTGACTCACAGCAACGGGACGTTTTGCCGCCGGAGCTCTTCCCGCATCTCCTCCGGCCAGACACTGCACTGTACCTCGCCCACGTGAGCCTTGCGCAGAAAAAACATGCACAGGCGCGACTGCCCGATGCCGCCGCCGATCGTCTGCGGCAATTCGCCGGCCACCAGCCGGCGATGGAACATCAACTTGAGCCGATCCTCCTGGCCCGTGAGGACGAGCTGGCGCTTAAGCGATTCTGCATCAACGCGAATGCCCATGCTGGAGAGCTCAAATCCGCGCTCCAACACCGGGTTCCACACGAAAATGTCTCCATTGAGTCCCTGGCCGTTTTCGGTCGACGTCGTCCAGTCGTCGTAGTCAGGAGCCCGGCCATCGTGCGGCCGGCCATCCGCCAGCGTCGCCCCGATCCCCGCGATGAACACCGCTCCGCATTCGCGCGCGATCCGATCTTCGCGTTCGCGCGGGCTCAGTTCAGGAAAACGCCGCTGGAGGTCCTCGGTGTGAACGAACTGAATCTTGTCCGGCAGGCAAGCCTTTATCCGCGGCTCAAATTCGGCCACATACCCTTCGGTTGAGCGGATCACCCCGTAGATGCGGCTCACGATGTCCCGCAGGAACGCCAGGTTCCGCTCCTGCGGATTCATCACCCGCTCCCAATCCCACTGGTCCACATAAATCGAGTGGGTCGCATCCAGCACTTCGTCCGGCCGGATGGCGTTCATGTCCGTGTAAAGCCCTTCCCCGGGCTCGAACCCGTAGTCAGCCAAAGCCATGCGCTTCCACTTGGCCAGCGACTGGACCATCTCGGCCCTTCGTCCACCCATCCCCTTGATGGCGAAGGAGGCCGGCTTCTCGATCCCGTTCAGATTGTCGTTGATCCCGGTGTCCGCCAGCACAAACAGCGGCGCACTGACCCGGGCCAGATTCAGGGCCTCCGCCAGGTGCGACTGGAAATACTCCTTGATGGAGCGGATGGCTTTCTCGGTCTGCCTCAGGTTCAGGATCGGTTCATATGCCACAGGTAGCTCCTTGCGGTTCCGAGTACAGCTCGTGCGACTCTGAGCTGAACATGGTATCAGTCAGCCGCCCCGGGGCAAAGCACGCCCGCTTGCCGCTCACGGCCTGCATCGCATGCGTCGTCCGCTCGCGGATCACAACTCGTCGAATCGCGGATGACAACTCGTCGGCCCGCCGATCGCACCTCGTCGGCCCGCGCAGGGCGGGTGGCAGCATTGACTCCCCCTCCTGCGGTACTCCGGGGGAGGGTCGGGGTGGGGGCTTGAAGGGAGAAGACCTCCCAACCACCAAAGGAGCTGCCATCATCGATAAAGCACCCACCCTGCCGCCGCCCCAGCCGCCACCAGCCAGGTCGAGTTGATCTGAAAGCGCAACAACAGCAGCAGCGCTGCCAGCGCGATAAGTATGCTCTTCACATCCACCAGCGCCGTTTGCCCCAGATACCACGTAACTACGCCCATCAATGCCAGCGACCCGACATTGAGTCCATCCAACAACGACGCCGCAACTGCCGATCGCCGCAGGCGCGGCACGAATGGCGCACTGATAGCCACAAAGACAAAGGCCGGCAGGAAGATCCCCAACGTGGACAACACCGCTCCACTCACCCCGCCCAGCAGATAGCCGATGAAGGTGGCCGTCGTGAACAACGGGTCCGGGGTGACCTGCCCGATGGCCACCGCATCCAGAAGCTGCGTCTCGGTGAGCCATTTCCAGCGTTCCAC
>BTUC01000179.1:0-13986 GCA_045863575.1 Phycisphaerae bacterium
CACCCGTGCCACGGCTGGGGCACACCCTTGTGCCATGGGGGCTTCGCCTGGGCCGCGCCCGGCCCGGCGGCCGGCCGCTACCTCTGTCGTCGCCCGAGCCGTACTACAGCCGCTGCGGCGTGCCGCGCACGCACAGGCAGCTCGAGCCGATCTTCACGTCCGCGCGCGACCAGACCTTCTTGAATCGTGCCTCGACCTTGGCGGCCTCGTCCGCGGCCTTGCGGGCCCGCAGGCACGTCGCCAGGCCGTGCAGCGACCAGCCGTTCTCCGGCCACTGCTGCAAATCCTCCCGGTAGACCTTCTCGGCTTCCTCGTATCGGCCCGCGCCGACCAGCACGGCGCCCAGCGTGTGGCGCGACGGCTGAATCCACTCCGGCGGCTCCATGTACTTGAGCGTATCTTCGATCCGGACGGCCTCTCGCAAGGCCTCTACGGATTCATCGATGTTCCCGCGGGCCAGCTCGATTTCACCGGTGAGCACGTGATCCGCGATCGATAGCACGGTACGGGCGGAGTTGATCGCCATCATGGCATCGCTCGGCACCTTCTCAACGGCCGCGCGGAAGGCCTTCTGCTCCTTCACCGCGTTGGAGACGTCCTCCTTGGCGGCCAGGGCAATGCCGCGGGCGTAGTGCCAGAAGGCCGTGGTGATCGGCAGCCGCTCTGGCGGCCTGGGCTGCTTGAGGATTTCATCCCAGCGCCCGAAGCGCTTCAGCACGTCGATTTCGATCATCAGGTACGGATCGATGATTTCGGACGACTCCTGGATGAACTCGTCCGGCACGCCGGCGATCATGTCCCGCGCCGCCTTCAGGGCCGACTCGCTGCACCCTTCCATCATGGCCGCAAAAGCCAGGAAGTGGTGATTGTGGGCCATGTAGACGTGGTAGAAGCCGTGCTTGGGTGAAATCGCCCGGTACTTCCGATCAGCATCAGCCGCGGACCGGTTCTGGTCGGCGGCCTGTGCCCAGCGGCCCACCTGGACATCAATGTGCGCGGGCATGTGCACGAGATGCCCGGCGATCGGTACCGCCTTGCGCAGTGCATCGGCGGCCGCATCGGCCTTCTCCGGATGGGGTCCTGCCTCCATGGCATGAATGTAGAGATGACACGCGCCGGGGTGCTCGGGAGCTTTGGCCAGCACTTCCTCTAGGACGCGCAGAATTTCCGGGGTCGAACCTTTGGGTTTGCCCTCTGGCGTCCATAAATCCCACGGCTGCAAATCCATCATCGATTCGGCATACAACATCCCGATGTCCGGGTCATCTCGATGAGATTCCCAAACGCCGCGCATCGCCTTCGCATAGGCTTCGTCGAGGGGCCGGCGATCCTTCGGCGCCGGATTGGCGTAGCGAGCGGCCAGGGCATCAATTAAGGCCCGCTCGGTCGGGCTCGCGTTGGCACGGCGCTCTATGGCCTGCTGCAGAGCCTTCCACGCGGCGGTGGAGCGATCCGGCGGCATGACCGGGTTGTTGATGTGCGGACCATTGGCGAGCGCCACACCCCAGTAGGCCATGGCGCAGTCCGGATCCAGCCGGGCGGCCTGCTGGAACATGCGAATGGCCTCGTCGTGATTGAATGCATACGCCCAGACCAGGCCCTGGTCGAAGTATTGCTGTGCTTTCGGCGAAGTGGTGGTGATCGGCCGGCGATGCGAACCCATGCCATCGAAAAGCGGCACGGCCGTGCCGGATGCCCCGGCGTTCATCCTCACCGACCCGTCGCGTTGAGGGGTCGTGCATCCTGCGAGCACGACGATCGCGAGAACTCCACCCGCGACCGTGATGCGGGCATTCATCATGGTTCAGCTCCTTCCGACACGCCCGCGTGGGAGACACGACCGCGCCTTATCAATGTCCCCCTACTCACTTCAGGCCGCCTCCCGCGGCGGCACTATGGTCTCGTAATGGTCTCATGCAGATTGAAGATGACACGCGCGACGGACGTCCAGGCGGCCAACTCTGTTGGCGCGATGTCCGTCGGCGCGGGGACCTCACCGACCCCCAGCAACTGCTCGGCCGAGGCCGGATCGGCGGCGTACTCTTTCATGTGCTTCGCACAGAGCTCCGTCAGCAGCATTGCCTCCGCCGGCTGCGGCTCGCGGTTCAACGCCTGCCGCATCGCATATCGGATTCGTTCGCCAGCATCCTGACCAGCCTCGCGAACGATTCGGACCGCAAACACGCGGGCGGCTTCCACGTAGGTCGGGTCATTGAGCAGCACGAGCGACTGCAATGGCGTATTGGACCGCGGCCGTTCGGCCGTGCACTCCTCCCGGCTGGGTGCATCAAAGGCCAGCAGGCTCGGATGGGGAAACGTCCGCTGCCACCAGGTGTACAGGCCACGGCGATACTGGCGGTCTCCATGGTCATGGTGGTACTCGCGCTGGGGAAAATTCAGGAATGACCAATAGCCGGCCGGCTGATAAGGTTTGACGCTGGGGCCCCCGACAGTTTCCACCAGCAAGCCGCTGATGGCGAGGGCGTTGTCGCGCACAAACTCCGCATTGATGCGCCATCGCCCCTGACGCGCGAGCAACAGGTTGGCGGGGTCCCGTTCCCGCAGCGCAGGTGAAGGCGTGGAACCCTGTCGATACACGTTCGAGGTGACCATCAACCGCACCATGTGTTTGACGTCCCATCCGCTGTCGTAGAATTCGACGGCCAGCCAATCCAGAAGCTCCGGGTGCGTGGGCCAGGCTCCCTGCGTGCCGAAATCATCCAGCGTCTTGACCAGCCCCTGCCCGAAGAACAGCTTCCACAAGCGATTGACAAACACGCGGGCGACCAACGGGTTGTCGCGCGAGACCATCCAGTTCGCCAGGTCCAGCCGCGTGGCCCGGGGCTTCTCGGTGTGCATGGCCAGGATGACGCTGGGCACGTCCGGCTTGACCAGCTCGCCGGAGTCATCCAACCAGTTGCCCCGCGGCAGGATGCGGATCGGCCGCGGCTCGACCGCCGTGGAGACGAGCATGGTAGCCACTTCCACCTGGATCTGTTCGCGCTGCTTACTCAGCTTCGCAAGTTCATCGCGAGCGGTTTTCAGTTCGGGCGCGATGCTACGGAAGTGAGCCGCCACAGCCTGTTTCTGCTCGGCCGTGCGCTGGGATGGCTCGATCGCGAGGATGGCCTTGATGTCTTTAGGGACGCCGCCCTCACCCCCCTGCCGGACTGGCCGTGGCGCCGCGGTTACGGAGATCCGCAGCCGGCTGATGGCGTGCGCGCCACCGAACTGCTGATCCAGATCGAATACCAACAGTGTGCCGCCCGGCCCGCCGATGTCCGCTTGGGTTTCGAACACCGCCTCATGCCGCTGGTCGGCTTTGGGCAGCAGCGCCCATCCGGTCTTGGGATCGCCGTCGATGGCCGCCTCCACCGGCCAGCCATGCTGGCTGAAATCGGCCGAGGCATTCTGCAGCTTCACCGACCGCAGCGCACCCGGGGCTTCGGTCGGGGCGGCCGAAAGCCGCAGCTCGGAAAGAACGATGTTGCCATTCTGCGATCGACCTGCGCCCTTGGAAGGTGCGCTCTCATCCGGCAGCACCTCGAGCCGGATGGCCGTGATGCCAACCACCTCGGTATGCGCGGCGAGTACGTAGCGATCCGTCTCCGGCTGGGCCCCGGTGGCGGTGATGGTGCCGTTCTTGTCGAGACGCAGCGCCGCCCCGCCCGCGGAAACGAGCGTAGACGGCCGCAGTACGGTCCAGCCGGCCTCGGGACGCGTCACCGCCTGCTCCCATCGGGCCTGGGCAGCATCCAACGCGGGTGTCTGCGTGTCCAGGACCTGGCGAACGCGGGCGATCAATCCCTCGAGTCGCTGCAACTGGGCCTTCTGCTCGCCGGTCGGCAATGTCAGCCGAGGCACCTGCTTGCCGACGGCCACTTCTTCCAGATCTGCGAAGAAGGCGCCAAAGCTGTAGAAGTCCTTCGTCGAGTAAGGGTCGAACTTATGGTCGTGACACTCCGCGCAGCCCACGCTCGCACCGAGCCATACCACCGACGTGTTCCGCACGCGGTCGGCGAAGTACTTGGCGAGGTATTCCTTCGGCTGGGCGCCGCCCTCCTCCGTGTGCAGGTTGAGGCGGTTGTAGCCGGAGGCGACGCGCGTCTCGTCGGTCGGCTGCGAAACCAGATCGCCGGCGAGTTGTTCGATGGTGAACACGTCAAAGGGCTTGTTGTCGTTGAAGGCGGCGATGACGTAGTCGCGATAGGGCCAAACGGTGATCGGGTTGTCGCTGTGGTAGCCCTTCGAGTCGCCATAGCGCACGAGGTCAAGCCAGTAGACGGCCATGCGTTCGCCGTACTGCGGCGAAGCGAGCAGATTCCCGACCAGGCGGGCGTACGCATCGGGTGCCTTATCCGCCACGAAGGCATCGACTTCCTCGGGTGTCGGCGGCAGGCCGCGCAGATCAAACGACAACCGCCGGATGAGCGTGCGCCGGTCGGCTTCAGGGGCGGGACTGAGTCCCTCCGACTCGAGCCGCTGCAGGACGAAGGCATCGATCGGATTGGCGATCCTTTCCTCGCGTTTCAGTTGGGGCGGCTCGTTTCGCACCGGCGGAACATACGACCAGTGGGCCTCAAACTTAGCGCCCTCATCGATCCAGCGCCGCAGCAGCGCGACCTGCTCAGCCGTGAGTTTCTTGCCGGTCTTGGGCGGCGGCATGAGGTCATCAGGATCAGTGGCCGTGATCCGCTCCACGACCGCGCTCTTGGCGCTGTCCCCGACCACGATCGGGTGCCCACCACCGCGCAGCTCGGCCAAAGCCCCTTCGCTCGTGTCCAGTCGCAGCCGCGCCTTGCGCTTGTTCTCATCCGGCCCATGACAGGCATAGCAGTTCTCGGCCAAGATGGGCTTGATATCACGGCTGTAATGGATGGGCTGGTCTGAAGAGTGCGCCGAGTCGCCCACGAACATCGTCAGGAGGACCAGCGCAGAGTGAGTGTGCAGCCCGAATAACATTCGTCCCATGTGCGCCACCTTCAATCGGGGTGAACGGCCCGGTTCTGTCTAGAAACCGACATAGCGCGAGTGGCGAGTTGATCGTTCAAAGGATGTCGGCCCTGACTGCTTCTCTAGAATACCGGCGCGAACAGCGGTATACCAGCGCGTGCAGGCGAACGAGAGAGGAAGGTTTCAGTAATGAATGTTTGCTGGCCCGGATAAAAAACTTCCGGGCAAGGACTCACGTCCCATCCCGGAAGTGCGCCACGGCTAGAACAGCCGAGATTCGGAAGATTGCTGGTTCATATAAATAGTCACGAGCGACCATCAAGCATCCAGAACCGTCGAGCGATCGCCCGTCACACGAGTGACTATAACGCGCCTCCTGAGGCGGTGTCAATGAATCCATCGACGAAAGCGCGGATACAACATGAATAGCGCAGTATCTTTATTTTCAAGTACTTACGATTTGAGCTGATCGGGACGAGCCGATTCCGGGACGCAAGTATCGACAGGATCAGAACTTGGCGGAAGCCCAAATCTCACAATTAATTTTGCAGCCCATCCCGAGTAATATTACCCGATTCTGGGGAGGGCGTTTCCAGCGTCGAAACGGGGGGTAGACCGTATGAACATGGCTCCCACCCACATCGCCTTGGCCTTGGTGGAACGTGACGGACGGTGGCTCGTCAGCAGACGGGCACCCGGACGGGTTTTCGCCGGTCTCTGGGAGTTTCCCGGCGGCAAGATGGCCGGGGGCGAGCGAGCGGAGGATGCCGCAGTTCGCGAGACACTGGAAGAGACCGGCTTGGAGGTCGGGGCCTGCGGTTTCCTGGGCGAGCTCACCACACAGTCAGGCGACGGGCCAGTCGTACTCCATCTGGTGCTCTGCCGTACCGTATCCGGGGAGGCGCGCCCGGCAGACCCGGCCGTCGAAGCCGTCGCCTGGGTCACGACGGCTGAGCTGGCCGCTCTATCCATGCCGCCGGCCAATGCCCAGATCGTGGCCTGGATCCGCGAGCAGTCCGGTCCCATCAACTCGGCCGGCACGACCGTCCCTTCAGGGAAGGCCGTCCGCCGCACCGAGCCATCGGATTGAAGCCACGAGCCGCGGCTGCCTTATACACCCAGGACGGAGTTAACGCCGGTCTTGATGTACAGGCCGAGAATACCCGTGATCAATGACTGAACGCTGTTGGACACGACGCCGCGGACCATGGTGTTGTCCGGGCAGCCGGCGGTGGCCTGCAACAGGCAGGCACTGGTGCCGATGTAGTAAATCCACTTGCGAATGGTCACAGCTCGCATGCAGGCGGTCTCCTTCAACGACCTCGGGCAGCCGTGCGCCACCCGGTTTTCATCCCACAGAGCAAACGCGGCTCGTTTCAGAAGCGATATCGATACTGAACGTAGAACAGGTCCGGATCCTCCGCATCACCGGAAGCACGGGTGAAAAAGTGACTGCTGGTCCACAGGTGCGAATACCCGAAGAGCAGCGACGCGTGCGCATCCAGCTCCCACGTGACGGTGATGTCCAGTTCATTGCCGATCAGATCGCCCACGCCGCCCCGGACGTTCCGCCGCACGGGCACGCCGGACGCGTTGTAGAGGGCGTCCTGATTCTTGTCCAGCCAGAACGTGTGGAAGGCTAGTTGGGTCGTGACCTGCTCGTGAGGCTTGAGGGTCAGGTTCACGTTCTGAGCCCAGATGTTCTGCCGGGCGATCTGATCCAGGTAACCCAACCAGGCGTGCCCCAGCGGAAAGAGCTGATTGAACGTCCCATGGATGTCGTCGAATGGGTCGTCGTCACCGCTGGCCCAATCGAGGCCGATGCCCAGGCGCGGCTTCCACGGCCAGTTCAGAAGTGAATAGCCGGTCTGGGCGGCCCACATCCAGGCCTGAATGGTATCGCCGGAGGCCTTGCCCCACTGGCCGGCCCATTCCGTGTCGTAATCCCACATGTGGGCGCCGACGGGCGTGCGACCCCAGAAACGCGTACCCAGCGTATACACCGACAGGTCGCCGATATCGCCGGTACGATAGTTGGCATTCGTATACCGCCCTTCGTTGCGCAGCGCCAGGAAGTACGCATCGATGCCGTGATTCTTGATCCCCTTATAGGTCGAGTACAGTCCGTAGAAATGAATATCCTCGTCGTACTCGTCGGGGCGATAGTGGCGCACCTCCACCGGGCGAACGTACCAGACGTCGATGTCAATCAGCGGATGCGCCCAGAACAGCTTGGCACCATCCCAAGCCCGCCGCACGTTGGCCCAGTCCAGAGGTGAAACCAGGCGTTCCTTGCCGTACAACAGTTCCTGCCGTCCGAATCGCAGGGCCAGCGGGATGTCCTCGCCCAGCACGCGCAGGTCCGCGAAGAGCTGATGGATATCCCAGCGATCCCGGGGAGGCGGCATCGGCGTCTGGTCCACGTCTTCCGCAAAGGCCGAGACCCCCTCGAAGAAAACGCGGAACAGTTTCCGGTATTGGACGTCCAGGTGGTAGTAATAGCGATGCAGGAAGAAGGTGTCCTGCGTCGGCGGAGCGTTGCCGCGGCGGCGTTCGCCGACACCGTAGCGCTTGTGGGTCACGGCCTCCATGCGGCCACGCGCCTCGCCTCCCAGCCGCAGAACCACGTCCTCGCCCAGCCGAATTCGCTTCAGCGGGTCCCAGAGATCCTTGACGTACGAGCCTTCCGGACCGTCCAGGTAACTGAAGTCGTCGTCCTGTCGAACCGGTGCATAAGCCGGGCCGGGCAGTTTCTGTCCCGGAACAGAGGCGGAAGCGGGACCGGGGAACGCACCCTCAGGCTGTGTGGAGGGTGGAGGGCTGGCCACCTGCGGCTCTGAAGCATGGGTGGCCTGTGACCAGGCCGGCGGGCAGAAGGCCATCACGAGGAAACCGATAGGAGCGAGGCTACATCGATCCATGGTGCGGACTCCCACTCGCGCGTCCTGCAGAGGCCCGCTGCATCACAGCGACCCAAACCGGCATCAGGTTCGCTCGATGACGGCGAAGATACGGAATCCCGTCATCGGCGCCAGCCATTCCAGGAGGCGATCCGCCTGGAGGATCCGATCGTAGAGCCATCGTCGGCCGATGAAGGCGTAAGACTTGAATCCGCCAGCCAATTGGAAGTCGAAGAGGCTGAAACGCCGGAGATGAACAATCCGCAGGGACGGGTGGCGATGCGGCCACTCCCGCCGCTCCCGGCCAAACAACAAATTGGGCACGGCCAGGTTGCCGGCCCAGGGATCGCTCTTATCGCCTCCGCGATGGTAACCGCCGAAGTAGACGTCTTCGTGGTGCAACAGCCGGTAGCCCACCCACGAGAGTGGCGTGATGTATGGCTCGATGGCCAAAACCCGCCCACCCGGACGAAGGACACGGGCAGCTTCGTCGAAGAAAGCGTGCGGATCGGCCAGGTGATGCAGCAGATCGATGACCAGCAGATTGGACAGGCGGGCGTCCAGGAAAGGCAGCCGCATGCCGTCGGCGACCAGGTCCACCCAGGGTGTAGCCACCACATCGGTCTCGATCAGATCGGCCCAGAACGACTTGACGTGGCCGGTGCCCGCCCCAACCTCGACCGACGGACCGGACACGATGAACGGTCGGAGCCGGTCGAACCAGCCCTGGTAGCAGGCCCGGATCGCGTACTTGGATTCCCAAACCTGGCGGCGGGTGCGGTGCTCTTCTAGAGCCGCTTCGCGCAGCCGCCGCCCCTCGGAGTAAGCCGCGTCGACTTCCGCAACCGGGTCAGGCTGCCTGGCACTCAGCACTCTGCACTCTGCCCTTTCTACTTCTTGCCCGACGCCCGCTGTCGCGCGAAGAATGCCCGCAGGAGCCCGGCGCACTCCTCCGCCAGCACGCCGCCGGAGACCCGCACGCGGTGATTGAGCCGGGGGTCTTCGACGATCTGGTACAGCGAACGAACTGCACCGGCCTTCGGATCGGTCGCGCCGAATACCAGCCGCTGGACCCGGGCCTGGACGATCGCTCCCGCGCACATGATGCACGGCTCGAGCGTGACGTACAGAGTGCAATCCTCCAGCCGCCATGAATTCATCGCCGAGGCTGCGGCGGTCAGGGCGATGATCTCTGCATGGGCGGTGGGGTCCTGGAGCAGCTCGCGCTGATTGTGGCCCCGGCCGATCACCCGCCCCTGATGCACGATCACCGCTCCGACGGGCACATCGCCGGCCTCCATCGCGAACTCGGCCTCGCGAATGGCCTGGCGCATGAGCCGCTCGTCCTGCTCCGGCTGCACGGGCAACATCAGCTCGCTCATGGCAGGAAAGGTAGGCGAAAAGTGCCCGCCCGCCAAGCGAGCAGGCGACGCCATCAGCCATCTGCTGAGGCATGACAGGTCGGATCTTAATCCACTGCTCACCCTGACCTTGCGACCAGACCTGGCCGGCGCGTGGCCACTGCGCTGAGCCGATCAACAGCGCTGACCCCTATCCC
Source organism: Phycisphaerae bacterium (assembly GCA_045863575.1). Lineage (GTDB taxonomy): Bacteria > Planctomycetota > Phycisphaerae > UBA1845 > PWPN01 > JAAXZI01. The sequence continues at coordinate 9,412 of BTUC01000179.1, forward strand.
ACGCTCCGCGGATTGGCTGGCGGACGGCCGGCGACGATTACGTGCTGGACGCCCACGGCTACGCAAAGCTGCTGCTGAGAAGCGGACGTGCCGATAACCCGCGCATCGCATCTCGTAGCCTCGGGCCGGCCTTCATCATCATTCTGATATTCCGGCCGCCTCGCCGGCACCGGGACCGGCGACTTGCCATTCGCCCGGATAACTGCTAAATAATACCGGCCGGTGACACCCGGCCGACAGGCAACCCCGCCTGTTCCCCTAGCTCAATTGGATAGAGCGTCGGCCTCCGGAGCCGAAGGTTGTGGGTTCGAATCCCGCGGGGAACGTTCCGCCAGCACCTGATGGGGATCGCCCGCCAGCGCGCTGACTTTGCACTGCCCACCTCGAACGTAAGATCTTATTTGCCAAGGCTCAAGCAGCAGATTCCCACCGGGCTTGGGTTCGTTCGTTCCGTCATTTTGCGTTTTCGCCGCCTGCGGGCTATTCACTTTCCAAAGACCCCGCCTCCCTTAGAGACTCCGGGGATGAGAGCATCCCGGGCGTACGGTCAAATGAAAGGGAATCGCCCGCGGATCACGCGGGTGGACGCAGATGAAGGAGAATAAGGAGGACAAGGGTTGGGTGTTGGGCACTCAATCGTCGTTCGGGCTTCGTCATTCGGATTTCGTCATTCGTCACTCACGACATTCCGCTGGGGTTTGCTGGCATACAGGCGCACCGTGTGGACACGCAGCAGACCTCTGTCACCTGGGGCGCACTGGCGTGAGCTTCCACTCCAGCCGGTTGAGATCCGGGTCCTTGTTGGGATCGAACGTCTCGATGTTGCTGTAGATCCGGTCACCGGCCGGGTTGGTCCACCGTTGGCGATAATCGGAGGTGTCGCGCTCAGTCTCCTTCGTGAACGGATTGACGTACTCCTCCTGGCCGGTGAGCAGGAGGTAGTTCTCGTGCTGGATGTCACTGCGGCTCTTTGAACGGCGTTCGAGGATCTCCTGGTCAATGCGGGCCAGCATCCGGAAGACTTCGGCCGCCTCCTGGCCGCGCTGGCCGACTGCCTTGACGTAGGCGGCCAACCATTGAGGGTCGATCCTGAGCGACTGGCGGATGATATCCAGCACGGGCTTCCATTCATCCGCCTCATCGGCCGGGGCCCGCATGTGGAACGTGAATTGGTTGCTCCAAATCGCCGCGGCAGCCCGAAAGTCGCACAAGGCGGTGGCCGCCGCCTCGCGGTAGCGCCGGCCGCCTTCCTCATACTCGAACACCACGACCCCGGCGGTGAAGGTCATGGGCGGCTTGCCTATCTGCACCATCGACGCGTTCACGCCTTTGGACATCTCAGCGAGGATCTGGGCCAGCTCGGGCAACTCGCTTCGCTGGCTGATGCTCACCTCGGTGGCCTGTGGACGAATCAGCTTGAAGCCTTCCGAGAGATACTGCTCCACGGTCGGCAGGGGCTTCACCAGGGCCCCGTTGTACCCGGCCCCCGGCGGGAACATGCCGGCGAGATTCGCAAATTCCGGACCGCGCGAAAAGTCCACGAAGTTGTAGGTCGGCGCCCAGCGGGCCAACACCGTTCCCGCGGCGTCGCGCTTCACGGTGAAATCGCACTTGGTCTCAATCGAATTCAACGCCCCGCCCGCCGCCGTCGGATCAACCGAGAACAATCCGCCTTCCACCTGCCAGCCGACCGGTACGAGCACGGTGAAGGCCTTCTGCCGGGGTTCCCACTGCCGGCGCAGGACTACCGTGACCGGTTTCCTGCCCGATGACCTGGCGTTGCCACCCGAGGGCGCCACCCGCTTTGATGGCTGGGTCCCCGCAGGCCTGGTCGCGGCCGTCTCGATCCGCTTGCCCGGCCGGTAGGGACCAGGGGCCAGCTTCGTGGTCATGATCGTGGTCGTCCGGCTGACGAATTCATGCTCAGCGCCTTCAACTTTGGCCTTCCCCTCCACGTTCGCGTTGCGCCGGCACTCGTCTCGAACCACCAGCCCCGTCTTGCTGCTCACCGTCAGACGGGCCTTCTCCTCCAGATCGACCTTGCTGAAGGTCACGTCAACGCCCATCATGGTGCTGGCCTTGGGACTGGACTGCGTGTATTGGGAGCTCGCGTCGATCACGGCCAGATCACCACCGGCGGATTTCTCCATCGCCGCCAGCTTGCACTCGTAACGAGCCTTGAGTTCGCCAATGATCGGCAGGTCGAGTCTGACTCCCGATTTCCAGGTGTCGCCTTCCGCCACTTCGGACCTGGGCATCAGTGATTCGAGCCGGCGAAACTGCACCTCGAACGATTTGTCGTTCATGCCCGTCTTCATCTCGGCCAGCAGCGACCGCTGCGCATCGGTAACGGCCTTGTCGGCCAGTTCGTCCCACAGCTTGCCCAGACCTCCCGCTTCGATGATCATGTCGTCGGCATCGAGGAGGATCACCAGCTCGGCGGCCATCAGCGGCTGGTAGACGAAATCCTGATCGCCCTTGTCCTGGCCGTCTTTGGTGCTGTCGTAGCGATAGGCCTCGCCTCCGCTGTGCCCCTCCGACACCATCTCCACCAGCCGCATTCTCAGCCGCTTCTCATCTTTGTCGTCGGTCTTGCCCACGTCGATCTGCCAGACCTGCGTCGAATGGTCTCTGTTGGCAACGTTTTCGTCACCGATGGTGGTCGTGCCCTCGGTCTGCGAAACCATAGTCATGACCCAGCTCCCCTCCGGCCAACCCATCTTCACCTGGGTCTTTCGAACGGTTTCCTCGGCCATGCACAGATAAGAAACGCTCGCCATGATGGATGCGGTCAGCCATGCGACGTTTCTCATATTCGCCTCCTGACTTCCAGCCTGTAGACATGACATCCCGACGGCAACGCATTTTATCAACGTCCTCATCTCAATACGACAAGGTCTACTTCATGCTGCCAGGCGTGAGAGCGACCGTGGAAAAACGTGGAGCACTCCTCGATCAGCCAATGCATGCTCAGGGCGACGCCCGGAACGCTGCACTCTCCACGACACGGTCAAGCAACAAGCCGGGACCGGTCCTTGATGCTCGATCGGGCGCGCGGGGCATAAAGCCCGCGGCTCGATGCTTTCGGCACGGTCGGCCAATTCAGTGGGTAGTGGAGTGGTAGATCCGGCTGGGCGGCTCAGACCTCGGGGATCATTCCCAGCAGAAACACCATTGTGAAGATGCCGACCGTTTCGACGATGCCCATGGCGATGATGATGAAGGCGAAGCCCTTTCCTTCTCCTTCACTGAGCGCGCGGATGCCGGCGGCGCCGACCAGGCCCTGCATCCAGGCGGAGAGCATTTCGCCCAGGCCGGTGGCCAGACCGATGCCGAAGAGCAGGCCGGCGTCGTTGACCATGACTTCGGCATTGGTGAACACGCGGCGCATGTTGTTCATCACGATCATTGCGTAGAGCGTCTGGCTGATGGGCATGCCCAGCAGGATGATGTAGGTGAAGCTGAGGCGCCGCCCCGCGCGAGCCTCCTTGGCCCATGCGCCCGCCGCGGCCTGTCCGGCCATGCCGATGCCGATGGCACTTCCCAGGGCGGCCAGCCCGAGCGCCATCACGTCGCCCATTTCACTGAGAAAACGCCAGTAGGACGCACTCTCGACCGCCAGAATCATTGCAGCCTGACCGATGATCATCCCATCTTCTCCTGTTGTGCAGTTCCTTCGGCAAACGGCTGGTACGGGTAGCCCGTCCACTGCATGCCCAGGTTGGTCGCGAACTCGAGCATGTTGAGACGAACGCCGTGGGCAAACAGGGCAATGAGCACGAGTCCAACGTTCAGCGTGTGCCCGAACACGAGGACGAGAACCGTCGCCGGGCGGTAGGTCATGCCCATGGCCAGATCGTTGAAACTCGACGCGAGCACAGTGCTGGCCAGGCCAACGGCCATCAGGCGCACGTAGCTGATCACGTCGGAAAAAGTGGACAGCATGGACAGCGGAAAATTGGCGAGTCCCAGCGCGAGCATCATCGGCACGTTGCGGCTCGGCTGGTGGAAGATGACCGCGAGTGCCGCACCGACGATCAGCAGCATGGGCCAGGGCGTGTCCCAGCCCATCGGCGCCCGCAAAACGAACATGCGCACGACGCCGTACATGCCGCAGATGAACAGGGCCCACCCCACCCGGCCGATCGCCCGCAGGTCCGGCCAGTAGCGGGCGGCCTGCCAGAGCTGAGCGATGCTCAGATGTATCGCGCCCATGGTGAAGCCCATGTGCATCAGCAGCGTGCGCGAGCGCTCGGACAGGTTGACCGGCAGCAGCGGATCATACAGCACCACTCCGAAGAAACTGCCGCACAGCACGCCCCAGAGCAGGCCCGCCGCGCCGACCAGAATCAGCAACTGTGCGAAGGCCTCGCCGAGCTGACGGGCCACGACGCGATACAGCAGAAGTGGTGCGAGCATCAGCACCAGGCCGTAGCCGCCATCGCTGATCAGGATGGCCGTGAAGATCGGCAGGGCAATCATGAACGGCACCGACAGGTCAAACTCGCGATAGCCCGGCACGGTGCCCAGCAGATCGAGCATGCCGCGAATGGGCCGGACCAGTTTCGGGCTGCG